>NZ_CP032514.1:2117438-2419929 GCF_003606385.1 Actinomyces lilanjuaniae | reverse complement strand
TGGTGTGCTTGGCGTCGTAGGCGGTGTAGGCGGTCCCGTCGGGCAGGACGGCGTCAGCCATGATGGCCTCCCCGTCGTCGGCGACGAGCTCCCGCTCGACGTCGGTGCCCAGGACGCGGTGCTGGTAGCGGTAGGCCTCGGTGCTCGGCGGGTTGCGCTGGGTATTCATGGAGTCGTACCAGGCCTGGCGGGTGGCGGGGCTGGACCAGTCCTGGGGCTGGGGTCTGGGCCGCTGGGGTCTGGCTCGCTGGGGTCGTGTCCCGGCTGTGGGTGTGCTGTGTGTCTGGCTGGTCCTGTCTGGCTTGCGTGTTCTGTGCGTGTGTGTGTGGTGGGCGCGGTGCAGGGTGCGGGGGTCTGGTGCGGGGTGGGGGTAGGCGGGTCTGAGTCCGTGGCCGGGCAGGAGGTCGTCGAGCAGGGAGGCGTTGCGCCACAGGCGGGGCTCGGCCAGGTCCCGGGCTGCGTGGCGGGCCAGGAGGCCTCCGGCGGCGCCCAGGGCCCCGCCGAGGGCCTTGGTGGCCAGCCACAGGGTGGTGTCAGCGGCGATCTCGGCGGGGGTGTGGGTGGCCAGGTAGGAGGAGACGGTGCCCTTGGGGTCGCGTGCCAGGTCGGCGGCGGTGTGGGCCGAGTCCAGCATGGCCAGGGAGGTGCCCGCGGTGAAGGCCAGTGACAGGGACCCGCCGGTGGCGACCACGGCCGCGCCCAGGGCGACCATGAGCAGGCCCTGCTCCAGGGGCGACAGGGACTCCCACCACGTGCCCAGCGCGTCCAGCACGCTGGCCAGGCTCACCCCGCCCGGGGCGGTCAGCGACTCACGCAGCCCGCCTGCCAGGG
Source organism: Actinomyces lilanjuaniae (assembly GCF_003606385.1). NCBI lineage: Bacteria > Bacillati > Actinomycetota > Actinomycetes > Actinomycetales > Actinomycetaceae > Actinomyces > Actinomyces lilanjuaniae. Next base: position 2,419,098 of record NZ_CP032514.1, on the reverse strand, counting down.
ACGGCACCCCGGCCAGCACCACCACCCCCACCACCGAGACCACTAGCGCCAGGGCTACCACGGACCAGCGGCCGGGGCCGCTGTCAGCGACCCCGCGTGCGGCCAGCTCGCGCGCCTGGCGCAGCCCCACCACGGTGTGGGCCGCCAGCCGGTGTCGCCCCAGCGCCTTACCCGCTGCCAGGGCGCGCCAGGCCAGGCGCGCCTCGACCAGGGGCAGGAGCAGCGCGTCCACCACGTCCGCCCTCCACCGGCCCCACCGGGTAGGCGGCAGGGCGGCCATCCGCCGCCACCGCCACACGCCCAGCCAGCCCCCGCCCACGGCGCCGTCGTACACGCCGACGTCCTCCAGGAGCTTGGTGGAGTACCCGCCTGCCCACAGGATGCGCGCGTCCAGGACGGCGGCCGCCACCAGCACCGCCAGCAGCAGCCATCCGCGCCCCGCGCCCCCGCCGGTGAGCGTGCTGGTGATCCCGACCACGAGTGAGGGCGCCTCGCCTTTGGTATTGGCCCAGGTCAGGTTCTCGGTAGAGGCGTTGTGCCCCGCGTGGTCCACCACTGCCACCCACCAGGCCAGCACGGGCAGCACCACGCTGACGGCCCGCAGGGCTGCCGCCTGGCGCGGCGTGCCCTCCAGGTGCTGGGAGCGCCACCACAGGTGGCGTCCCACCCCGATGGCCGCCGCCACCAGGCCGGTGACCACCGCGTGCCCGCCAAAGGACAGCGCGGCCGGAAACTCCCCGGAAAAAGGCGACAGGCCGAAGGTCGTCGCCCCCATGCACTCCATCATGTCGGAGCTGTTGGTCACGGAGCAGAACGCCCGGTCCATCGTAGTCCACACCAGCCCGGTGGCCTCCATGTAGGCAAGCCGCCTGGCGCCCTCCTCCATCGCCATGAACCCGGCACCGCAGGCCACGCCCAGCACCAGCCAGTCGGACACCAGCAGACGCCGCACCCGTCCCGGCGCCGCCACGGCCAGGACCACCAGCGGCACCAGCTTGCCCAGCTCCTCGACCAGTGGAGCCGCCACCACCTGCGCCTCTACGGACCTCATCGAGACATCGGCGGCCTCCACCAGCCGTGACGACACCCAGGCCACCACTCCCGCCCAGGGTGCCGAGACGGCAAACACCACCGAGACCAGCCGCCACGGCACCGACTTGGTGCGTGCCAGCCAGAACCAGGCCACCACCACCCACAGGCACCCCGCCCACGCCCCGAGGCTGTAGCGCAGGGAGGGCACCACTACCACCGCCGCGATGACCAGCGGCAGCGCCGCCCACACGGCCAGCACCTGGAGGCGGCGCAGTACTGCCAGGCCGCGCCACCGGCGCAGCCGTGCCCCCAGGACCTCCCACCACTCCAGGCCCAGCTCCCCGCCGGGCACGGGGGCCGGGCCAGGCGCGGACGGAGGCGCAGGAGGAGGTGGGGGAGAGGCGGGAGGCACCTGCCCCGGAGGCTGTCGTCCCGGAGGGGCCTGCCCGCTGGAGGCCTGAGTGCGCGCAGGTCCACCTGCCGGGGGCGTGCCCGTCTGGCTGGGCCACACGCCGTAGCTCCTGACCGCTCCCGGGGGAGCCGGGGGAGGGGGCTGTGGCGCCTGTCCGCCCGGCGGGGCACCGTACCCGGGTGCAGTCATCACGGTCCTCTCACGGCCACAGGTGTCGGCTTACTGTCCCGCCTGGTGCAGGTCGGTACCAGGTACGGGGCTGCAATCACGGAACTGTAACGGAGCGGGGTCGCTGTCACAACACGCGCCGCCTGCGCGCCCCTGGCAACGCCCAGGAACCTCCCCGGCGCAGGTCGGCGGTGTTTTCTGTGACCTTTTCGTATTCTAGGTCCGTGACCTCTCCAGCAACGTCACTCGGTGGCGAGATCGATATGGCCGCGCTGCGGGCGCAGGACCCCACCGGGCTTCTCGACGGCATCGACCGGGCCGTCGCGTGGGACATCCCCCTGTCGACCCGCTTCCGTGGGCTGACCCGCCGTGACGGCGTGCTCCTCCACGGTCCCGGCGGTTGGGGGGAGGTGTCCCCCTTCTGGGACCACGGGGCCGAGGCCTCCGCCCCCTGGCTGGCCGCAGGCCTGTCCCAGGCACGCGGGGACGTCGCCCCGCCGCGCTACCGGGAGACGGTCCCCGTCAACGTCACCGTCCCCGAGGTCAGCGCCCGGCAGGCGCACCAGATGGTCACCGCCTCCGGGCCGCTACCGCCAAGGTCAAGGTGAGCGGCTCCCCGCAGGCCCTGGCCGCCGACCAGGAGCGCCTGGAAGCGGTCCGCGACGCCGTCGGGCGCTCCGGGCAGGTGCGTATTGACGTCAACGGTGCCTGGGACCTGGAGACGGCCCGCACGGTCCTGCCGCTCATGGACGCTGCCGCCGGGGGGCTGGAGTACGTGGAGCAGCCCTGCTCAGACGTGGAGGACCTGGCCGCCTTGCGCCGGGACGTGGACGTGCGCGTGGCCGCCGACGAGTCGATCCGCCTGTCCGCGGACCCTCTGCGCGTGGCGCGCCGCATGGCCGCCGACGTCGCCGTCCTCAAGGTCGCCCCCCTGGGTGGTATCCATCGCTCGCTCGACCTGGCCGAGCGCCTGGGGCTTCCCGCCGTGGTCTCCTCCGCGCTGGACACCTCTGTGGGGGTGGGGGCCGGGGCGGTCCTGGCCTCGACCCTGCCGGTCCTGGGGCACGCCTGCGGGCTGGGCACGGTCCGGATGCTGCGCCGCGACGTCGCCGCACCCAGCACGCTTGCCACCGACGGGGTGCTGACGGTGCGCACCCCCCACGTCTCCACCACCCTCCTGCAGGCTGCTGCGGCGCACGACGACCTCACCGCGCGGTGGCAGGTGCGCCTGACCCACCTTCTGGGGGCGCTGCGGGCACGTCGTGAGCGCGAGGCCCGTGACCCTGCTGCCGCCGTCGCCGGTCTGCCCCTGTGAGACAGGGGCCTCACGGAGGCCTCGGCTGCCAGGCGGTCGCTCAGGTGGTCGTGTCACGTAGGTCACGGCCTCGGCGGTGCGGACGGGACAGGGCCGGCCTGTCGCTGCGGGCGGACAGGCTGTAGGCGGACAGGGCGTCCGTGAGGGGGTTCGCGGCTGGCGTGCCACCCGGTCCGTATCCTGTGCCGGTGACCCTCTCAACGCCTCCAGGTACGCAGCCGCCCTCGCTGGTGCTGGCCCGGGCAGTCGTGGCCGCGCTCCTGGCTGAGGGGGTGCGTGAGGCCGTGCTGTGCCCGGGGTCGCGCAATGCCCCTCTGGCCTGGGCGCTGGCCGATGCCGCCGAGGCCGGCCGTGTGCAGCTGCGCGTGGTCCTCGACGAGCGCAGTGCCGGGTTCATGGCCCTGGGGATGGCGCGCGCCCACGCCCTGGAGGGGCGCCTGCTCCCGGCGGCCGTGGTCACCACCTCCGGGACGGCGGTGCCTAATCTCCACCCTGCCGCGTGCGAGGCCGACGCCGCTGGCGTCCCGCTCCTCCTGGTGTGCGCAGACCGTCCCCACGAGCTGGTCGGCACCGGTGCCAACCAGACCATGCAGCAGACCTCGGTCTTTGCCGACGCGGTGCGTGCCGTCGTGGACCTGCCCGCCGACCTCACGGCCGACCTGGGGGTACGGGAGGGGACGGCCGCCGTGGCCGGGCAGGTGCGCAGCGCCGTCGCCGCTGCCACGGGCGCACTCTCCCGCGACCCCGGCCCGGTTCTGGTCAACACCCGGTTCCGCCCGCCCTTGGCCCCCTGGTGCCTCCGGCTCAGCAGGAGCCGGGAGAGCCGTCCGCCCCTGGTCAGGGGGTGGAGACCGCCAACCGTCCCGCTACCTCTCCCCGCCCTGCGCCCGGGCACTCTGGCGACGCCGCCGTCCGACCCATGACTGGCACCGTCACGGATCTGCGCGCGGCCGTCCCGGGTCTGCCGGACCTGCGTCTCCCGGGCCCGGCTGACCTGGCTGACCGGGGTGCTCCTGCCAGCACCCGGGGGCTCGTCGTAGCCGGGGACACCCCGCACCCGGGGACCGGGCGCACGGCCCGGTCCCTGGCTGAGGCACTGGGGTGGCCGCTGCTGGCCGAGCCAACCTCCCAGGCCCGGGGCGGCCCCAGCGCCCTGGCACGCTACGCCGAGCTCCTGGGTACCCAGGCGGGGCAGGAGCTGGCCTCCCGTGCCGAACACGTCGTCGTGGTCGGCCATCCCAGCCTCAGCCGACCTGTCTCCGCGCTCCTGGGCCGCCACGACCTGGCGGTGACGGTCCTGGCCGAGCGCGCCCGCTGGACCGATGTCGCCGGGACTGCGAGCGAGGTCGTCCACATCGACCCCACCACGCTGTCGCGTAGTCCTGGCCTGCCCCACGACCCTTCCCTGGCGCTGCTCGTGGCTCGGGCCTGCGGCCTGGGCGCGGCCCCTCCGGGGTGGCTGCGCTCCTGGCACGACGCGGTGTCCGCCCTGCCCGCCGTGCGGCCAGGTGCCGCCGACGAGGCGGTGGAGGCGGTGTGGCAGGCCTGCCTGAGGCCGGGGGCGCCCCTGCTGGTGGTGGGCTCCTCAATGACAGTGCGCCGCCTGGATCGGCTCGCCGCGCCCGCAGGCCGTGAGGAGCCCCTGGAGGGCGACCCGGACGGCGCCCGCAGCGCCCCCGGCGCCGCGCCTGGCTCCCCGGCTGCTCCCCGCGCTGTCGCCAACCGGGGCCTGGCGGGGATCGACGGCACGGTGGCCACTGCTGTCGGCCTGGCCGTGGGCTCGCGCGCGCCGGTGCGCTCGGTCATGGGGACCTTACCTTTCTGCACGACGCCATGTCCCTGGTGCACGGGACCGCCGAGACTGAGCCGGACCTCCAGGTCGTAGTCATCGACGACTCCGGGGGAGCATCCTGCGCGGCCTGGAGTACGCCGACGTCGTCGACAGCCAGCGCCTGGAGCGGCTCCTTGCCGCCCCCAGGCCGTTGACGTGGCGCAGCTGGCCCGGGCCGCTGGTGCCCGTACCCTTCTACCTTCCGGCACGGCCGAGCTGCGGGACCTGCTGGAGCAGCCGGTGCAGGGGCTCAGCGTTATTGTGATCCGGGAGGCTTCGGTGCGCCAGGGTTCTTCGGTATCCTCCTGGGCGGACGGATAGGAACGGAAGGAAGCACGCGGCTGCCTGCCAGCGGCTCCCCCACGTGTCTGGTGCGCGACGGCTACACGATCCACAGCGGACGCCCAGGCTCGCGTCGGAGGCGCCTCAGGAAGCCGGTGTTGGCTTCTGGGCGACGGGCCGTGGAGCCGCAGGCTCAAGGAGGAAACATATATGACCAGCAACGACGACACCACTCCTAGCGGGTACGGTCCGGTCGGCTCCGGCCAGGAGGAGGCCGTCTCCCACGGTGACTATGCCGAGGAGGAGAAGACCCTCCCCTACGGGCAGCGGGCGGCCTCCTCCCCCGTGGTGCCGTCCTCCCTGGACCCGGACCAGGCGGAGACACCTCCCTCCGGCGTCCCGACGCCCGGACATGCTGGGTGGGCTGAGCAGGCCAGGCAGGCCCGCCCCAGTGTCGCGCAGGAGCCCGGTGGCTACGACTTCTCCCGGCCCTCCTCGCGTCCGGGCGACTCGCGGCCTGCTGGTCCTGCCGCCTCCGGGGAGACGGCGACCCAGCCCACAGCAGGAGGGGCCGGTGCCACGGGCTCCGGCTACGGGGCGTCCTACGGTGCCTCGTACGGTACTTCTCAGGCTCCTCCCTCCTACAGCGCCCCCGCCTACGGCTCCTCCGCCCCCTCGGCAGCCACCACCGGTACTGCCGGTGCCATCGGCGCTACCAGCACTACCTCTGCGGCCTCCGCTGCCCCGACGGCCTCCACGGCCTCCACAGCCTCAGCACCCTCCACAGCGCCTGCCACAGCGCCTACGGCGTCCTACGGCGCTGCTGCGCCCTACCCCGCCGCTGGCTCCTCCGCCACGACAGGCCCGGACCTGGCCGCTCCCGCTGTCGGCCCGGCCGTGGCGTCAGGCTCGGGCGGCGAGCGGCGCCGGGGCCCGGGGTGGGGCGCCCTGGCAGGAGCCACGGCGGTGGCCGTCCTGCTGGGAGCTGGAGGCGGCGCGGCCGTCAGCTCCGTGCTCGGCGGTGGCTCTGACTCCCCCGCCGCGTCCGCGACAGCGCCCACGGCGATCGCCACCGGGGACACGACCCAGGTCGTGGAGTCCGCGGGCGAGACCCCGGACTGGGAGGCGGTTGTCGCGGCAGTGTCCAACGCCGTTGTCGCCATCACCTTCGAGAGCGGCGACAGCGAGGGGGGCGTGGGCTCGGGAGTTATCTACGACAGCTCCGGCCACGTCCTGACCAACAACCACGTCGTCTCTACAGCCCGCCAGCTCTACGTCACCCTCGCGGATGGACGGATGTACGAGGCCGAGGTCACCGGTACCGACCCGGCTACCGACCTGGCGGTCATCCAGATCGTGGACGCCCCCGACGACCTGACCGTGGCCCAGTTCGGCAACTCGGACTCGTTGGTCACCGGCCAGGACGTCATGGCGATCGGTAACCCGTTGGGGCTGTCCTCCACGGCTACCACAGGGATCATCTCCGCCCTCAACCGCCCGGTGGTCAACTCCGAGGACGACTCCGGCGCCTCAGGCCCAGGGGCGAACGTGTACACCAACGCCATTCAGATTGACGCGGCCATCAACCCGGGCAACTCCGGAGGACCCCTCTTCGACGAGAAGGGCTATGTCATCGGTATCACCAGCTCGATTGCCAGCATCGCCGACAGCTCAGGCAACATCGGCATCGGGTTCGCCATCCCCAGCGATCTCGCCAAGAAGGTGGCCGACCAGCTGATCGAGTCCGGCTCCGCCACCCACGCCTACCTGGGAGTGGGCCTCACCAACGGCACGGCTCAGGCGGACGGGGAGGAACGCGGGGGAGCCGAGGTCACCTCGGTGGAGTCCGGCTCCCCTGCCGACGAGGCAGGGCTGGAGAAGGGTGACGTCATCGTGGCCATCGACGGCAAGACCACCGCCCAGGACGCCGCCCTGACAGGTTTTGTGCGCCAGTACTCTGCTGGGGACACAGTCACGCTGACAGTCATCCGTGACGGGTCCTCGCGCGACGTGAAGGTGACGCTCGCGGAGCGCCCCGACTCCTGAGCGCGCCCAGCCTGCCCGGGCTGGTCCTGCTCGGGGCAGGTGCCGACCAGCTTACTGGTCGGGCTCAGTCCTGTCGGTCCTGCGGGCGGGTCGCCCGGTGCACGGCGACGATCCCCCCGGAGAGGTTTTTGTAGCCAACACCGCGCCACCCGGCCTGGTGCATGAGCCGGGCTAGCCCGGTCTGGTCGGGCCAGGCCAGGATCGACTCGCCCAGGTAGTCGTAGGCCTGGCTGCTGGAGGACACCAGGTGCGCGGCCGCAGGCAGGACGGTGCCCAGGTAGGAGCGGTACAGGCGACGCAGCACGGGGTGCACAGGTGTGGAGAACTCTGCCACCACCAGCCGTCCCCCGGGCCGGGTCACGCGGGCCATCTCCTTCAGGGCGCGCAGCGGGTCCTGGATGTTGCGCAGACCGTAGGAGATCGTGGAGACGTCGAAGGAGGCATCGGGGAACGGGAGGTTCATGGCGTCCCCGACCACGAAGTGGACACCGGGGTGGCGGCGTCGGCCCTCAGCGACCATTCCGGCGGAGAAGTCGCAGGCGAGGACCTGGGCTCCTGCGGCGGCGTACCCGGCGGCGGAGGTTCCCGTCCCGGCAGCCAGGTCCAGGACCTTCCTGCCCGGCGCCGGCTCCACGGCGGCGCGGGTGACGGCGCGCCACATGCGTACCTGGAACAGGCTGGCGAGGTCGTTGGTGAGGTCGTAGCGGCGGGCGACGGCGTCGAACATCGAGGCGACCTCGCCGGGGTCCTTGGCGAGACTGGCTCGGCGGGAGGCTGGGCTCATGGGGACATCATCTCAGGCCGGGGCCGTGTCCTGGGCCCAGGGGCGGCCCGGGGTGCGGAGGGGAGGACGGAAGGGAAATTCGTCATTCCGCTAAGTCGTAATTCGTGCGCAACAGGGGCGGGGGAAGCTGTGGGAGGCTTGCCCCGTCTTCCCGGCACGGCAACGAAAGACCCCGGTCTCGGTAGTGCGGTCAAATGGAAGGGTCGCCCTGGGTAGAGTCGGTCCAGCACCGTCTCCCGAGGGGAAGGTCCCAAGGGTGGTGCGTGTCGTGCTCAGGTGCAGGAGAGGGGACGTAATGACGACGGCGACCACGGCGCTAAGCGGTCGCGCCGCCCGGTCTGCCGGTACCCCGGCTCCTGAGAGGGCAGGTGCTGTCAGCCGTGACGAGCGAGAGGCTGACGTCATCGTCGTCGGAGCGGGCCCCGCCGGGTCCGCGGCCGCCTACCACCTGGCGGTCCTCGGCCTGGACGTCCTGCTCCTGGAAAGGAGTCGGCTCGGCCGGGACAAGGTCTGCGGAGACGGGCTGACCCCCTCGGCGGTGCGTGAGCTGGTCCGGATGGGGGTTGATACCTCGAGCTGGCAGCGCAACGAGGGCCTACGGGTCGTCGGCGGGGGTCACAGGCTCCACTTTCCCTGGCCCGAGCAGCCCTCCTTTCCCTCCTACGGCCTGGCCAGGCGGCGCTGCGACCTTGACGAGGACCTGGCCCGCCACGCCCAGCGTGCCGGGGCGCGGCTGCTCACTGGCGTCACCGTCACCGCGCCGGTGTCCTCCGGGGGAGGCCAGGTTACCGGCGTGGAGGCCCGGCCCTCGCGCTCGGTGGCACAGCCTGCCATTGAGGGGCCGACCACCTTCACGGCCCCGCTAGTCATTGACGCGGGAGGCGTCTCAGCCCGGGTGGCCACGGCCGTGGGCCGCACCAAGGACGGTGGCAGGCCCTTGGGGGTGGCGGTGCGCGCCTACTTCCGCTCCCCGCGCGCCCAGGACACCTGGATGGAGTCCCAGCTCGAGCTGTGGGACGGCCCGCCGGGGTCCAGCAGCCTCCTGCCGGGCTACGGCTGGATCTGGTCGGTCGGGGACGGGCTGGTCAACGTCGGCCTGGGGTCGGTGGCGTCCAGCGCCTCGGCCGCCGCCTCCCGCAGCATCGACTACCGGGCAGTCTTCGCCGCCTGGATGCGCAACGTCCCTGCCTCCTGGGAGCTGACTGCGGACAACCAGGTCGGCCGCCTGGCCAGCGCGGCCCTGCCTATGGCCTTCAACCGCAGGCCCCACTACGAGCGTGGCCTCATGCTGCTGGGTGACGCCGGGGGCATGGTGTCCCCCTTCAACGGGGAGGGGATCGCCCAGGCGCTCCTGTCGGGGCGGCTGGCTGCCGAGGCGGCTGCCCAGGGGGCGGCGCGCTCCACCACGGCGGGCCGGGAGCAGGCCCTGGCCCAGTACCCTCGGGCGCTGGCTGCGGAGATGGGGGGCTACTACACCCTGGGACGAGTCTTCGTCTCCCTGATCGAGCACCCGGAGGTGATGCGCCTGTGCACCCGCTACGGGCTGCCGCGCAAACGCCTCATGCGGGTCGTGACCAAGCTTCTCTCGGACGGTTGGGAACGTCGCGGAGGCGACGGGGTCGACCGCCTCATCCAGCTCCTGACAAGGATGGTGCCCTCAGCATGAACCCGTACGCGTCACTGCTCATCATGGCCGGGGTGGCTCTCCTGGTCGCCGTCGGGGGGCTCGCGCTGAGCGCCGTCATCAGCCCGGGACGGCGCAATCGGGTCAAGGTCGCCAACTACGAGTGCGGTATCGACCCTACCCCCGCCAACACCGAGCACGGCCGCTTCCCCGTCTCCTTCTACCTGGTGGGCATGACCTTCATCATCTTCGACGTGGAGGTGGTCTTCCTCTACCCCTGGGCCACGGCCTTCGCCCGGCTGGGGTTCTTCGGGCTGAGTGCCGCGCTTGTCTTCATCGCCCTGATCACGGTGCCCTACGTCCTGGAGTGGCGCCGTGGCGGACTGGACTGGGACTGAGAAAGGACGCTGGTCATGAGCATGAAGAAGCACAACGCCTTCATGGCGTCCATCCCCTCCAAGCGGGACGACCCCTACGCGCAGGCAGCCAGCGAGGTGGACTCGCCCGGCTTCCTGCTCACTACTGTGGAGCGGCTGGCAGGCCTGGCGCAGGCCCGGTCCATGTGGCCGGTAACCATGGGGCTGGCCTGCTGCGCCATTGAGATGATGGCGGCGGGTACCCCCCGCTTTGACATGTCGCGCTTCGGGTGGGAGGTCTTCCGGGCATCGCCGCGCCACGCCGACGTCATGATCGTCTCCGGCCGTGTCTCCCACAAGATGGCGCCCATTGTGCGCAACGTCTACGACTCCATGCCGGAGCCCAAGTGGGTCATCTCCATGGGGGCCTGTGCCTCCAGCGGTGGGATCTTCAACAACTACGCCATCGTCCAGGGGTGCGACCACATCGTCCCGGTGGATATCTACCTGCCCGGCTGCCCTCCGCGCCCCGAGATGCTGCTCAACGCCATGCTGGAGCTGACCCGCCAGGTGGAGCGCAAGCCGCTGTTCGGCCACCGTGAGGAGATTGCCCGGGCGGTGGAGGCCGCCGCGCTGGAGGCCGCTCCCCTCCACGAGATGAAGGGGCAGCTGGCATGAGTGACACGACTGGCAAGACCGTTGCCGACCCCGCTGCTGGCAAGGGTGCTGAGGGTAGCCAGGGGGCTGTGGCAGCCGTTCCCGCTGTTGCCGAGGTTGTGCCCGGGACCCCCGTGCGTCCCGAGCTGCGGGCCGAGGTGATCTTCACCGGCACGGGCCAGTTCGGCGCTGCTGACGCCGGGGACACCTCCGGCTACGGGGGCCACCGAGAGGTCACCACCCTGGCTCCCGCCGCTACGCGTCCCTACGGCTCCTGGTTCGACGACGTCGTCGACCACCTCATTGAGGACCTGGTCGCTGCCGGGGTGGACCCGGCCGAGGCTGTTGAGAAGGTCGTGGTCGAGCACGGCGAGCTCACGCTGTTCGTTGCCCGGGAGCACCTGCTCGACGTGGTCCGCCCCCTGCGCGATGACCAGGACCTGCGCTTCGAGCTGTGCCTGGGTACCAGCGGCGTGCACTACCCCCAGCTTGCGGGGCGCGAGCTCCACGCCTGCCTGGAGCTGATGAGCCTGACTCACGGCGGACGCCAGCTGCGCCTGCAGGTCGCCTGCCCCCAGGCCGACCCGCACGTACCCTCCGTCGTGTCCGTCTATCCGGGCAACGACTGGCACGAGCGTGAGACCTGGGACCTTATGGGGATCGTCTTCGACGGACACCCCAGCCTGACGCGTACCGCCATGCCCGACGACTGGGTGGGCCACCCCAGCGCAAGGACTACCCGCTGGGCGGTGTCCCCGTGGAGTACCGGGGCGCTACCACCCCGCCTGCCGACACCCGGAGGTCCTACCGCTGATGAGTACCACCGTTCACGCCACCGGCCCGGCCACCGACAACCTGGCCGCAGGGGCAGAGCAGTTCACCCTCAGTGGGGGGGACTGGGACGAGGTCGCCGCCCAGATCGCCGCGCGCGACGAGGCCGACCGTCTACGCAACGACCGCATCGTGCTCAATATGGGCCCGGTTCACCCCTCGACCCACGGAGTGCTGCGTCTGGTGCTGGAGGTTGACGGGGAGACTGTCACCGAGGTCCGTGTGGGCACCGGCTACCTCCACACCGGTATCGAGAAGAACATGGAGTACCGCACCTGGGTCCAGGGCGAGACCTTCGTGACCCGCATGGACTACGTGGCCCCCTTCTTCCAGGAGGTGGGCTACGCCCTGGCGGTGGAGAGGCTTCTGGGGATCACCGAGGACGTCCCGGAGAAGGCCACGGTGACCCGTGTGCTCCTCATGGAGCTCAACCGCATCGCCTCCCACGTGGTCGCGGTGGGTACCGGGGGCAACGAGATGGGTGGTACCACGCTCATGACCATCGCCTTCCGGTGCCGCGAGAACATCCTCAAGGCCTTTGAGATGGTCTCCGGCCTGAGGATGAACCACGCCTTCGTCCGCCCCGGGGGGCTGGCCCAGGACCTCCCCGAAGGCTTCACGGAGTTTGTGCGCTCGGTCATGCCGGACATCAAGAACGACATCCACGAGCTCGAGCTGCTGCTCATGGAGAACCCGATTCTTAAGTCCCGGTTCATCGGGGTGGGAGAGATCAGTCTCGCGGGCGGCCTGGCCCTGGGGCTGACCGGGCCCTGCCTGCGTGCCGCTGGCTACCCCCTAGACATCCGGCGCACCAGCCCCTACTGCGGCTACGAGACCTACGACTTCGATATCCCCGTCTACGACCGCTCTGACTGCTACAACCGCCTGCGTCTGCGCCTGGATGAGGCCTACGAGTCGCTCAGGATCGTCTCCCAGTGCCTGGACCGCCTGGAGGACATCAGTGCTCGTGGCACCGATCCCTCCAACACCACCATGGTGGCCGACCCCACCATCGCCTGGCCCGCCCGCATGGCGATCGCCACCGACGGCCAGGGGCAGTCCCTGGAGCACGTCCGCGAGATCATGGGTACCTCGATGGAGTCCCTCATCCACCACTTCAAGCTGGTGACCCAGGGCTTCCGGGTCCCGGCGGGCCAGGTCTACCAGACGGTGGAGCACGCCAAGGGCGTCCTGGGCGTCCACGCCGTCTCCGACGGCGGGACCCGCCCCTACCGGGTCCACTTCCGGGACCCGTCCTTCTCCAACCTGCAGTCGGTGGCCATGATGGGGGAGGGCGGCATGATCGCCGACCTCGTCCCCGCCCTGGCCTCGATCGACCCCGTCCTGGGAGGTGTGGACCGCTGATGAGCACCACTGAGACCGCCAACGGTGCCGCAGGAGCAGGCGCGGCCGTGCCACAGGTCCCCGCCGGGGCCGACGGCCAGGAGGCCGACCTCGCCGTCACGGCCTCCGCCCTGGGCTACGCTCCCGGGGTCCTGGCCCGGCTCGACGCCGACATCGCTGAGATCATCGCACGCTACCCGGTCGGCCATGAGCGCAGCGCGCTTATCCCCATGCTCCACCTCATCCAGAGCGTGGACGGCTACGTCTCCCCGGCGGGCATCGCCCTGTGCGCGGACCGCCTGGCCCTCACCCGCTCCGAGGTCAGCGCGGTGGCTACCTTCTACAGCCAGTTCCGCCGCCACCCGGCGGGCAGGTACCACGTCGGGGTGTGCACCAACGCCCTGTGCGCTGTCATGGGCGGGGACGAGGTCTGGCAGGCCGTGGCGGACCACACCGGGCTGGGCAGCGACGAGACCAGCGAGGACGGCACCATCAGCCTGGAGCGGCTGGAGTGCAACGCCGCCTGCGACTACGCCCCCGTGGTCATGGTCAACTGGGAGTTCTTCGACCGTCAGACCCCTGCCAGCGCTGTGGCCCTGGTGGAGGCCCTGGAGCGGGGTGAGGACGTGACCCCCACGCGAGGCCCCGAGACGGTGCCGACCTTCCGGGAGAACGAGCGGCTGCTGGCGGGCTTCGAGGACGGCCGGGCACAGGAGGGACCGGGAGCGGGGCAGCCCTCTCTCCAGGGCCTGGGACTCGCCCGCAGCCAAGGGTGGACAGCCCCCCGGGAGACCAGTGAGGAGGACAGCAAGTGAGCGACACGCCTGCCAGCACCCCGGAGGAGGCCGTGGAGCTCGGCTACACCGCTGCGGGCACCCTGACCCCGGTGCTCACCGACTTGTGGGACGTCGAGCAGTCCTGGACCCTGGAGACCTACCGTGCCCACGGCGGCTACCAGGGCCTGGAGCGGGCGCTGACCATGTCCCCCGAGGAGCTGGTAGAGCTGGTCAAGGAGTCCGGCCTGCGCGGGCGCGGGGGCGCGGGGTTCCCCACCGGGCTGAAGTGGTCCTTCCTGCCCCCGCCTGACGGGGGTCCCCGCTACCTGGTGGTCAATGCCGACGAGTCCGAGCCGGGGACCTGCAAGGACATCCCGACCCTCATGGCCAACCCTCAGGCGCTGGTGGAGGGCGTGGCCATCACCTCGCGCGCCATCGGCTGCGACCACGCCTTTATCTACCTGCGCGGAGAGGTCTCCCATGTCTATCGTCGCCTCCTGGCTGCGGTGCGCGAGGCCGCCGAGGCGGGGCTGCTGGAGACGGGTTTCGGGCTGGATGGGCACCAGCCCTTGCGTATCACCGCCCACGCGGGCGCGGGAGCCTACATCTGCGGTGAGGAGACCGCCCTGCTGGACTCCCTGGAGGGGCGTCGGGGCCACCCCCGCCTCAAGCCCCCTTCCCGGCGGTGGCGGGCCTGTACGCCAGGCCCACAGTAGTCAACAACGTGGAGACCATTGCCTCTGTCCCGGGGATCCTGGCCCGGGGAGCCCGGTGGTACTCGGCCATGGGCACGGAGAAGTCCAAGGGGCACGGGATCTTCTCCGTCTCCGGGCACGTCGTCCGCCCTGGCCAGTACGAGGCCCCCTTCGGCATTACCATGCGTGAGCTCATCGAGCTCTCCGGCGGTGTCCGTCCCGGCCACGAGCTGAAGTTCTGGGTCCCGGGAGGGTCCTCGACCCCGATCTTCGGTCCTGAGGAGCTCGACGTCCCCCTGGACTACGAGTCCGTCGTCGGTGCCGGCTCCATGCTGGGCACCAGGGCGCTCCAGGTCTTTGACGACACCGTCTCCGTGGTGCGCGTGGTGACCCGGTGGACCGAGTTCTACCAGCACGAGTCCTGTGGCAAGTGCACACCCTGCCGCGAGGGCACCTACTGGATGCGCCAGATCATGTTGCGCCTGGAGGCGGGACGGGGCCTGCCCGGGGACGTGGACAAGCTGGAGGACATCGCGGGCAACATCGCGGGCCGCTCCTTCTGCGCCCTGGGCGACGCCTCAGCCACTCCGGTCCTGTCCGGTATCGCGAGGTTCCGCACAGAGTTCGAGGCGGGTTACACCACGCCTGCCAGCGAGCTCTTCCCCTACGCCGCCTCCTCCACCTTCGAAAGCACACGGTGAGCTATGACCCAGACGACTGCGACCACGCCTGCTAGCGAGCCTGCCGTCGAGATGGTCTCGATAACCATCGACGGCATGCCCGTGACCGTGGAAAAGGGCACGCTGCTGATCCGCGCGGCAGAGAAGGTGGGGGTGCGTATCCCCCGGTTCTGCGACCACCCGCTGCTGGCTCCCTCCGCCAGCTGCCGTCAGTGCCTGGTAGAGGTGGCTATGCCCGGGCGCGACGGGGTCGTGCGCCCCATGCCCAAGCCCCAGCCCTCCTGCGCCATGACCGCCATGGAGGGGATGGAGATCTCCACCCAGGCCACCAGCGCGGTCGCTGCGAAGGCCCAGGCCGGGACCATGGAGTTCCTCCTGGTCAACCATCCCCTGGACTGCCCCGTGTGCGACAAGGGCGGGGAGTGCCCGCTGCAGAACCAGGCCCTAGAGCTCATGGCCTCGGGTGCCCAGTCGGCCACTCGCTTTACTGACGTCAAGCGGACCTTCCCCAAGCCCCTGCGCCTGACCAGCAACATCTTGCTGGACCGGGACCGCTGCATCCTGTGCCAGCGCTGCGTGCGCTTCGCCGACCAGATTCCCGGCGACCCCTTTATCGCGCTGCAAGGGCGTGGCGGCGGGCACCCGTGCGTGGACATGGACGGCCGTGCCGAGCACTCCGGGGGACTGTACTCTGAGCAGATCGGTCGTTTCGACACCCAGGTGCTCGACTTCCACGACCCCCACCACGCCGGGCAGCCGGGGGACACGGGCCAGGCGGACCAGCAGACCATCCGCGGTGCGCACGGGCTGGCCGGGGACGGCTCCGCCACGGGCCCCGGGGGAGACCCCGCCGTGGTCGGCGGCCTGGCCGCAGGTCCTGGGCTCGGTCACGGTGCTGAGGAGCTGGACGTCTCCGGCCGTCCCTTCGCCTCCTACTTCTCAGGCAACATCATCCAGATCTGCCCTGTCGGCGCGCTGACCAGCGCCCGCTACCGCTTCCGCGCCCGGCCCACGGACCTGGTCTCTACCGACTCGGTGACCGAGCACGACGCCTCCGGCTCCGCTATCCGGGTGGACATGCGGCGCGGAGTGGTGCTGCGGCGCCTGGCAGGCGATGACCCTGAGGTCAACGAGGAGTGGATCACCGACAAGGACCGCTTTGCCTTCCCCTGGTCCTCCCAGGAGGACCGTCTCACCGTGCCGCTGGTGCGCGAGGAGGATACCGGCGAGCTGGTCCCCACCTCCTGGTCTGACGCCCTGGACGTGGCCGCCCGCGGCCTGTCCCAGGCCGTGGCCGACGGCGGTGTGGGGCTGCTGCCCGGGGCGCGCCTGACCCTGGAGGACGGCTGGGCCTGGTCCCGATTCGCCCGGGCCGTCCTGGGGACCAACGACATCGACCAGCGTGTGCGCGACCACAGCGCCGAGGAGGAGTCCTTCCTGACCGCCCGGGTGGCAGGCACCGGCCTGGGAGCGGTGACCTACCGGTCCCTGGAGACGGCCGGGCAGGTGCTTCTGGTGGCGCTGGAGCCCGAGGACGAGTGCGGAGCCTTGTTCCTGCGACTGCGCAAGGGGGTGCGCTCCGGAGGCGTCGCGGTGGCGACAGTGGCGACCAGCCTGACCAGGGGGACCCGTAAGCTGGACGCGACCGTGGTCCTTAGCGCTCCCGGGCAGGAGACCCGGGTGGTGGAGGGCCTTAGTACCAGCCACCCAGGGCTGGTAGAGGCGCTGTCGTCCGAGGGCGCCACGATCCTGGTGGGGGAGCGGGCCGCTGCGGTACCGGGACTGCTCACCGCCGTGGATACCCTGGCCAGGGCCACCAGTGCCCGGCTGGCCTGGGTCCCGCGTCGTTCCGGCGAGCGTGGTGGTGTGGAGGCAGGCCTGCTGCCGGGCCTGCTGCCCGGGGGCAGGCCCGTGGACGACACCGCTGCCCGGACGCAGGTGGAGCAGGCGTGGGGCCTGGAGCAGGGCCACCACCTTCCCTGTGCACCAGGACGTGACACCAGAGCCATCCTGTCCGCCTTGGAGGACGGCAGTCTCAAGGGCGCTGTCGTCGGTGGCGTGGACCTGCGGGACCTGCCCGACCCCGGTCTGGCTGACAGGGGCCTGAGCGGTGCTGGCTTCCTGGTGCAGCTGGAGGTGCGTCGCACCGAGGTCAGCAGGTACGCCGACGTCGTCCTCCCCGTCGCGCCGGCCGTGGAGAAGAACGGGACCTTTGTCAACTGGGAGGGGCGAGTGCGTCCCTTCGGCCAGGCCCACGTCTCTCGCGCGCGTACCGACCGCCAGGTCCTGGGCATGCTGGCTGCGGAGATGGGCTCGGACCTGGGCGTGGACAGCCTGGAGGCTGTCCACGCCACCTACGCCGAGCTGGGGCTGTGGGACGGGGTACGGCCTGACACTGTCAGCGTCCCTGAAACCCAGGGGCGGCCGGGGGACGGCGCCTCCCGCTCCTCCTCGGCGTCGTCGGCTCCCGCCGCCGTGGACGCTGCGGACCAGGTCTCAGCAGACGTGGCGCCAGGCAACGCCCTGCCTGCGGTGCTGGCCACGCACAAGCCCATGCTGGACGCCGGGCGCCTCCTGGAGGGCGAGCCCTTCCTGGCTGCCACCGCCATGCGCCCGGTGGCACGCGTGGGGGCAGATCTTGCTGCCGGGCTGGGGCTGGTCGGTGGCGAGCCTGTCACGGTCTCCACGGAGGCGGGGGCGGTCACGCTGCCGGCTGTCGTGGGTGGTGTGGCTGACGGCTCCGTGTGGCTGCCGGAGTGCTCAGCAGGCTCTGTCGTGCACCAGACCCTGGCGGCAGGGCACGGTTCCTACGTGAGCGTCTCAACCAGTGCGGAGGTCCCCAGGTGACTACGACCCAGTTCCTCGCGACTGCCACCCAGCCGGGTGCCGGAGGCGTGGCCGCCGACTTCTCTCAGGAGACCTGGTGGCTCACCGTCATCAAGGCGGTCTTCATCGTCGCCTTCCTCATCCTCAGCGTCCTTATGGTCCTGTGGGTGGAACGGCGCGGGCTCGGCCGGATGCAGACCCGGCTGGGTCCCAACGTCAACGGCCCCTTCGGGCTGCTCCAGGCGGTCGCTGACGCGGGCAAGCTGATCCTGAAGGAGGACTTCTGGCTGCGGGGGGCCGAGAGAGCCATCTACCTCCTGGCTCCCGTCATTGCCGCGTTCAGCGCCTTCATGGTCTACGCGGTCATCCCCTTCGGACCCCAGGTGAGCATCCTCGGCCACACCACCCCCTTGCAGCTGACCGACTTCCCCGCTTCCGTCCTCTACATCCTGGCTATCACCGCCTTCGGGGTCTACGGCATCATCCTGGGGGGGTGGTCTGCCCACTCCACCTACCCCCTGTTCGGGGCTGTGCGCAGCGCCGCCCAGGTCATCTCCTACGAGCTGAGCATGAGCCTGTCTATCCTCACTGTCTTCCTGGTCTCGGGGACGATGTCCACCTCCGGCATCGTCTCCGCGCAGGAGAGGGTCTGGTGGGCGGTGGCCATGCTCCCCAGCTTTGTCATCTACGTGATCTCGATGGTCGGAGAGGTCAACCGTCTCCCCTTTGACCTGCCAGAGGCGGAGGGTGAGCTCGTGGCCGGGCACATGGTGGAGTACTCCTCCATGAAGTTCGCCTGGTACTTCCTGGCGGAGTACATCAACATGTTCAACGTCTCGGCGGTGTGCGTCACCCTGTTCCTGGGAGGCTGGAGGTCGGTGCTCCTGGCCAGCTTCTGGGAGGGGGCCAACAGCGGGTGGTGGCCCATGCTCTGGTTCGTTGCCAAGGTGTGGGTGGTCATGTTCTTTATGATCTGGACCCGTGGAACCCTGGTGCGCATCCGCTACGACCAGTTCATGAGGCTGGGCTGGAAGGTCCTCATCCCGGTGTCCCTGGCCTGGTTCGTGCTCGTAGCCGTGGTCCAGGCCTACCGCACCTTCTCCGGCGTCTCGGTGCAGTCGCTGCTGCTGGTGCTCGCCGTCGTCTTCCTCGTGGCCATGGTGGTTCTCTTCCTGCTGCCTGACAGCCAGGAGCAGGACGGGACTGAGGAGCCGCAGCTCATCGGTGCGCGTACCGGGGATGACAGCGACCTGGCCGAGGTGACTGTCCCCGGGGAGGAGCACCTGGCCTTTGTCGGCGGCTACCCTGTGCCGCCCCTGCCCGGCCAGCACCTTCCGCCATCCCCGCGAGCCCGGCGTGGCAGGGTGCGGGACCAGGACGGCCACCTCTCCTCGCACCGATCCTCCCAGGACGCAGCGGCACTGCCGTCGTCCACCACCAACCTCACGGCCGACGCCCAGGAGGGACCTGATGACTGACCAGCCCACCGCCCCTCGCGGCCCCTCCGGCCCGCAGTCCCAGGGCGGCTCCGACCACGACCGGTGGCAGCGTGACGCCCCCTCCCTCCTGGCACGGGTCTTTGCTCCCGTCGCCGGGTACGGGGTCACGATCTCCTCCATGTTCCGCCCGGTCGTCACCGAGCAGTACCCCCGTGAGCCGGCCCAGGTCATGCCCCGCTTCCACGGGCGCCACCGGCTCAACCGCTACGACGACGGCTTGGAGAAGTGCATTGGCTGCGAGCTGTGCGCCTGGGCCTGCCCGGCCGACGCCATCTACGTGGAGGCGGCCTCCAACGAGCCGGGGGCCCAGTACTCGCCGGGAGAGCGCTACGGGCGCGTCTACCAGATCAACTACCTGCGCTGCATCTTCTGCGGCATGTGTATCGAAGCCTGCCCGACGCGTGCTCTGACCATGTCCACCGACTTCGACGAGCTTGTCGGCCCCACTCGCACCGGCCTCATCTACGACAAGGACGACCTCCTGGCTCCCGTGCCCGCAGGCGCCGTGGCACCTCCGCACCCGATGGTGGAGGGGACCGAGGACGGCGACTACTACCGGGGCGCGGTCACCGGTCCCACCCAGGCGCAGATCGACTGGGTGAGACAGGCCCGCCCCCAGGACCCCACCCTGTCCACTGCCCGCCCGGTCGCCGGTGACGGTCCTGGCAGCGGGTCCGACGTGGCCAGGGAGGCCGCGCGATGAGCCTCCTTCCCGTCCTAGCCCTGGTCCTGGCAGCTGCCGTGCCGTCTGCCGCCTCGTCCCTCGTGTCGTCTATCACCGCCGTCACCGCCTCTGTCACGGTGCCTTCCTTTGTCTCAGCCGCAGTACCTACCGCCCTGAGCGAGGCTGGCACCCTGTCGGTAGGGGAGAGCGTCCTGCTTGTCGTGGTCGCCCTGGTCACGGTGGCCTGCGGCCTGGGGGTGCTCACCGCCAGGCGTGCCGTGGTGGCGGCTGTCAACATGATCGGCATCATGATCTCTCTGGCCGTCCTCTACATCGCCAACGAGGCGCCCTTCCTGGGCATGACCCAGGTGGTGGTCTACACAGGGGCGGTCATGACCCTGGTCCTGTTCGTCATCATGCTGGTGGGCGTGGGCGGGGAGGAGCCTGTGGCGGGTGCCGGGGGCTCCTACCAGCTCCCTCTCATCGGCCTGCTGGGCCTGGGGCTGGCGACCCTCCTGGCTGCCGTCCTGCACCGTTCCCCCCTCCCGGCTGCGACGGGCCTGCAGGGTGGAGACGCCTCTACTCCGGACCGGATCGCCGAGGTCCTCCTCGGGGACCACGTGGTGACCATGGAGCTGACGGGGATCCTCCTGGTTGTCGCTGCCGTGGGCGCCCTGACGCTGACGCACCGCCAGCGGGTCCGTGCCCGACGCGGCCAGGCCGAGATAGCCGAGGAGAAGATGCGGGCCTACGCCGCCACCGGGGCGCACCCGGGGCAGAAGCCGGTCCCGGGTGTCTACGCCTCGACCAACACCGTGGCCGCCCCGGCGCTGGGTGCTGACGGTCAGGAGGTGACTGAGTCCGTGCCGCGCGTCCTACGGGCCCGTGGCCAGGGCATGGAGCTGTCGGAGGTCTCCCCTGAGATGGGGGTGGCCCAGCGCGCGGGAGAGGTTCTTGAACGCCAGGCCGGCTCCCGGACCACAGGGAAGGAGGCCGCAGGCGGCTCTGGCGACGGCTCAGCAGTGGGTCGGTCCGGGATGTCCTCTATGCCGGGCCAGGCCCCGCCTGTCGTCGAGCAGCCGGTGGCACCCTCACCTGTGCTGCGTGACACCTCGCAGAGCCCAGCATCCGGGCAGGAGGCGGCCGAGGGTGCTGAGGCCGCCGAGGAGGACACCGAGGAGAAGGAGAAGGGGGACCAGTGACTCTTCCTATCGCTGCCTACATCGTCCTGGCCTGCGTCCTGTTCACCCTGGGTGCGCTGACCGTGCTGCTGCGGCGCAACGCGATCATCGAGCTCATGGGTGTCGAGCTCATGCTCAACGCCGTCAACCTCGTCCTGGTGACCTTCTCCCGTCTTCACGGCGACCTCACCGGCCAGGTCTTCGCCTTCTTCGTCATGGTCGTGGCTGCGGCGGAGGTCGTAGTGGGCCTGAGCATCGTCGTGTCCATCTTCCGTACCCGCAGGTCCACGTCGGTTGACGACGTCAACCTGCTCAAGAGCTGACAGGGCTGAGAGGACTGACATGACTGTTGCGACCGGTATCGCCTCCGCGGCGTCCGCGGCTGCCTGCGTCCCCGTGCCCCCCCGGGTCCTTACCCCGGTCTCTCCGGTGCTGGCGGCGGACACGGTGGCCGTGGCCCAGCCGGCCACCGGCCTGGCTGGGCTGGCCTGGCTTCTCGTCGCCGTGCCGGCGGCTAGCGCCGCGGTGCTCCTGCTGGCAGGACGGCGCAGTGACTCCTGGGGCCACTGGCTGGGTCTTCTGGCCTCGTTGGTATCCGCTTGCCTGGGACTGGGGCTCCTGGCCCAGGTCCTGGCCCTGCCCTCCCAGGAGCGTGTCCTCAGTGTGAGCCTGTGGCACTGGTTCTCCTCCGCGGACCTGTCCGTGGACGTCGGGCTGCGGGTGGACCCCCTGTCCCTGACCTTTGTGGTGCTGGTGACCTTTGTGGGCTTCCTGATCCACCTCTACTCCGTGGCCTACATGGGTCACGACCGCGACCGGCGCCGGTTCTTCGCCTACCTCAACCTGTTTGTCGCCGCGATGCTGACGCTGGTGCTCGGCGACAGCTACGTCGTCGTGTTTGTCGGCTGGGAGGGCGTGGGACTGGCCTCCTACCTGCTCATCGGCTTCTGGAACACCGCAGAGGCGGACGCCCCCCGTGCCCAGCGGGAGAAGGCCGTGGACAACGCTGTTGCCGCAAAGAAGGCCTTCGTCATGAACCGTGTCGGCGACCTGGGCCTGCTGCTGGCCATGATGGCCCTGGTGTCGCAGGTAGGCTCGGTCGCCTTCGACACCGTCCTGCCTGCCGCAGCCCGAGGAGAGGTCTCGTCCGGGTGGCTGACGGCGATCGGTCTGTTCCTCCTCCTGGCTGCCTGCGGCAAGTCGGCCCAGTTCCCGCTCCAGGCCTGGCTGGGCGACGCCATGGCCGGCCCTACGCCGGTCTCCGCCCTCATTCACGCTGCCACCATGGTCACCGCGGGGGTCTACCTTATGGTCCGCTCCGGGCCGATCCTGGAGGGGGCGCCGCAGGTGCAGGTGGCCGTAGCCGCTGTCGGCGCCCTCACCCTGGTGCTGGGAGCCGTCATCGGCTGCGCCAAGGACGACATGAAGAAGGTCCTGGCGGCCTCCACGATGAGCCAGATCGGCTACATGATGCTGGGGGCAGGCCTGGGACCCGCCGGCTACGCCGTCGCCGTCTTCCACCTGTTGACCCACGGCTTCTTCAAGGCGCAGCTCTTCCTGGGTGCCGGCAGCGTCATGCACGCCATGGGCGACCAGGTGGACATGCGGCGCTTTGGCGCCTTGTACCGGGTTATGCGGGTCACCTGGGTGACGATGGGTATCGGCTGGCTCGCCATCCTGGGAGTTCCTCCCTTCTCAGGCTTCTGGTCCAAGGACAGGATCATTGAGGCCGCCTTTACCGGGGAGGGTGCTCAGCCCTGGGTCCTGGGGACGGTCGCACTGCTGGGCGCGGGCCTGACCGCCTTCTACATGTCCCGCCTCTTCTTCATGATCTTCCACGGCAAGGCCCGGTGGACCACGAGCAGCGACCTGGAGGGAGAGGTCCACCCTCATGAGTCCGGATGGCTCATGACCCTCCCGCTTATCGTCCTGTCGGTCTTCTCCCTGGGCCTGGGAGGACTGCTCAGCCAGGGGGAGGCCTTCACCACCTGGCTGGAACCGGTCACCGGGCACGTGGACCACTCCGCCCACGAGCCGGTCCTTCCTGTGACGCTCATCATGGGAGGTACTCTGGCGCTGGTGCTCCTGGGGGCGCTGGTCGCCTGGGTCATGTACGCGCGCCGTGAGGTGCCCACCGTGGTCCAGCCGGGCAGCGTCCTGGTGGAGGCGGCACGCCACGACATGTACCAGGACGCCCTCAACGAGGCCGTGGCGATGCGCCCGGGCCAGGGGCTCGTCGCGGCCACGCGGGCCGCCGAGCGCTACGTCGTCGATGGGGCCGTGGAGGGGGCCGCCGTCACCGCCTCGGCCGCGGGCAGCCTTCTCCGGCGTACCGAGTCCGGGTACGTGCGCTCCTACGCCGGGTACATGCTGGGCGGGACCGTCCTTGCCCTGGCCGCCGTCCTGGCAAGCAGGCTCTGAGAGGACACCGCCACATGCAGACTCTTCCCGCAACGCTGCCCGTCCTGACCATCATGGCGGTCCTGCCCCTGGCAGGCGCTGCCCTCCTGTGGCTCCTGCCTCCTCTGCGCCGCTACGCCCGCCTCCTGGGCCTGGCCGTGTCCCTGGCCGTGCTCGCGGTGGGGGTGTGGGCGCTGAGCATGTTCGACCTGTCCCAGGCGGGGACGGTCCAGCTGGCGCAGACCACCCCCTGGATTCCCTCCTTCGGTGCCTACTGGGCTCTTGGTGTCAACGGTCTGGGCCTGTCCATGCTCCTTCTGGGCGCCGTCTTGGTACCGGTGGTGCTGCTGGCCTCCTGGAAGGAGGTCCCCCAGGAGCGTCAGGCCCTTCTCACTGGCCTGGTCCTGGCCCTGGAGGCCTTCGTGGTGGTCATCTTCAGCGCACGTGACCTGTTCCTCTTCTACGTCTGCTTCGAGGCGATGCTGGTACCGGTTTACTTCCTCATCGGGTGCCTGGGCGGACCAGGGCGTCAGCGCGCAGCCCTGAAGTTCCTCCTGTACTCCCTGGCGGGGGGCCTGGTCATGCTCCTGGGCGTAGTCATGCTGGCTATCTACACCTCCGAGAACCAGGTCGGCTTCCTCATCGACACCATGGCGGGCAACCTGACCCTGTCCCCGACCATGTCCCGTTGGCTGTTCCTCAGCTTCTTTATCGCCTTCGCTGTCAAGGCACCCATGGTCCCCCTGCACACCTGGCTGCCTGATGCCGCCGAGCAGGCCACACCCGGCACCTCTGTCCTTCTCATCGGGGTGCTGGACAAGATCGGCACCTACGGGATGGTCACCCTGGTCCTGCCCCTGTTTCCTGAGGCCTCCCGATGGGCCTCCCCGGTCGTGGTGGTGCTGGCCCTGGTCTCAATCATCTATGGCGGCCTGGCCGCTGTCGCCCAGGACAACCTCTACCGCCTCATCTCCTACACCTCTGTCAGCCACTTCGGGTTCATGGTGCTGGGTATCTTCAGCGGGAGCCAGGTGGCCGCCACCGGGGCCATGGTCTACATGGTCGCCCACGGCCTGAGCATCGCCGGCCTCTACCTGGTGACCGGCTTTGTCGCCCGGCGCACCGGGACCGTCAACATCTCCGAGCTCGGCGGGCTAGCTCGTGTGATGCCAGTGGCGGCGGGGACCTTCCTGGTCTCCGGGCTGGCCTCGATCGCCCTGCCGGGACTGTCCGGCTTCGTCCCGGAGTGGATGGTGCTGACCGGGACCTTCTCCGTGTCGGTGCCCCTGGGGGTGGCAGCGGTGACCGGTGTCGTCATCGCGGCCGTCTACGTCCTGCTGCCCTACCAGCGGGTCTTCACTGGCGCCCCCTCCCCGGACAGGACGGGGCTGGGGGACCTGGAGGGCCGTGAGAGGCTGGTGCTGGTCCCGGTCGTGGGGGCCATGCTGGCCCTGGGCCTGGTCCCGGCACCGCTGACCGACCTCCTCGACGACGTCGGGGAGCAGGCCAGCACGGTCGTGAGCCAGCCGACGGCGCAGGTCACGGCCTCCGCGGGGCAGCAGCCCCTGCACGAACACGCACCGCTGCCCGAGCCACGGAAGGGAGCCTGACGTGACCTTCACCGGTCCTGTAATCGGCTGGGGAGCCCTGACCCCGGTCCTCATCGTCCTTGGCGGCGGGGTCCTGGGGGTCCTGGTGGAGGCGTTCGTGCCACGCCGCGCCCGCCTGGCCACCCAGACCCTGCTCAGCGTGGCGGCTGTCCTGGCCTCCGGGGCTGCTTTGACCCTGCGCTTCGAGCAGATGAACCTCCAAGGTCCCTCCCGCACCGCGGCCGGGCTCCTTGAGGACCCCTTTGCCCTGTCCAGTCAGGCGGTTCTGCTGGTCATCGGGTTCCTGTCCGTCCTGGTCATGGCTGACCGCACCGAGGTCG
Source organism: Actinomyces lilanjuaniae (assembly GCF_003606385.1). Taxonomy (NCBI): domain Bacteria; kingdom Bacillati; phylum Actinomycetota; class Actinomycetes; order Actinomycetales; family Actinomycetaceae; genus Actinomyces; species Actinomyces lilanjuaniae. The sequence continues at coordinate 2,393,765 of NZ_CP032514.1, read as the reverse complement.
GTGACGGTGCCTTCGCCGCCCAGGCAGCGGATCGTCCCGGTAGCGCCGAGGAGTCAGAGTCCCTGCACGCGGGCTGGACCACGACCGAGGTCTTTCCGCTGGCTCTGCTCTCGCTGGGCGGGATGATGCTCTTCGGGGCCAGCAGCGACCTCATCACCCTGTTCGTCGTCCTGGAGATGGTCTCCCTGCCGCTGTACATCATGGCGGACACGGCCCGGCACCGCCGTCTGCTGAGCCAGGAGGCGGCGCTGAAGTACTTCGTCCTGGGCGCCTTCGCCTCTGCCTTCCTGCTACTGGGGGCCGCCTTTCTCTACGGGCTGTCCGGCGCCGTGGACTACGAGACGATCGCCCTAGCCGCCCAGGGCGAGGCGGGTGCACAGGAGGGGTGGCTGCTCCTGGCCGGACTGGTTCTGGTCTGTGTGGGCCTGCTGTTCAAGATCGCGGCTGTGCCCTTTCACGCCTGGAGCCCCGACGTCTACCAGGGTGCACCGACACCGGTTACCGGATTTATGGCCGCCGGGGTCAAGGCGGCGGCCTTCTTCGCGCTGCTGCGCTTCTTCTACATGGTGGTGGGTCCGCTGAGCGCACAGCTGGCCCCCTTCCTGTGGACGGTTGCAGTAGCCACGATGGTCCTAGGGACCGTGGTCGGTGTCGTCCAGAAGGACGTCAAGCGCATGCTCGCCTACTCGGCCGTCGCCCACGCCGGGTTCATGCTGATCGCTGTCATTACCGACAATCCTCTGGTTGTCGCGCCGCTGACCTTCTACGCCCTGACCTACGGGGTGTCCACCGTGGGTATCTTTGGCCTCATCTCCCTGGTGCGCACACGTCATGACGGTGCGGTGGGTGCCGAGGCCAGCGACCTGGACTCTTTCAGGGGACTCGCCCGGCGCAGCCCGTGGGCTGCCGGGGCGATGACGGTCTTCCTCCTGTCCTTCGCCGGAATTCCTCTCACCGCCGGGTTCATGGCCAAGTTCTACCTCTTCGCCGCAGGTGTCCTGGGCGGGGGCACCTGGCTGGTCGTCGTGGGCGTGGCCTGCTCGGCCGTCTCGGCCTTCTTCTACGCGCGTCTTGTCGTGCTCATGTTCTTCCACGCGCCCCGGGGGGAGGACGGGCAGGACACGGTCGTGGTGGACAGCCAGGGGATGGTGACCACGGCGGTGACCGTGTCCGTGGTGGTCACGGTGCTGCTGGGCGTGTTCCCGCAGGCAGCGTTCGGACTCTTCGCCTAGGCGGCTATGCTCCTGCTGTGATCGGATCGATGCCCCTGAGCGCCCCCCAGCTGGAGGGACGTATCACCCCGGCCCTGGAGGCTGTCGAGAACCGCCTCCTAGAGGTAGTCACCAGTGCAGACGAGACGATCAACCCGCCTACCTCCCACCTGGCGGAGGCGGGGGGCAAACGTCTGCGGCCGGTACTGACCCTCCTCACCGCACAGCTGGGGGATCCTGGGCTGGCGGCGGGTGACGAGGTCCGCGACGCAGGCGTCGCCGTGGAGCTGACCCATATCGCTACCCTCTACCACGACGACGTCATGGACGAGGCGCCGCTGCGACGGGGCGCCCCCAGCGCTCAGACGGTGTGGGGCAACTCTGCCGCGATCCTGACCGGGGACGTGCTGGTGGCGCGTGCCTCCCAGCTTGTGGCCGGCCTGGGACCGCGGGCGGTGCTCGCCCACGCCAAGACCTTTGAGCGCCTGTGCATGGGACAGCTCCACGAGACCCTGCCCCGCCCCGCCGGCACCGACCCGGTGGAGCACTACGTCCAGGTCCTGGCCGACAAGACCGGCTCCCTCATCGCTGTCTCCGCCCGCTACGGTGCCATGCTCACCCGCGCCGGCAGGCGCACCGAGCACGTGGTGGAGGCCTTCGGTGAGAAGATCGGGGTGGCCTTCCAGCTGGCTGACGACGTCATTGACATCATCAGCGACTCGGAGACGACCGGCAAGACCCCGGGAACGGACCTGCGCGAGGGCGTGGACACGATGCCCGTGCTGCTCCTGCGCCAGGCGCTGGCCGCAGGCGAGCTCGATGCCGCCGGGCAGTCGATCCTGTCCACCCTGTCCACCGCCGACCTGGGTGACGACACGGTGCTGGCCGACGTCGTCATGCGTCTGCGCAGCCACCCGGTCCTTGAGCGCACACGGAGCATGGCGATGGAGTGGGCCAGGGACGCCGTGGAGGTCCTGGGCGGGCTGCACGACGCCGTCCTGGAGGGCACCAGGCAGCGACTGGCTGCCGGCCAGGTCACCGACCCCCGCGCCGTGGAGGCTGCCGTGGCTGACGCCCAGGAGCGGGTCAGCCATGTGCGCGACAGCATGGAGCAGTTTGCCCGGCTCCTGGTGGACCGAGCCGCCTAGCATCCTCACCGGTATCGTCAGCGGCGACTATCGGCAGCGACCGTCGGCAGCACTGCCGGTCCCGCCGCCTGCTCTCACCCTGGTGGACCCGGCCTCCGGAGGCGGCTCGACTGCCTATGCGCCTGTGGCACTGGCCGTGTCGGGCTGCAGGCCGTGTGACGGGGACCTGTCCGGGTAAGGCTGTCCTGAGCTCGGGTCAGTCCCTACACTAGGGAGGCCTCCGAGCCGTCTCGCGGTACCGCCCTCGTGACACGTTCGACGTGTTTGTGCAGCCCCTGACCTGGCGCAAGGACAGGAAAGACAGGTCTGTGCCCCGGGTACCTGCCCCAGGACGGTGAGGACCCTGGCCCCGTCCCACCTGACAGGAAACCGACATTGACGACACCGACGACACCGACTCCACGCCCATTCTCCGTTGCCGTTATCGGCGCAGGCCCCGCCGGCATCTACGCCTCAGACATTCTTGTCAAGTCTGGGCTGGACGTGTCCATCGACCTGTTCGAGCGTCTCCCCGCGCCCTACGGCCTCGTGCGCTACGGGGTCGCCCCGGACCACCCCCGGATCAAACAGATCATCGTGGCGCTCTACAAGATTCTTCAACGCGGCGACATCCGCCTGATCGGCAACGTGGAGGTCGGCAGGGACGTCTCCGTGGCTGAGCTGCACGAGCACTACGACGCCCTGATCTTCGCCACCGGGGCCGACACTGACGCCCCTCTGGACATTCCGGGCGTGGAGGCTCCTGAGTGCTACGGGGGCGCGGACTTCGTCTCCTGGTACGACGGGCACCCGGACCACCCCCGGACCTGGGACCTCAGTGCCACGGAGGTTGCGGTCATTGGGGTGGGTAACGTCGCCCTGGACATCTCCCGGGTGCTGGCCAAGCACCCGGCAGACCTCATGACCACCGAGATCCCGGAGAACGTGGCTGAGGTCCTCCGGGAGGCGCCGACCACGGACGTCCATGTCTTTGGGCGCCGTGGCCCGGCCCAGGTCAAGTTCACCCCCCTGGAGCTGCGGGAGCTGGGGAAGCAGCCCGGCGTCGATGTCCTCGTCGACGAGGAGGACTTCGAGTACGACGAGGGCTCCCAGGCTGCCCTGGCCGCCTCCAACCAGCAGCGCCAGGTGGTCAAGGCGCTGGAGGGCTACGCGATGCAGGAGCCGGAGGACCTCACTGCCCCCCACCGGATCCACATCCACCTCTTCCAGGCTCCCACTGAGGTTCTTACCGACGAGGCCGGGCACGTGACTGGTCTGCGTACCGAGCGCACTCGCCTGACCGGGGACGGCAGCGTCGTGGGAACCGGCGAGTTCCGGGACTGGCCGGTCCAGGCGGTCTACCGGGCCGTGGGCTACGCGGGCTCCCCGGTGGAGGGACTGCCCTTCGACCGCGAGCGCCATGTGCTGCCCAACGAGGGTGGACGGGTCATCGCAGAGGACGGCCAGCCGCTCGCCGGTGTCTACGCCACCGGGTGGATCCGTCGCGGGCCGGTGGGTCTTATTGGCTCCACCAAGTCTGACGCCCAGGAGACTGTCGCCAACCTGGTGGCCGATGCCCGCGCCGGGCTTCTCCACGCGACCGCGCAGGAGGACTCCCAGGTCGGCCACGACGCCCTGGTCGCCCTCTTGGAGGAGCGCGGCGTGCCCTATACCACGTGGGAGGGGTGGGAACTGCTGGACGCCTACGAGCGCGAGCTTGGCAGTGCCTGGGGTGAGGTCGAGGGTGGCCGGGGCCCGCGCGAGCGCGTCAAGGTGGTCGCCCGAGAGGCTATGACCGCGGTCTCGCGCTCCACGGAGGTCCCTGACGACCTGATCGGCCAGCCGGAGGCTGACCGTGTACCTCACCGCGTCGCCCACCGTCTCCAGGACAACGTAGAATCGGCTACCTGACCGCGCACCGGCCGCCTGGCGGCCGGTGCGCGGTCAGGACGCGTCATCCAGCCGCGCTGGCCGCAGGGGCCGGGTGTCGGCTGCCCCCCGCTGACGGAAGGCAGGCCCATGCGAGTCGGTATCCCCACTGAGGTCAAGGACAACGAGTTTCGCGTCGCGATCACTCCGGCCGGTGTCCACGCGCTGGTCCAGCGCGGGCACGAGGTCCGTGTCCAGACGGGTGCGGGCCTGGGATCGGCGATCGCGGACCAGGACTACGCTGCGGCAGGGGCGGTCCTGGTAGAGGGGGCTGCACGGGTGTGGGCGGAGTCGGACCTGGTCCTCAAGGTCAAGGAGCCGGTGGCGTGCGAGTACGAGCACATGCGTCGCGGGCAGGTGCTCTTCACCTACCTTCACCTGGCCGCTGACCGGCGGCTGACCGAGGAGCTCCTGTCTCGCGAGATCACCTCCGTCGCCTACGAGACGGTCGAGACTGACGACGGCTCCCTGCCGCTCCTGGCCCCCATGTCCGAGATCGCCGGGCGCCTGGCTGCCCAGGTCGGTGCGGACCAGCTGCTGCGGCCCAGCGGGGGCTCCGGGGTGCTCCTGGGCGGTGCCTCGGGGGTGCGTCGGGGACGGGTAGCGGTCCTGGGAGGTGGGACCGCAGGCTTGTGCGCGGCCCAGGTCAGCCACGGCATGGGTGCCGACGTCACCGTCTTCGACATCAGCCCGACCAGGATGCGCTACATCGAGGAGGTCTCCGGCGGACAGATCCGTACCCGCTTCTCCACGGCGCTGGACGTGGCCCAGGCCTGTGCCGAGTCAGACCTCGTCATCGGCGCCGCCCTGGTGCCCGGGGGGCGGGCACCCCACCTGGTAACCCGTGAGATGGTGGCTGCCATGCGCCCGGGCAGTGTCCTGGTGGACGTCGCCATTGACCAGGGAGGCTGCTTTGAGGACTCCCGCCCGACCACGCACGCCGCGCCCACCTTTGAGGTGGAGCAGGTCACCTTCTACTGCGTGACCAACATGCCCGGGGCCGTCCCCCATACCTCTACCTACGCGCTGACCAACGCCACCCTGCCCTACGTCACCGTCCTGGCGGACCGGGGCTGGCGGGAGGCCTGTACAGCCCGGCCGGACCTGGCCCGGGGCCTGACCACCTACGGGGGCGTCCTCTACACCCGTGGCGTGGGCGAGGCGCTGGGGATGGCCACCGGCTCCGTGGCCGACCTGCTCGAGGGTACAGAGGTATCCTGACGGCTTTCTGCCCGCGCACCAGGATCCCCTCAGGGTGCCAGGTCGCATCTGAAGACTCAGGAGACCTTGATGACCACACCGATCGGCTCCCTTGCCCCCACACACTGGTACAACCTCGCGGCGGACTTCCCTGAGCCCGTGCCACCTCCCCTGCACCCGGGGACGCGTGAGCCGCTGCGCCCGGAGGACCTTGAGCACCTGTTTCCTCGCGAGCTCATCAACCAGGAGCTTTCCACCGAGCGCTTCATCGAGATCCCCCAGGCAGTGCGTGAGGTCTACGCCAAGTGGCGTCCCTCCCCGCTTATCCGCGCTGACCGCCTGGAACGGGCACTGGGTACCCGGGGCAGGATCTTCTACAAGTACGAGGGGGTCAGCCCGGCTGGCTCGCACAAGCCCAACACCGCTGTCGCCCAGGCCTGGTACAACGCCCAGGAGGGAACTACCCGGCTGACCACGGAGACCGGGGCCGGGCAGTGGGGCGCCTCCCTGGCCCTGGCCTGCTCCCTGTTCGGGATGAGCTGTGAGGTGTGGCAGGTACGCTCCTCCTACGAGTCCAAGCCCTACCGGCGCTACCAGATGGAGGTCTACGGCTCGACCTGCCACTCCTCACCGTCTGACCTGACCCGGGCGGGCCGGGACGTCCTGGCCCGGGACCCGCAGACCACTGGAAGCCTGGGCATGGCCATCAGCGAGGCGGTCGAGGTGGCTGCGGCCAGCGATGACGTCCACTACGCCCTGGGGTCGGTACTCAACCACGTCATGCTGCACCAGACGGTGATCGGGCTGGAGGCTGTGGCCCAGCTGCGCCAGGCCGGGGTGGACCAGCCCGACGTCGTTTTCGGCTGCGCTGGTGGTGGCTCCAACCTGGCGGGCCTGTCCTTCCCCTTTATCGGGCGCAACCTCACCGAGGGCGCCAGCAGCCGTGTCGTCGCCTGCGAGCCCGCGGCGTGTCCCACGATCACCCAGGGGGAGTACCGCTACGACGTCGGAGACGTCGCTGGCACGACCCCGATGATGAAGATGTACACCCTTGGGGCGGACTTCGTGCCGCCTGCCATCCACGCCGGGGGCCTGCGCTACCACGGCATGGCCCCCATGGTCTCCCACGCGGTCCACCTGGGCCTCATGGACGGTGTCGCTGTCTCCCAGGAGGACGCCTTCGCCGCAGGCCTGCTCTTTGCCCGCAGCGAGGGAATCGTCCCGGCCCCAGAGTCCACCCACGCCGTAGCAGCCGCTGTGGAGTACGCCCGCGAGGCGAGGCAGGGCGAGGTCATTCTCATCGGCCTGTCCGGAAACGGGGTCCTTGACCTGCCCGCCTACGAGGCCTATCTCTGACCGGCCTGCTCCTGACCGGCGTATTCCTGGCCGCTGTCCCTCGGCAGGAGCCTGTCGAGGACTCCCACCTGGACCCGCTGCTTTAACCTGTTCCTGGAGGCGTGGCAGGTGGTGCCTAGGAGCCTGCCGGAGGTTCGGACATTGCTGGCTCACAGGGAGGGGTCAGGATATACGTACAGGCTTTTGATAGCCTTCAACCATGAACGGGACGAGCCATTACAACGGCCTCAAGACCGCCATCCTCCTGGGTGGCATGTGGGGTCTGCTCATTCTGATCGGGTACGTCCTGGCCCAGGGCACAGGGTCGTCGGTCTGGCTGTTCGTCATGCCGCTTATCGGCGTGGCCCAGACGGTCTACGCCTACTGGAACTCCGACAAGATCGCGGTGCGCTCCATGGGGGCGATTGAGGTCTCCGAGGCCCAGTACCCGCAGATGTACGCCATCGTGCGTGAGCTGTCCACCTCGGCCGGGCAGCCGATGCCCAGGCTCTACGTGGCGCCCACGGTGAGCCCCAACGCCTTTGCCACCGGACGCGACCCCCAGCACGCCGCTGTGTGCTGTACCCAGGGCATCCTTCAGCTTCTTAACGACCGCGAGCTGCGTGGGGTGCTGGGGCATGAGCTGTCCCACGTGTACAACCGGGACATCCTTACCGGCTCGGTGGCGGCGGGGATCGCGGGAGTTATCTCCTCGGTCTCCACCATGGCGCTGTGGTTCGGGGGAGGCCGCGACCGCCGTGACGGCGGCAACGTTGTCGTCGTCATGCTGCTGGCCCTCCTCGCGCCGATGGCCGCCGCCCTCACGCAGTTTGCCATCTCGCGCACGCGCGAGTTCGACGCCGACCACGACGGTGCCGTCCTCACGCACGATCCGTTGGCGCTGGCTAGTGCCCTGCGAAAGCTGGAGACCGGCGTCAACGCCGCCCCGCTGGCCCCCAGCCCCAAGGTCGAGCCGGTCTCGGCCATGATGATTGCCAACCCTTTTGGCTCGCGCGTGCGCAACCTCTTTGCCACCCACCCGCCCATGGACCAGCGCATCGCTCGACTGGAGAGGATGGCCGGGTACTGACAGCGTACTGACAGCAAGGCGGCGGAGGCCTCCCCGCGTGCCTGCCTGGCATAAACGGCGGGGCCGTGGTGGGCCTGTGGTAGGACAGGGTGGGTGGATGGTGCCCGGACGCTGCCAGCCCTGACAGGCTCTGCTGACTTTTCTGCTGACTTCGCCTCACGTCTTGAGCGCGAGGTCAGGGCGGGGCGAGTCTCAGGCGTGGAGCCCGCAGCCGTGTCGGTCACCCGGCTGGGGGCTGGCGAGAGCTTCACCGCCTGGCTGCTACGGGCAGAGGAGGCTGCGCAGGGAGCGCGCCAACCGCCACGCGTGGTGCGAGTGGTGCGTCGTCCCGCCGAGGAGCGGCCCCGCTCCCTGAGAGGGGAGTACGAGGCGCTGTCACGTGTGCCACCGGACCTGGGGTCGCACGGTGTGGCCCTGGAGGAGGACAGTGACAACGCCCTGGGTGCCCCCTATGTGGTGACCACCTACGTGCCGGGGCGGGTCGTACCTGGGCAGGAGTGGACACCCCGTCTGGCCTGTGCCCTGGCAGAGCAGGTGGCCCGTCTGCACCACCTGCTGGGAGGGGCGCAGACGGCCGGGGAGGGGACGGCTGGATCTCGGCTCCAGCCCGGTCAGGCTCGTCACCCCGGTGCCCTGCGAGAGGCCGAGGCGGTCCTGGGGTGGTGGCGGTCCCACCACCCCGACGTGCTGGAGGAGCCTCGGGTCTCGCGTCTGCTTGCCCCGTGGTGGCGGGCGCTGGTCACCCTCGACCCGGTGACGGTGGGGGTGCCCCTGCACCCGCTCATCCATGGGGACCTGGTGGTCACCAACGTGGTCGTGGGCACCGGTGGTATCCCCCGGCTTATTGACTGGGAGTGGGCAGGGCCAGGGGACCCAGCCAAGGACCTGGCCCTCATCGGAGGAGAGGTGACGGGCGGGCCCTGGTACGCCCACCTGTCCCGGAAGGCAGTCACGGACATGGTCTCCTGCTACGTGGCGGCTCGCAGCCGACTGGCTCGGTCGCAGGCCGCGGACAAGGGCAGGAACCTGGTCAGGGACTGTGAGGGCGCCGGGGGCAGTGGCGAGAAGCATGACGAGCAAGTGCGCCGCCTGCTGGCTCGGCGTGACGCCTGGGAGCTGGTGGACCGGCTGTCCAACCTGCTGTACTGCCTGAGCCGCAGAGGGCAGGAGGACTACCTCCGGTGGGCCGGGCAGCTGGCAGAGAGCCTGGGGGCTCGCCTGACGGCACCGCCGGACGAGCCCCCAGGCTGAGGGTCTGGACTGGCTACATGCTGCACCGAGGTGTACCGGGTCCTCACAGAACGACGAGCACGTCAGTCATCTGTAAGGACCCGGTACACCTGTGAGGATTCAGCTGTTATGAGAGAGAGGCCGGGGCAGTAGCACCGGGGACAGCGCCGGGGACGCCCAGGCGCCACTGCAGCCAGACGGGCTAGTCCTGCGGCTCACCCAGGCAGAAGACGAAGTCGTAGTCGGTCTGGGAGATGCCGAACATGGTGTAGTGGTTGAACGACCACGCGAAGGAGCTCCCCGACTCGACTCCCGCCTCAGCGCATGGGTGCTCGGTGGTGATGCCTGCGGTCGCCAGGGAGAACTGGTCGATGTGGTGGAGGACAGCCTGCACCGGGTAGGCGCCTGGAACGCAGTCGCTCTTGGTAGCGTCAGGGGAGTCTGCCTCAATGTCATCAATGGTGAGGCAGCCCCCCTCCTCCACGGTGCTCAGCGCCTGCTCGGGGTCGTTGTCCTTGGGGATGAGGCAGAGCTTTTCGAACACGGCCTCCGTCCCCGGGGCGTCGACGCAGTCGGTCATGCCCTCTGACCAGAGGTTGGCCACCACCCGGTACACAGCGTCCTCGGAGTCGCAGTCAACCACGACGGGCTTCTCGTTTGAGGGGGAGTCGATGCACTGGTCGGCTTGCGCCTCCGTAGCAGGCACGGAGGGGGTACGGGTAGCCAGGTAGATGCCGCCTGCGGCGACTGCCCCCAGGACTAGCACGGCTACCAGAGTGACAGGTATCCACAGCCTGCGGCGCCTCCTGGGCGAAGCGGCTGCCGGAGAGGGCTGGCTGGCGGTGTAGGGAGGAAGGCCGCTCGGGCTGGGAGAGCCTGGGGGAGTGGGGTGAGTCATGGTGGATCTACCTGCTGATGCTGAGTAGGGACAGAGGGCTCGGCCTGACGCCGAGAACCGCTTAGAGGTTATCTCTAAGGATCATCCTCTGCTTAGTGGTTTCGACGTGTGGTTGTGAGGTGCCCCTCACTGTCAGCGGTAGTTGACAAACTGCAGGGCGGCGTCCACGTCGAGCTCCTTGAGCAGGGTGATCACTGCCTGGAGGCTGTCGCGCGACTTGGAGGAGACCCGGACCTCGTCGCCCTGGATGGTGGCCTTGACCCCCTTGGGGCCCTGGTCGCGCACGGCCTTGGTGACCTGCTTGGCTACCTCCTGGCTCAGCCCCTCCCGCAGCGGGCAGACCAGCCGGTAGAGCCTGCCCTGGGGGCGGGGCTCGCGGTCCCCCAGATCGAGGGCCTTCAGCGAGACCCCGCGGCGGAAGAGCCGGGACTCCAGGACGTCCAGGATGGCCAGGACGCGCTCGGGGCTGGTGGCCTCCAGGGTGATGACGTCTCCGTCCAGGGAGACAGAAGCGTCCACGCCACGGAAGTCGTAGCGCTGGGAGATCTCCTTGGCGCACTGGTTGACGGCGTTGTCCACCTCCTGGCGGTCAAGGCGGGAGACGACGTCGAAGGAGGATTCGGATGCCATGGTGTGAGTGCCTTTCTGCGGGGACGGTGCGGAGCCTGTGCTGTGGCGGTTGCGGGCCTCTCCCGGGAGGTGGTGCCGTGGGGCGGCCCGGGCTGGTCGGGCCATCGTGCCATGGATCTGGCGGGTGTGAGAAGGGTCCCACAGCGCTGATTGGCGCCGCGTCTGCCGACCTTGTTATCCTTCCACAGCACCACGTGACCTGCTTCAGGGGAGCGTGGGTGACGGCGGGTTGCCCGAGCGGCCAATGGGAGCTGACTGTAAATCAGCCGCGGAATGCTACGGGGGTTCGAATCCCTCACCCGCCACTGTGGCCACCTCGGTGGTCATGAGCCACCCGGGTGAGGTGGTGCAGCAGTGAGCGAAGCCACGGGGGCTGGATTGCGCGAGCGTTTCTGGTCTGCCTACGATTCGGCTCGTTGCCCCGATAGCTCAGTAGGCAGAGCGTCTCCATGGTAAGGAGAAGGTCAAGGGTTCGATTCCCTTTCGGGGCTCTGGCGCGGCGGGGCGGAGGGCTCCCGTCCGTGTCCGATTGGCGAGGTAGCTCAGCTGGTTAGAGCGCACGACTCATAATCGTGAGGTCGAGGGTTCGAGTCCCTCCCCCGCTACGTCAGCTTCGAGCGCGTCAGCAGCTGCTCGAGGATCTATGCAGAGGAGACAGCCGTGGCCAGCAAGTCCACCGACGTTCGCCCCAAGATCACTCTGGCCTGCTCGGAGTGCAAGGAGCGCAACTACATTACGAAGAAGAACCGACGCAACACGCCAGACCGCCTTACCCTGTCCAAGTTCTGCTCCCGGTGTGGACGGCACACGCAGCACCGGGAGACCCGCTGAGCGCGTTCTTGTACCGTCCTTCGCCCCCTGCCGGGGCGGCGGGTAAGTGGGACCGGTCCCCCCAGCCCCAGGCTGGGGGCCGTTCTTGTTTCTGCGAGCTTTTGTCTCCCTTTCCCCCTGTGCTCGGGTGCACGTCCGCGTGGCTGGAAGAACACATTCACGCAGGTAGCAGGTGCTATAAAGGTAGGAATGGATGCTCGGCTCCGGGCGCGCTCCGGCAGGGGCTGCAGCGGGAGCTGAGCGGGAGAGGAGCGGGTACGTTGGTCGCGACCCAGACAGTGACCACGCAGACAGAGTCCCCTGCGCCCCCTGAGTCCTCTGACCAGGAGGTACATGAGCCAGAGGAGTCCTGTGGCCAGCAGCCCCCGTCTTCCTGGGGCCAGGGCGAGCATCGCTACCGTCGGCTGGACGGGGTGGAGATGGGGGCGTGGCGCTCCTTCCTAGCCGCCTCGACCTTGGTGATCGCCCGACTCAACCACGACCTTGAGGCCGAGTGCGGCATCTCCATGCACGAGTACGAGATCCTCGTGCGTCTGTCCGAGGCCCCTCACCGCTCGATGCGCATGTCGGCCCTGGCCGACGACGTCAGTCACTCCCGCTCGCGTCTGACGCACACTGTGAGGCGGATGGAGAAGGAGGGCTATGTGGTGCGCGTCGCCTGTCCCTCGGACAGGCGCGGCGTCAACTGCGAACTGACAGAGGCCGGGCTGGCCTTCCTGCGCGAGGTGGCCCCGGTCCACCTCGACGGGGTTCGCCGTCACCTCTTGGACCGCCTCAGCCGGGACCAGCTGACGTTGATGGCTGAGTTGATGGGCGCCGTTGCCGACGTCTCCTGAGGTGCCCGCCCGCTCTTCCCGGGGCCCGAGCGCAGGGCACCGGGGAAGGGGTGACGTCTTGTCGCAGTGACGAGCTGCGCGCGCCACGGGTGCCGTGCTGCTACGGGGACTGCGCTGTCGGGTTGTCGTGTGTGCCTTGTGAGGCGCGCGGTGGCGGCAGGAGGGAGGCGAGCTGGTCCCACACGGCGGCCAGGGCAGGCAGCACAGGCATGTCACCCCAGGTCCGTGCCGGGCGCGGCACCTTCCAGGTGGTGCGGTCCTCCCGGGGCTCCAGACGGCTCCACGCCAGGGCGACGGACTCCGCGTCCGCCGGGGTCAGGTGGTCCCAGGCCCGGTCTGAGGGCGCCTGGGCCACAAAGGTGGTATAGGACCAGTCAGGGTGCCGCTGGGTCTGTGACCCGCCGAGAACCAGGAGCTGCGCAGGCAGCCCGGTCTCTTCCTGGCACTCCCGCAGTGCCGCCTGCGCGGGTGACTCGCCGTCAGCGACGGCACCGCCAGGCAGTCCCCAGGCACTGCCGTGGTGGGTCCATGGTGCCCGCAGCTGGAGCAGGACCTCCAGTCCCTGGGTGCCGGAGGTAGCGGCGCCCAGGCGCCAGACCAGCAGGCCCGCAGCGCCATTGACGCCCCAGTGGCGCTGTCCGCACCGGCACTGGACCCACCCGTCGCCGGGGTGGCGCGCACCGGAGGCACTCATCCCTGTGCTGCCTGCCGCTCCCATAGGTCCGTCCAGGTCACCCCTAGCCCGGCCAGGAGCCGACGCAGCAGCGGCAGTGAGATGCCCACGACGGCGTGCGGGTCGCCCTCGACGCTGTCGATGAACGCACCGCCCAGGCCGTCAATAGTGAACGCCCCGGCGCAGTCCAGCGGCTCGCCGGAGGCCACGTAGGCGTCGATCTCCTGGTCCGTGGGGCAGCCGAAGCGTACAAGGGCCGAGCCCACCGCGCCGGCCGTGGCGCCGTCGCAGGTGCGTACCAGGAAGTGGCCGGTGTGGATAACCCCGCTACGGCCCCGCATGGAGCGCCAGCGGTCCCTGGCCACGTGCGCGTCGGCTGGCTTGCCGACGACGGCCCCGTCGATCTCCAGCATGGAGTCGCAGCCCACGACGACCTGGGCCTCCTGCGGCAGCGTGCGCGCGGCCACCTCGATCGCCTTGGCCTGGGCCAGGGCCTGGACCTGGGCAGCGGGGGAAGGGTGTGCCCGGCCCTGGGAGGTGGTTCGCAGCTCCTCCAGCACCGTGTCCTCGTCCACGTGGGAGACTCGCACCAGGGGGTCGACCCCTGCGGCGCGCAGGGTGCTCAGGCGGCCGACGGACTGGGAGGCCAGGAGGATCACGCTGTCCACTCTAGCGGCCCGCTGCCGCTGGCGGCCACGTCACCGGCGGGACTTTCTCGGTGGGACTTTCCCGGTGGGGAGGTAGGCGCTTAAGGTTGTGCCGTGGACCATGACCGCTCAGGCAGCAGAGGCTTTCGTCGGGTCGTGACGGTGCCGGAGACCGCTTCCACCCAGGACGACCTGCATGATGCGCTCGTTCGCGGCGAGGAGGGGTGGCCGCACCTGTCTGCGCTACGGGCGCTCCGGCAGACCGCAGGCAGGGGGCGCCAGGGACGCTCCTGGCAGACGCCGGCTGAGGGGGCGCTGACGGTCTCGGTGGTCCTCAGGCCCCTGGTGGGAGCGGACCGGCTGGACTGGCTGCCGCTCGTGGCGGGACTGGCCGTGCGTGAGAGCCTGCTGCCGCTGACGGAGGGCGTGCCGTGGAGGCTGGGCCTGAAGTGGCCCAATGACGTCGTTGCCGTTCCCGAGGGCGCTGACGTCCCTGACGTGCCCGGGTGGGCGGGCACGCGCAAGGTCGCCGGGGTCCTGGCGGAGCTGGTGGTCCCCGGCGTCGGCCCGGCCTCCTCCGCTGAGGGAGCGGCTGCCGGGCGCGACGGCTCGCAGGGCGCTGCCGCGGACGAGGCCGCGGCCTGCCGGGTGCAGGCGCCTGGTGTCGTCCTGGGGATTGGGGTCAACGTCGGCCAGGACAGTGAAGGCCTGCCGGTGCCCTGGGCGACCTCTCTGCGCCTACTGGGCTCCTCGGCACGACCTGAGGACGTAATGGCGCTGCTGGGTCGCACCCTGGCGGCCCGTGTGGGGCAGTGGGAGGATGCGGGAGGGGACCCCGACGCCGGTGACGGCCACCTGGGACGGGAGCTGCGGGCGGTCTGCACGACCCTGGGTCAGCAGGTCAGTGTCCGGTCTCCTGCGGGGGTGGTACGTGGTACCGCCAGGGACGTCACTCCTGAGCTGGTGGTGGACACCCCCGACGGGCCGCAGTGTCTTCGCGCTGGTGAGGTCTCAGTACGGCGCCAGGACCTCTCGGAAACCACGTTGTGACCGCCACGGGCGAAATTCTGGATAACGTACTGTGAGGCTGTGGCGATGACAAGCATCGCCGTGTGACCCGCGCTACTCTGTCGTGGTGAGACGGGACGGACAGAGCCCCCGGGGCCGACAGCCGCAACTTTCCAGGGCTGAGGACTGGGCCACCCTTGCGGGCCACGAGAGGCTGCTGCTGGGTGAGCGCCCCAGCCTGACGCTCGCGCAAGTCGCCGAGCAGGCGGGCGCCAGCCTCGAGACAGCCCAGCGCTTCTGGCGGGCCATGGGGTTCGCCGACGTCGCCCCCGACGAGGTCTGCTTTACCCGCCATGACGTCGACGCCCTGCGTGACACGCTTGCCCTCATCAACGAGGAGGGCTCCTTCCGGATGCGGCTGCCCAGCGCCCTGGAGCTGCTGCGCGCGCAGTCCTACACGATGGACAGGCTGGTCCTGTGGGAGCTGGAGACTCTCGTGGCTGACATCGGCGACCGGCTGAGGCTGGACGACACCTCGGCGCGGCTGGTTGCGCTGGACCGTGTCGGGGAGATGATCGAGATCCTCTCCCGCCAGCTGACCTACGCCTGGCGGCGCCACCTGGCCTCCCTCATCGGCCGCACCGATGCGGAGGTCGCTACCCGCGGCCAGGAGGAGGCGGGTCCTGATCTCTACCCTCTGACCCGTTCCCTGGGGTTTGTCGACATCGTGTCCTTCACCCAGCGGGCCCAGCGGATGGGTAAGCAGGACCTCACCCTCATGCTGGAGGACTTTGAGAACACGGCGCGCGATGTCGTCACCTCCCGTGGGGCCAGGGTGGTCAAGACTATCGGGGATGCTGTGATGTATATCTCAGACGACTTGCCTACTGCGGCGGACGTGGTCACGTCCCTGGTCGAGGAGCTCCAGAGCGGTCCCGAGGCGATCCGTGTACGCGCCTCCCTGGTCCAGGGACGCGTGGTCTCACGCTCCGGGGACGTCTTCGGCCCTACCGTCAACCTGGCCTCCCGGCTGGTGGACGCTGCGGAGCCGGGGGGGATACGCATGGACGAGGCCACAGCCATGGCCATTCTTCACGGCCCGGTGGCCTCCCGCTACCGGGTGGGGCAGTGCCACGAGGTTGTTGCCAAGGGCCTGGGACAGATCATTCCCTGGTCCCTGGAGCGGGTCTGAGCGCGAGGCCGCGTCTGCCCGGCCCGGGGGCCTGACCCGCGCGTGTACTGATGCCGGGCGTCCTGTGGGCTCCTGGCACATTCTGCGCGGGCAATCCGGTTCCCACTGCCGTGAGGCGACCCACGTGTGTCTTTATCCGTCTCCAGGATGATGACGTCACGCCCCGTTGTCGCTTACGATCACTAGCGTGACCACAGTTCTGCTTGTCGAAGACGACCCCGCTATCTCCGAGCCGCTCGCCCGGGCCTTCGGTCGGGAGGGCTACGCCGTTCTCACTCACGGCACCGGCAAGGGTGCCCTGGAGGAGGTTGCCAGCGCTGACATCATCGTGCTTGACCTCGGTCTGCCTGACGTCGACGGCCTGGACGTCGCCCGGCAGGTGCGCGCCCAGGGACTCACCATTCCTATCCTGATGCTGACAGCGCGCAGCGAGGACACGGATCTCGTGGTTGGGCTCGACGCTGGTGCCGACGACTACGTCACCAAGCCCTTCCGCCTCGCCGAGCTCCTGGCCCGAGTGCGTGCCCAGGTGCGCCGCGCCTCCGGGGAGGCCACGGAGGACGAGCTGACCATCGGGGACATCCGGGTGGATGTTGCCGCCCACAGGGCCTTTGTCGCCTCTCGCGAGCTGCAGCTGACCACGCGTGAGTTCGAGCTGCTACGGGTGCTCGTGCGTGGCGGCGGTGCGGTCGTCCAGGCTGAGGACGTCCTCAAGGAGGTCTGGGGGGAGGACCCCACGGGGACTCCCCAGACGCTCCAGATGCACGTCGCCTGGCTGCGGCGCAAGCTGGGTGACGACGAGGACGCCCCGCGTCGGCTGCTCGCCCAGGGCGAGGGATACTGCCTGGCCGAGGGGTGAGCAGTGTCCCGGCCACGTGCTGGCGGGTGGTGAGGCCGTCCGGGGCGGGCAACCCGCCCTGCGGGCGTCCTGCTGGGGCGGGCAGGGTTCGCGGATAATCGCCTTGGGAGGGCTGCCGAGCCACAGAGGAGGGGACGCGCATGCGCCGTCGAGCAATGGCGATGACTATGAGGACGGTCCTGGTGGCGGTGATCCTCCTGGGGGTGCCTCTGGGGGGTGCCTGGGTCATTATCGCCCTGCGCACCACGGCTGGCGGCAGCGCTCGGATCCAGGTGGTGGCTACGGTCCTGCTCACCCTGGTCGCCCTGAGCTCGGTGGCCGTAGCGGCGGCCTCCGTCGTGGCCTCCAAGGCGGCCCGGCGTATCTCAGCGCCGTTGATCTACCTGGCGGCCGAGGCGGAGCAGCTGGGCAGCGGCCAGGTCCGGCCCCGGCTGCGTTCCTCCGGGATCGAGGAGATCGACCTGGTCCAGGCTGAGCTGGTGCGCTCCGCCGAGCGTGTCGCGGGGCGCCTGGCCGCCGAGCGGCAGTTTGCCTCCGACGCCTCCCACCAGCTGCGCACCCCGCTGACCAGCCTGTCGCTGAGGCTGGAGGAGATCGAGCTTCTTGCCTCGGAGGAGGAGGTACGCAAGGAGGCCCGGGCCTGCCTGGAGCAGGTGGAGCGTCTGACGGGAGTGGTGGAGGACCTCTTGCAGGTCTCCCGCCGTACCGGGGGCGGGACCACGGAGGCCCTCCATCTCAGCGAGGTCTTTGCCCAGCAGGAGGAGGAGTGGGGTCCCGCCTTTGAGGCGGCGGGACGCAGCCTCACCTTCGTTGACGAGGTCCGCCAGCCTGTCCTGGCGACCCCCGGCTCCCTGGCCCAGGTGCTGGCCACCATCATTGAGAACTCCTTGCGCTACGGGGCCGGGACGACTGAGGTCAGCGTGCGCAGCGCTAACGGCGGGCACGGCGTCTTTATCGACGTGGCCGACCAGGGTGAGGGCGTGGCGGAGGACATCGCCCAGCACGTCTTTGAGAGGAACGTCTCCGGCCACGGCTCCACCGGGGTGGGGCTGGCTCTGGCCAAAGACCTTGTGGAGGCCGACGGTGGCCGTATCGAGCTCTCCCGGCGGTGCCCAGCCGTCTTCTCCGTCCTCCTCAACGCCGTGCCCAAGTCGCTGGACCCCAACAACGTGCTGCCGCAGGGCGCGCTGGTCTCAGTGGGACGTCGACGTCGGTTCTGAGCGTCGTCGTCGCGGGCCCGGTGAGTCCGCCGTCGGCTCCGCGTCGGTGCCGGGCTCCTCATGAGCACGGTTTTCCGACGGCTACCTCACCGGTGCCCCCGGTGCCGAGGTTATGGCGAGGCAGCAGGCTCTATGAGGTGCCCTGTGAGAGGTGGTCTGCGCCGCTGGGTTGCTGGCTGGCAGCGGTGCCGGCCGATACCGGTGTAGCGTCGGATGGTCTGGTGCTGGCGGGCGTGGCGTCGGCTGAGGTCGGCGGGCCGGGGCGCTGCGGTGTCCCGGTGAAGACGACGTAGTGGTAGAACAGGAACCGGAAGGCTGTGCTCAGGACGAAACCGACGACGTAGGCGGCGATGTTGTCCGCCAGCGCGGAGGTCAGGCCCAGGAGGTGGTGCGTCGCCAGGAGGCAGGACTGGGTGATGACCAGGCCCCCGAGGTTGGCGCTGGCGAAGAGGAGCGCCTCGCGTGCCAGGTTGTCCTGAGTGCGGCCACGGTAGGTCCACATCCGGTTCGCTACCCAGGAGTACGCGGTCGCGGTTGCGGCCGCAACCGCGTTGGCGGTGTTGGGGTGGCCGGCCAGGACCGCGACGGGGCCGCGCTGGAGCAGGTTGAACAGGCTGATGTCGATAAGGAAGGCCGACGCGCCCACCAGACCGAACTGGACAAGCTCGCGCACCCACGCCACCACCCGGTCCCTGGCTGAGGTAGGGGGAGGTGCTGCGGACATGGAGGGCATCCTAGGGAAGATTTGGTGGACCGTGCGCCACCTGCTCGTGGGTGCCGTGTTGTCGGAAGGCACAGCGGCACGTGGCACAGGTGGGTTCACCGGGGCGGTGAGGCTGCTCTAGGGGACCCACTGGATCTCCACGCTGCCCAGGGCCCAGACCCAGGACACCCAGAACAACTGGCCGACGAGGCCAGCCAGCAGGAGTGCCGCACGCGCGCGCGTGGTCCGTGCTCGTCGTGCCAGGCTCCAGGCCACGGGAGCCAGAGGTAGGAGGATTCGTAGTACCGAGGACGTCGGGTCGAAGAAGGCCAGCAGGTAGAGGATGTAGCCCAGGCACCAGAACCAGGCCGCAGCCCCGAGGCGGCGCAGCGCAGGTGCGGTCAGGAGAAGGACCGCGCCTGCCAGGACCAGGAGGAGAAGCAGCCAGGACAGGTGGTGACCCACCCACCACCCTGAGCGTGTCAGCCAGGGTGTGAAGGGGACGAGGTCTCCGCCGCGCCAGGCCGTCTCCGTGGCCGTGTAGGCGTCCGCCCGCCCGGTTGAGGCCCAGGCCAGGGCGGGCCAGGCCAGGGAGGCGGCGCAGGACAGCAGGCTCAGGGCCAGCAGGCTGTGCCGTGACGGTGACTCGTCGGAAGGTCCCCCAACCGGCAGGCTCAGGCTCCGTCGCGGGATCCATCCGTGAGAGCACGCCTCCTGCCACGCCCACCACAGGCCGAGGGCTGCTCCTAGGGGGACACCCACGGGACGGGAGAAGGCGGCCAGGACGGTGAACGGTGCCGCTGCCAGCGGCCGCCCACGGTCTGTCAGGCCTAGTGCCAGGGAGACCGTCAGCAAGGTCAGTGCCTCTGCGTAGGGGACCTGGAGGACGGGCGCGCAGGGGGAGCCCCACAGCAGCGCCACCGCCCACAACGAGGCCCGGCTGCCCGTGCGGGGTGACAGCCACCAGTCCATGGCCAGGGCTGCTGCCGCAGAGGCGACGATGGAGATGAGCGCGGCACAGGTGTAGAAGGACCAGCCCGTCACCCAGGTCAGCCCGTGGGCCAGCGTGGGCAGTAGCGGCATGAAGGCCCAGGTGTTCTGTGTCACGTCTCCCTGGGCATCCACAGGGAGGCGACGCGGGTAGCCCTCTCGGGCGATCCTCTCGTACCAGCCCGCGTCCCAGAAGGACATGTGCTCCTGCCACCCGGGAGCAGCCCCGGCCCAGGCAGTTGCGGGCGTGTCCTGTGCGGACAGCCTCAGGACGAGGAAGGTCAGGGTGGAGCAGGCCGCCCACACCGCCAGGACCTGAGCGGGCCTGGGTAGGCCCACCAGGTGGCCCGCGAGCCTGCTGGCTGCCGAGGGCGCCTGGGAAGCGGCGGGACCGGACGGGACGGCGTCGGCAGGGTCCTCATCCGTGTGGGAGCGGGTAGGTGACGTCACCAGGCACACCCTACGGGTAGCCTGTGGGGCGTGACCACACCTGTCGTAGCTGTTGTCGGGGGCGGGCAGCTGGCCCGCATGATGCAGGAGGAGGCCAGTGCCCTCGGTATCCACCTGCGAGTACTGGTCGAGTCCGGTGAGGGCTCTGCGGGTCAGGTTACCGTGGACGCCCCGGTTGGTGCGGCCGATGACGCGACCGCGCTGCGCAGGCTCGTCTCAGGTCGCCACGGCGAGGAGGCCGAGGGCGCCCGTGGCTTCTGCGCGGGACAGGCCGCCGATGTCCTCACCTTTGAGCACGAGCACCAGGACACCTCCCTCCTGACGTCTCTGCAGTCCGAGGGGCTCAGTGTCCAGCCCTCGCCCCAGGCGCTCCTGCTAGCCCAGGACAAACGTGTGATGCGTCAGGCCGTGGCCAGGGCGGGGCTGCCGCAGCCAGCCTGGGCCGAGGTCGGGGCCATGGCTGGTGGGACGGTACGCCGTGCGGGGACGTCGGCGGCTGAGGCGGTGCCTGAGTCGACGGCTGGGGTGACAGCGGACACGATGGCTGCTGACGTACGTGCCTTCGCCGAGGTCCACGGGTGGCCGGTGGTGCTCAAGACTCCTCGTGGCGGCTACGACGGCCACGGTGTGCTGCTGGTCCACGACGCCGCAGCCCTGGATGAGGGGCCTGCCCGTGACTGGCTGACAGCCGTGGCCGCGGCAGCCGCTGGCGACACCGGGTCCTCGACCGGAGGCGGGGGCAGCCTGGGAGGAGGCGCGGTCACCAGCCTCCTGGTGGAGCAGGCAGTCCCGTTCTCCCGGGAGCTGGCCGTGCTGGTCGCTCGCAGCCCCCGAGGGCAGGTGGAGGCCTGGCCAGCGGTTCAGACCGTCCAGGCCTCAGGTATGTGTGTGGAGGCCGTGGCTCCCGCTCCTGGGCTGGACCCCGTTGCTGCCGAGGAGGCGCAACGCATCGCGCGTACGGTGGCGGAGGAGTTCCAGGTTACCGGGGTGCTTGCTGTAGAGATGTTCTGCGTGGAGGAGCCGGACGGGCCTGCCCGTCTCTACGTCAACGAGCTGGCCACACGGCCTCACAACTCCGGACACTGGACGCAGGACGGTGCCGTGACCAGCCAGTTTGCCCAGCACCTGCGTGCCGTGCTCGGCCTTCCCCTCGGGTCTGCCGCGCTCACGGCTGCGGCTACTGTCATGGTCAACCTCCTCGGGGGACCTCAGCCTCCGGGAGAGGACGCCCTGGCCCGGGCGCTGGCCCTGGAGCCTCGTGCCCGCATCCACCTCTACGGAAAGAGCTGGCGACCGGGTCGTAAGCTCGGGCACGTCAACCTCACGGTGGCCCCGACCGAGACTCCGCAGGACGCCTTGGAGCGGGCTCGTGAGGTCGTCGCCGTCCTGCGTGGCGAGGGCTGAGCCTCTCCTGGACGGCTCCCAGGGAAGTACAGCGAGGGCTGACCGGGGCTGCTACCGGGTGCTGCGACCCGATGCGGCTTGTAGTGTGGGGCCTGGAGTGTGAGGAGGGAAGGCCGATGACAGGCACGACAGCACAGGCTGCGCAGGCGCAGCACACGGGTGGGTCGCAGGACGGCCCGGCGGGTGGCTCGCAGAGGGAGGCGCCAGGGACGTCGGCCGGGGGGCAGGCGTCAGCGGCTGGTCCGGCCGCTGGGGCGCCACTGGTTGGTGTCGTCATGGGCTCGGACTCCGACTGGCCGGTCATGAGCGCTGCCGCAGAGGCTCTTGACGAGCTGGGTGTCCCCTACGAGGCCGACGTCGTCTCCGCCCACCGGATGCCCGTCGATATGCTCGGCTACGGTCAGGACGCCGCAGGACGCGGGCTGAGGGTCATCATTGCCGGGGCCGGGGGAGCGGCTCATCTTCCAGGAATGCTGGCGGCCGTCACCGAGCTGCCGGTCATCGGCGTGCCGGTTCCGCTCCGGCACCTGGACGGCCTGGACTCACTGCTGTCGATCGTCCAGATGCCCGCTGGTGTGCCGGTGGCCACCGTGTCGGTGGGTGGAGCCCGCAACGCCGGGCTGCTCGCGGCCCGGATCCTGGGAGCCGGCGAGGGGCCGCAGGCCCTGCGCCTGCGCGCGGCGATGCGGGACTACCAGGAGCGCATGAGGCGCGAGGCCCGGGCCAAGGGCGCCTCCCTGCGGGAGCCCAGCCCGTCCCGCTGACGGGGGTTTACCGTTTTCCGGGGATCGCTGTGTAACATGCTGGTATGAGCATTCTTGTTGCCGGTGGTGCCGGGTACATCGGTGCCCATGTCGTCCGACTTCTTCTTGAGCGTGGTGAGGACGTCGTCGTCGTGGACGACCTCTCCTACGGGGCGGCGTCGCGGGTGGAGGGGGCGTCTCTGGTCACTCTGGACGTCGCCGACGGTGAGGCTGAGGATGCGCTGACTGACCTCATGGCCTCCCGGGCAGTGACCGCCGTCGTCCACTTTGCCGCTCGCAAGCAGGTTGGGGAGTCGGTACAGCGCCCTGCCTGGTACTACCAGCAGAACGTCGGTGGCCTGGCCAACATGCTGGTCGCTATGGAGCGCTCGGGCGTGAGGCAGATGATCTTCTCCTCCTCGGCGGCGGTCTACGGGATGCCTCCGGTGGAGGTCGTGCTCGAGGAGACCGAGTGCCGTCCCATCAACCCTTACGGTGAGACCAAGCTTATCGGGGAGTGGATGCTGGCTGACGCCCAGCGGGCCTGGGGGCTGCGCTGGGTAGGCCTGCGCTACTTCAACGTGGCTGGTGCGGGATGGGAGGACCTGGGGGACATGGCGACTCTCAACCTTATTCCCATGGTGCTGGAGCGGCTCGCCAAGGGGGAGGCCCCTAAGATCTTCGGCACCGACTACCCCACCCCTGACGGCACGTGCATCCGCGACTACATCCACGTGCAGGACCTTGCTGTCGCCCACGTCGCCGCGCTGGACACTATGGTCACTGGCAAGGAGATGACCGAGCACGTCTTTAACGTCGGGACGGGCCAGGGGTCCTCCGTGCGTGAGGTGGTGAGTCGGGTCATTGCTGCCACGGGCCTGAATATCGTTCCCGAGGAGCTGGAACGCCGAGCAGGCGACCCGCCCCAGCTCATCGGCAACCCTGAGCGCATCAGGGCGATGCTTGGCTGGCGGGCTGAGCACGACCTTGACGACATCGTCGCCTCGGCCTTCGCTGCCTGGCAGGCGGACCCGGACCGCCCCCACTTCTCCTGACCTTCTGGGCCTGACCCGACCCGCCTGCTGGCTCTCTTCCTGGGCGCGCGCCGCTAGGTAAGGCCGTCTACGTCGGCCCGGAGCGACAGCTCCGGGCCGACGGTCGTGTTGTCACGACTGGTTAAAACTGTGTGGGGTCAACTCGCCGTCACGCAGGGCTGTGAAGAACTCCGGCGCCGTCGTGTCCTGGAGAAGCACGGACTCACCGATGCCGCCAGGGGCGTAGGCCAGGTCTGCGATCGGCGGGGCACCTGTCATCTCCTCACCTGAGGCAGAGCGGAAGGCGAGGACCATCTGCCCCAGGTCGACCACCCCGGCCTCCTCCTCCACCGTGAGGACCTGTGTCCCGGAGTCCACCAGTGCGTCCTGTCGTGAGAAGCTCACCAGGGTCGAGGCAGAGGCCGCCTTGCTCACCACTGCCGAGATAACCGCACGCTGACGCAGGCCGCGCCCGATGTCCCCGGTGGGGTCGGACTTGCGCATCCGGGCGTAGGCCAGGGCCTTGGCCCCGTCCACCTCCTGGCAGGTCCCCTGTGAGGTGTCCCAGACCAGGCCGGAGTCAGCGTCGTCGACGTCGTAGTCCATGCACACCTCGACCCCGCCGACCGCGTCCACCATCTGGGAGACGCCTCCCATCCCGACCTCGACGTAGTGGTCCACGGTTAGCCCGGACAGAGACTCGACGGTCTCCACCAGCAGCTGAGGCCCACCGAAGGCGTAGGCGGTGTTGATCTTGTTCCCGCCGTAGCCGGGGATCTCGGTGTAGGTGTCGCGGGGGAGCGTGGTCAGGCTGGCCTGCCCGTTGTCCGCCCTGTGGAGCAGCATGATCGAGTCGGCCCGTGCTCCCTCGGTGCCGTCCTGGACCGCGCCGTCAGCCCGGGAGTCCGAGCCGACGACGAGCCAGGTTTCGCCGGGGGTGTCACCAGCACCTGAGAGCGCCTCCACTCTCTGCAGGCCGGAGGAGACCCCGTGCCACAGCCAAGCCGCTCGGGCACCCGCCAGGACGAGGAGAAGAGCGAGGACGGCCGCGACCCAGCGCAGGGGATGGTGACGTCTCCCCCTGGTGGTGTCTCCTTCCTGTGGCGGGCCAGCCTCGTAGGGTGCGTCACCTGCGACGTCAGTGGGCATGCTGGCTGGCATCACCCGGGTGCCCGGGTCGCTGGACGCGGCGCTGGTGGCAGCAGGGCGGCGTCCAGGTGCTATGCCGGGGCGGGTCGATTGGCTGGGGGCGTCACTGCTCAGCGGGACAGCCCTGGAGCCAGCGCGGGCTCTGCTGCGGCTTGTAGCAGAGCCCGCGCTGGCTCCAGGGGCCGGGTGCGGGCGACGAGGCTGACGCCCCAGGGCGCTGCCTGCTTCGGGCTCCCCGGAGCCAGGGGGCTGGACGGCAGGGGACTGTGCCTGTGCTGCTGCGCGGCTGCTTCCTGCCTCCTGCCCGTGAGGACGTCTGGAGCGGGCTGAGGAGGCGCCGGGCTGGGGCTGTGAGGAGGCGCCGCCGCCACGGGTACTTGCAGGCCGCACCTGCCTACGGGGCTGACTGGGCTGCCCGGAGCCGGGAGCGATGGACGGAGGCAGGGAGTCGTCGCTGGAAGTCACGCGGTCGATCCTGCCCTATTCGCACTGCTGTGCGGCGGAGGCGACTGCCGCAGCCTGTGCTGACTGCGAGGCCTGTGCCTGGGGGTCCTGCGTCGGTGTGGCAGCCTGGGTGGGCGTGTCGGCGTCCGCAGCGTCGTGTCCGTCGGTGCCCTCTTCCGTCTGGGGGCCGTCCGTGCTGCCAGTGTCCGGTGAGGCGGTGGCCGAGGGCGTGGCGCTATCGCCACCTGTGGTGCCGTCAGAGCCCTCGGAGCCATCGGGCACCGGCTGGTCGTTGCGCAGCGCCTCCCAGACGTCGTCGGCCTCGTCGGTGGGGACCACGCGGTTGGCGTCCCAGGGGGCCTCTGCGGTCGGCATTGCGACGAAGTTCATGTTGTCCATGCCGACCTGCTGGACGCTGGAGCCCAGTCCTGCCAGTGCCCCCAGGCTCAGGCCCTTGGAGACTGTCAGGGCCTCCAGGACGCTGGTGGCGAAGTCGTAGAGCTCGTTGGCGCCGAGCAGGTTCTTGGACTGGGCTGCCCGCGCCATGGCGCTCATGAGGTTCTGCTGACGACTGATGCGGGAGATGTCGGAGCCGTCCCCGACACCGTGACGCACGCGCGAGTACTGCAGGGCCGTGGCCCCGTCCAGGGTGTGGCATCCCTGAGTCAGCTCCAGGCCGGTGTAGTCCGGGTCGGAGATCTCCTCCTCGACGTAGAGGTTGACTCCTCCCAGGGCGTCAACCATGGTGGACAGGCCGTCGAAGTCCACCACGACGAAGTCGTCGATGCGGATGTCGGTGAGGTCCTCCACGGTCCTCTGGGCGCAGGCGGCCCCTGAGACCACCGAGCTGGGGTCGGTGCCGGTGCCGGCGCCGTTGGCGAAGGCGGAGTTGAACTGCCCGTTGGTGACGGCCTGCGTGGTCTCGCCGTCCAGGGTGGTGCAGGAGGGGATGTCCACCAGGGTGTCGCGGGGGATGGACACGACGTCAATACGGCTGCGGTCGGCGGAGATGTGCATGACCATCGCCGTGTCCGAGCGGGCGACAGCCACGTCCTCACTGCCCTGGGAGTTGTCGACGTTGTTGTCGCCGGAGCGCGTGTCCGACCCCAGGACCAGGAGGTTGACGGCCCGGCCCTCATAACTGTCCGGGAGGTCGTCACCGGGACGGTTAGGCCCCAGGATGCTGTCCGCGTCGAAGATGTTGATTCGAGACTGCAGGTCCTGCCAGGCGAAGCCGACTCCCGAGACCAGGAACAGGACCACTGCCAGGACGCACAGAGCGACCCGGCGCGCCAGGTGGCGGCCGAGGTCCTTTGACGAGTGCCGCGCGTGCGGCAGGGCGACCTTGGGCACAGTGCGATCATAGGTGGACTCCCGGGCTCCTACTCCTCCTGGGGGAGGATCCTGACGATGATCTTCGTCCGACCTCAGTGACTCCTCTCACGGCTCCCGTGACGCTAGGCTCCTGGTCGTGACCGTACCTGAAACTGTCCCTCAGCCCGCTGCGTCCGACGACCCCGCCACCGCGCCGGGTGGTGGGACGGTCCGTGTCGTCACGGTCGCCTACAACCCCGGGGAGGAGCTGGACCGCTTCCTCACCTCCCTGCGGACCGCGACCAGGCGGGAGGTGAGGACCGTTATCGCCGACAACGGCGAGGACCACGACGTCGTCGAGGCTGCTGCCAGGGCGCACGGGGCGCGGGTAGTGGGGACGGGACCAACCGGGGCTATGGGGGCGGGGCGAACCTCGCGGCTGCTGACCTGACCGAGGACTGGATCGTGGTGGCCAACCCGGACCTGGTCTGGCAGCCGGGCAGCCTGGACGCCTTGGTGGACGCCAGCCTGGCCAGCCCCCGTGCCGGGTGCCTGGGGCCGCGGATACTCAACCCTGACGGCACCGTCTACCCCTCGGGACGGGCGCTGCCCTCGCTGGTAGGGGGTGCGGGGCACGCCCTCCTGAGCAGGCTCTGGCCCTCCAACCCGTTCTCCGCGGCCTACCACAGCCAGCCGCATAGCCAGCCGCATAGCCAGCCGCATAGCCAGGCTGAGCCCAGGACCGGGGTGAGCGGTTGGTCTGAGGGCACCGAGGCCGACAAGAGCGCTGCTCCGGGCGGCAGGTCGGCGCTCATGGTGAGGGAGGTGGGCTGGCTCTCCGGTGCCTGCCTGCTGCTTCCTGCTGCGGCATGGCAACGTCTGGGCGGCTTTGACGAGAGCTACTTCATGTTCTTTGAGGACGTCGACCTCGGGCGGCGTGTGAGCGCGGCCGGGTGGGTCAACCTTCAGGTGCTGGACTGCGAGGTGGTCCATGAGCAGGGCGCGAGCTGGAGGTCCCGGCCCGAGCGCATGATCCGCGCCCACCACGCGTCGGCTCGCCGCTACATGGCTGGGCAGTACACAGCCCCCTGGCAGGCGCCGGTGAGATGGGCCGTTACTGGTGGCCTGCGCCTACGTGAGGAGATAGTCGCGAGGCAGGGGAGGCGGCGGCGCTAGCCTCGCTACCTCGGCGGCGCCTCAGGTGTCGTGGGTCGGGCTCCTCGGTGCCGCCCCGGGGTCGACCCCGGGGCTGATCGAGGTGGTGCCTGGTGGCTGCGGCGCCTGGTCCAGCGCGATCCGGCGCGCCAGTCGGGTGATCTGCCTCTCTCTGGCTGCGTTGCGCCTGAAGGCTGACAGGACCTGGGCGAGAAAGGCCACGACCAGGGCGTACAGGAGCAGGTCGGTGCCACGCCCGACCCCCACCATGTTCGCGACCCGGGTCATGAGGGAGGGAGTGACGATCGCTGCGACGGCGAACAGCACGAAGGCGAGTGTGACCAGGCGGCGGGCGGCCTGGTTCCTGGCGCCGCCGGGGGTGCGCAGCATCATCCAGCCGACGGCTGCCACAGCCAGGATGAGAAGGGACTGGATAATGATCTGGGGGTTCACGGTGCCGCGTCCTCTGCAGGGTCAGGCGCTCAGGAGAAGAGCAGGTCGACGAGGATGTTGACGGAGTTCCACAGGGACTGGCCCTTGGCCCGGGAGTACTCTGTGTAGGTGATGGTGACGGGGAACTCCCGCCACGGCAGCGACATGGTGCCGATCTGGCGCACGATCTGGCTGGCGTGGGCCATGCGGTTCTGAGTGAGGTCAATGCGGGCCAGGGCGTCGCGGCGCAGGACCCGCAGCCCGTTGTGGGCGTCGGTCAGGCGCATCCCCGAGGTCCGGGAGCCGACCAGCGCCGCAGTACGCAGGATGAGCCGCCGCACCAGGCCCACCGAGGAGGCTCCCGCCAGGAACCGTGAGCCCAGGACGACGGCGAGGTCCTCCTCCCGGGCGGCGCGGACCATCGCGGCCGCGTCGGTCACGCAGTGCTGGCCGTCGGCGTCGAAGGTCACCGCGTAGGTGGCGTCGGTGCGCTCCAGCAGGTAGCTGAAGCCCGTCTGGAGCGCTGCGCCCTGGCCCAGGTTGATGGGGTGGCGTATGACTACGGCCCCTGCGGCCTCGGCCTCGTCTGCCGAGGCGTCTGCCGAGCCGTCGTCCACGACTACCACGAGGGGGAACACGCTGCGTGCCTGGGTGACGACCTCGCGCACGACCGGGGCCTCGTTGAACAGGGGGATGACGAGCCAGGCGTCGGTGACCGGGGCGGCCTCAGGAAGGTCCTGGGCCGGTGCGGTCCGGCTGGCGGTGTCGTAGGGGCTCACTGCTGCATTCTTGCATGCTCGTGCCTACGCCTATGACGATCCGGCCTGGACATGCTTAGATGGGCACCGGCCACCCGGTCGACGGTACCTGCGCCGTGCGGGCGGTCCGGACAGTACCTGCAGCCTCCGGGCTGCCGTCTCAGCAAGGAGCCGCCGTGGCAACACGTATCGCCCCCTCCGCCGACGTCTCCGAGGAGGCGACGATCGGTGAGGGCTCAAGCATCTGGCACCTGGCCCAGGTCCGCGAGAACGCCGTCCTCGGTGCGGGCTGCGTCGTGGGGCGCGGGGCCTACATCGGCGAGGGCGTGACCATGGGTGCCCACTGCAAGGTCCAGAACTACGCCCTTGTCTACGAGCCCGCCGTCCTTGCCGACGGCGTCTTCATCGGCCCCGCCGTGACGCTGACCAACGACCACTTCCCACGGGCGGTCAACCCGGACGGGTCGGTGAAGTCGGCCAGCGACTGGGAGCCTGTGGGGGTTACCGTGGAGGAGGGGGCCTCCATCGGTGCGCGTGCTGTGTGTGTGGCCCCGGTGCGTGTCGGTGCCTGGGCCACTGTGGCCGCAGGCGCTGTCGTGACCAGGGACGTCCCGGCCCACGCCCTCGTGGCCGGCGTGCCTGCCCGCCGGGTCGGTTGGGTGGGACGTGCCGGTCAGCCGCTGGAGCGCGTGGATCCTGCTGACCTTCCCGGCGGGGTCCCCTCCCGGGACACCGTCCTGTGGCGCTGCCCCGCCACCCAAACCCTGTATGAAGAGTCCGACAACACTATTCGAGAGGTCAGCCACTGATGCCACGCGAGTTCATCCCCGCCGCCAAGCCGCTTATCGGTCAGGAGGAACGTGACGCCGTCGACGCCGTCATCGCCTCTGGCATGGTGGTTCAGGGTCCTCAGGTCAAGGCCTTCGAGGAGGAGTTCACTGCTCAGGTGACACCCGGGGCGGAGTCGGTGGCCGTCAACTCCGGCACCTCCGCCCAGCACGTGGCCACCCTGGCCAGCAGGCTGCCCGAGGGCGCGGAGGTGATCGTGCCCTCCTTCACCTTCGCCGCCACCGGCAACTCGGTCGCCGTCGCGGGTGCCACTCCGGTCTTTGCCGACATCGACCCCGTCACCTTCACTCTGGATCCTGCATCGGTGGAGGCGGCTGTCACCGAGCGCACCGCTGCTATCGAGGTGGTCCATCTCTACGGTCTGCCCGCCAACATGCCGGAGATCATGGCGATCGCCCGGCGTCATGGCTTGCAGGTCTTCGAGGACGCCGCCCAGGCGCACGCGGCAGCCATCGACGGCAGGCCTGTGGGGACCTTCGGGGCGTGGGGCTCCTTCTCCTTCTACCCGACTAAGAACATGACCAGTATCGAGGGCGGGATGGTGACCACCTCGGACCCCGAGCTGGCCCGCCGCTGCCGTCTGATCCGCAACCAGGGCATGGAGAAGCAGTACGCCAACGAGGTGGTGGGACTCAACAACCGCATGACTGACGTGTCGGCGGCCGTCGGCCGGGTCCAGCTGACCAGGCTCGCGCAGTGGACCGCCGCCCGCCAGGACAATGCGGCTGCCCTGAACCAGGGGCTGTCAGGAGTGGACGGGGTGGTGACCCCGCACGTGCCTGAGGGCTACACCCACGTCTACCACCAGTACACCATCCGCCTGGAGGGGGCCGAGGCCGCGGAGCGGGACCGCGTCCAGGCGGTTCTGCGAGACGAGTGGCAGATAGGGACCGGCGTCTATTACCCGATCCCTAACCACAGGCTGGAGTCCCTGGCCCCCTACGCCCCGGGGCTGGAGCTGCCGGGGACGGAGAAGGCGGCCCGTGAGTGCCTGTCCCTGCCGGTCCACCCCTCGCTGACTGAGGGCGACCTCGCCCGCGTCGTGGAGGCCGTGAGCGAGACCGTGAAGGCAGGTGCCTGAGATGACTGCGACGAGCCACGCAGCGAGTGACGCGGTGAGTGACGCGGTGCCTGCTGGGCAGGCCCCCCTACGTGTGGGACTCATCGGCCTGGGCTCCATGGGCCGTCACCACGCCCGGGTCATCCGGGCTACGGAGGGGATGGACCTGGTGGCCGTGGCCGACCCCGGGGGTGACCGCTTCGGGGTCGCCGGGGACCTGCCGCTCCTGGACAGCGTCCAGGCGCTCATCGACATCGGCCTGGACGCCGCTATGGTGGCTGTCCCCACTGTCTTCCACGAGGAGGTGGCCCTGGCCCTGGCAGAGGCGGGGGTCCACACAATGGTGGAGAAGCCCATTGCCCACGACGCCGCCGCTGGCCGTCGTGTGGCCCAGGCGTTCTCCTCCCGCGGGCTGGTGGGAGCCGTGGGCTACGTGGAGCGCTGCAACCCCGCCCTGCGGGCGCTGCGGGAGCGGCTCGACCGTGGCGACCTGGGGGAGGTCTATCAGGTGATCACCCGGCGACAGGGTCCCTTCCCGGCCCGGATCAGCGACGTGGGCGTGGTCAAGGACCTGGCCACGCACGACATCGACCTGACGGCCTGGGTGGCGGGGGCGCCCTACGCGCAGATCAGTGCG
Organism: Actinomyces lilanjuaniae; assembly: GCF_003606385.1. Taxonomy (NCBI): domain Bacteria; kingdom Bacillati; phylum Actinomycetota; class Actinomycetes; order Actinomycetales; family Actinomycetaceae; genus Actinomyces; species Actinomyces lilanjuaniae. The sequence continues at coordinate 2,362,727 of NZ_CP032514.1, read as the reverse complement.
CAGGTGGCTCACCGCTCAGGCAGGGAGACCGAGGACATGGTGGTGGCGACCGGTCGCCTGACCAACGGCGTCATCGTGTGCCACGAGGTCAACTGGCTCACGCCCTTCAAGGAGCGGCTGACGATCGTCACTGGGGAGAAGGGCTCCTTCGTAGCGGATACCCTGACCGGCGACCTGACCTTCTATGCTAACGGCACCGTTCCCTCGACCTGGGACCAGGTGGCGGCCTTCCGCGGGGTCAGTGAGGGCGATGTCATCCGTTACGCCATCGCCAAGCGTGAGCCTCTGGCTGTGGAGCAGGAGGCCTTCCGCGACGCGGTGCGGGGCGTCGGCTCCAGGCACGTCACCATGGACGAGGGCGTGGCCACTCTCAACGTCGTCGAGGCGGTCCTGGCCTCGGCGGACAGCGGCCAGGTCATCACACTGTGACGCTGTCGCTGTGATGTCGGCGCCTGCTGCGCTTCAGGCCCTCTCCAGCAGCGCCTCGACCACCCGCTGGGCGGCGTGCCCGTCCCCGTAGGGGTGGGCCTGGTCCGGGAGCGGCTCTGCCGGGCGCGGACGTGAGGCCGCCGCGACCAGGTCCGGTCCGGGCTCGACCAGCACGTTCCACCCCAGCTCCACGGTCTCCACCCACTCGGTCTGCGGACGGACCGTGGTGCAGGGAACCCGCAGGAGGAAGGCCTCCTTCTGCAGCCCGCCGGAGTCGGTCACCGCCCCGCGCGCGTGCAGGGCGGAGGCGATAAGGTCCGGGTAGGCCAGCGGCGGGTGCACCAGCAGGGAGCCGCGCACGCCCTGCACTGGCAGATCCAGGCCGTGGGCGGCGCACCTGGCTGCCAGGCGCGGGTGCGCCAGCAGCACCACCGGGTGGTCCACGCTGGCCAGGGAGTCAAGCACGCTGGCCAGGCGCTCGGGGTCGTCGGTGTTCTCAGCCCGGTGGATTGTCGCCAGAGAGTACCCGCCCTCCTCCAGGCCGAGCCGGGTCATGACCGGGGAGGGGGCGTCAGCCACACGGTCACGTACCTGGAGAAGCACGTCGGTCATGACGTCACCCACCACCACGGTGCGCTCGGCGAGCCCCTCGGCCGCCAGGTGGTCGGCGCCCACCGCCGTAGGGGTCAGCAGCAGGTCAGCCGCGTGGTCGGTCACGACCCGGTTGACCTCCTCAGGCATGGAGCGGTTGAAGGAGCGCAGGCCTGCCTCCAGGTGGGCGACGGGAACGTGCAGCTTGACGGCGGACAGGGCACCGGCCAGGGTGGAGTTGGTGTCCCCGTAGACCAGGACCCAGTCGGGGCGGTGGGACTCGATGGCCTCGTCCATGGCTGCCAGCATCGCTCCCGTCTGGCGTCCGTGAGTGCCTGAACCCACCCCCAGGTGCACGTCGGGCGAGGCGATCCCCAGGTCGGTGAAGAAGACGTCGGAGAGCATCGGGTCGTAGTGCTGGCCGGTGTGGACGATCCGGTGGTCGATGCCCGCCGCCCGGAAGGCGGCGTCGACAGGAGCGAGCTTGACGAACTGGGGCCGGGCCCCGACCACGGAGAGGACACGCATGGGACCAGGGTATCCGCACGTGCGGACCCGGCGCCGACTTGGTGCGGGAGCCGCGCAGGAGGCAGCCAGCGCCCCGTCGCGGCGTCCTGTCATGCGTCCTGGGACGTCCTCGCCCTACAGTAGCCCCATGCGTGTGACCGTTGTGACGACCTGGCTGCCCACCACCGTCGCCCCCTCCTCCGGCTCCTTCGTGGTCAGGGACTGCCGTGCGATCGCCCGGGCGGGCCAGGAGGTTCGCATCGTCCACCTTGTGCCGCCCCACCAGGACGACGGTACCCGGCGCGTCACCGTCGAGGGGCTTCCCGTGGTCCGCGTGCCCATGCGGCCCGCCAGCCCCGCCTCGGTCGCCAAGGCGGCGGCTGCCCTGCCACGGCTGGTCGAGGGCACTGACGTCGTGCACTCCATGGCCATGAGCTCCCTGCTGCCACTGACCCTGCTGGACTGTGCCGGGGTGCTGACTGCGCCGTGGGTCCACACCGAGCACTGGTCGGGCCTGACCAACCCCGGCACGCTGAGCCTGCCGCTGAGGGCGGGGCGGGTCCTGGTCTCCTCGGCCCTGCGCCGTCCCGACGTCGTCACGGCAGTGTGCGAGTACCTTGCCGCCCCGGTCCGGGCTTGCCGGGCGGAGGCCCCCGTGGTCGTTGTCCCCTGCATCGTGGATCCCCAGGGGGAGCCCGTGCCGCGCCGGGGGGAGCGTCCGGGCGGGGACTTGGACGGGACCTTGCGCCTGGTGACCGTGGGCGGACTGGTGGAGCGCAAGGACCCTCTTGCCTGCCTGGAGGTCCTCGCCGGGCTCGTGTCCCGGGACGTGGAGGCCACCATGACCTTTGTGGGGGAGGGGCCGCTGCGGGCCGCGATCGAGGCCCGGGCCGCCCAGCCTGACCTGGCCGGGCGGGTGCGCCTGACCGGCACGCTGGACGCTGCCGGGGTGCGTGAGGAGCTGGCCCGGGCTGACCTGTTCCTCGGCCCCACCAGGGGGGACAACTTCTTCGTCTCCGCTGCCGAGGCCATCGTCGCGGGGCGTCCCGTCGTGGTCTCTGACGCCGGGGGGCAGACGGAGTACGTGGAGGAGGGCAACGGCAGCATCGTGGCGGCGGGGGCGGCTCCCGCCGCCTGGGCCGACGCCGTGGTGGAGACCCGTGACCGGCTGGCAGGTGCCAGTGCGGCCGAGGTCGCCGCCACGATCGGTGAGCGCTTCTCCACACCCGTGGTCGGGGCTGCCTACCGGGCTGTCCACGAGCAGGTCGTGGGGTCCTGAGGCGGCAGGAGCCTGTGCGCTCCTGCTACACTGCGAGGTAGCCGGGATGTCCCCCCGGGTGACCAGTTAGAATTTAGGGGAGGCCATGGCGAGGAAGTACCAGGCTGCCACGTATCTCGGTCTCGCTCAGGGGCAGGATCTTGACGCTGCTGCAGACCTGCTGCGTGATACTGCTCGTCGGCTTGAGGAGCAGCGGCCTGACGTCGATGTCATCGAGATCCGCAAGGCGCCGACCCTGCACTCCGTCCGGGTAGAGCTGGTCGTTGAGGCAGAGGGTTTTGCTGCGGCAGCCGAGGTCGCCGAGTCCTTCATGAACGGTGCTGTTGTCAGCCTCTCCGGCAGAGTGGATCTGACGGTAGCCAAGGACAAGAGACGCCTCGCGTACGCGACCGCCTGAGCCGCCCCGTCATGGTTACGGGCAGGCGCACACCCAGGGAGTGGATGGCCCTCCTCAGACGGAGTTGGCCAACCCTGGGCCAAGGGGCCGGTGCGATCCTGCTCGGTATCTGGTCCGTTCAGACGGAGCCGCTCTTGTTCCTGCCCGGTTACACCTTTCTGGTCGTCGGTGCTGGCATGTCAGTCGTGTCGCTGGTCTGGGGAGTTGTCGCAGGGGCTCGTCACGACGACCTTCGGAAGGAGATCCGGTGGTCCGAGGAGCGGGAGAAACAGTACCACCAGATGATTGGCGCTGTTATGAAGGTTCAGGCGCACCGTCTGTTGCGTCTTCTGGTGCTGGAGAGCGATTCGGGCGGGCGCGAGGACGTGCTGCTCTCGGCGTCACGCGTTACCTTCTACTACTGTTATGATAGTCGGCTCTACGCGGTAGCGCGATTCTCTCGGAACTTGGAGTTGGACAGACCAGGGAGGCTCTCGTATCCTCCCGGCGAGGGGTGTATTGGATTCGCTTACACCAAGGGGCGTGTCGCGTTTGAGCGCTTTCCGTCTGACGATGAGGAATGGGTGAGGTATAACGTGAGCGCTTACGGGATCAGCAAGCACGAGTGCCGGGGAATGGCAATGAAGAGTCGCGCCATGCTGGCTGTGCGCATGGAGCACGCTGACCGCCCAATGGGGGCGGTTGCCGTCGAGACTCTTGATGAAAACTTTATTGACGAGTCCCTTGTTGACCGGGTCAATGGTGGTGAAGACACAGTCGTGCGGTGGGCGATAGAGACGGCGTCCGCAGTCATGGACTCGATGAAGGACGACATCGAGCGGTGGATCGCTGGGCGGGGCGCCGGCGTCCACCATGAGGGGCCAGCCGGGCCAGGGGCATCGCGGTCCTCGCAGTCGCCCGGCTCGCCCGCGCTGCTCCTCTGACGTACTGTCTGCCTTACTGCCTGCCCGGCGGCCCCGCCGCCGCTGGCCGTCGTCGCAACCAGCCGGGAGGAGCGGAGGAGCACTGTGCAGGACTACCGGGAGGTACCAGAGGGCCGCGCCCGCCCCCTCATGATCTTCCACGCCCCCTACCCGCTGGTGGAGCGGGCGGCTGCCTCCCGCCTGCGACCGGTGCGCATGCGCCAGGCCTTTGAGGCCCTGGGCTTCGAGGTGGTGACCGTCGCGGGCTACGCCTCGCAGCGGCGGCGTGCGATGAGGCGTGCGCTGCACCGGGTAGACCAGTACCTGTCCGTGTGTGGGCACCTGCCTGACGACGTCCAGGCGTCCCCTATGCCTTTCCTCTACTCGGAGAACGCGACCATCCCCAGCGCGTTGACCGAGCCCCGGCACATGCCGGTGCACCCTCGGCTTGACACGGCACTCTTCTCCCGGCTCATCCGCCGGGGCGTGGCAGTAGGCTCCTTCTACCGCGACCTGTACTGGCGCTTTCCCCGGTTCCGCCAGGGGATCCACCCGGCGGTGGACAACGCGCTCAAGGCTGCCTACACCGCCGAGCTGTGGTCCTGGAGACGGTTAGGAGTGCAGGTCTACCTACCCAGCCAGGCGATGGCCCCCCACCTGCCGGTGATCCGGCCGGAGCGCATCAAGGCGCTGCCCCCTGGAGCCGACCCGCAGGCTGTGTCCCAGGTGTCACGGCCCCGCCCCGGCAGCCTAGAGCTCCTCTTCATCGGTGTCCTGGGAGACAACTACGTCCTGGACGCCGTGGCCGAGGCCGTGGGACAGGTGCCCCAGGTCCGGCTCACCCTGTGCGTGCGCCAGGAGACCTGGCAGGCCACGGCGGACCACTACGCGCCTCTCCTGCCTCCGGGGCGTCACGAGGTCATCCATACCGAGAGGCAGGGCCTGGAGCCGCTCTACGAGAGGGCCAGCCTGGGCGTGCTCCTGGTGGAGCCCAGCCCCTACTGGGACTTTGCCGTGCCCTACAAGCTCTACGAGTACCTGGCCCACGAGCTGCCGGTGGTGGCCACCGCCGGTACCGAGACCGGGCGCATCGTCGAGGAGCTGGGGATCGGCTGGACCCTGCCCTACAGCGCTGAGGCCCTGGCCGCTCTGCTGCGTCGTCTTGCTGACAACCCCGGGGAGAGGCTGGCTGTCCAGGAGAGGATGCGTCAGGTCCTGGCCCAGCAGACCTGGCAGGCCCGGGCGCGGCAGGTTGCCGCCGACCTGTCCCCGCGCAGCCTGGACCTGCTCGACAGCCCCGACAGCGGGGAGAGTAAGGAGAAGGTATGACTCTTGTCATCGGTCTTCTCGGTATTATCGGCCGGGGACTGGGAGGAGGCGCCCGGGCGCGCACAGCCGGTCCTCGACCAGCGGTGCGCCGCGGGGGAGTGCTCCTGGCCTCGCGTATCCACCTTCCCGAGGCCGCTGCCGCGTCCTTCCGGCTCGACGGGGTCGAGCGTGCCCTGGCGGGCCGGGGAGTGCCAGTGCGAGTACTGACTACCACACCTCCCCGGCCCGGGGCAGTTGGTAGCCAGGAGCCCGCTGGGAACCAGGGCGGCGGGGCGCTCGGCTCCGCCCCTGCCAGAGTGGCTGACACTCCTGCTCCCCCCGACCCTCAGGGTGTTACTGTCTCGCGCTGGCCCGCCCTGCGGGACCGCTCGGGCTACCTGCGCGGCTACCTGCCCTACATGTCCTTCGACGTGCCTCTGCTGCTGCGCGCGCTCACCGCCCCCCGTCCCGACGTGGTCCTGGTGGAGCCGCCTCCGACGACTGGTGCGGTCGTGCGCCTGGTCTCCGCCCTGCGCCGCCTGCCCTACGTCTGGTACGCCCCGGACGTGTGGTCGGCCGCAGCCGCCTCCACCGGTGCACCAGGGCTGGTGGTCCGGGCGGTACGTGCCCTGGAGTCCTTCGCCGTGAAGGGAGCCAGCAGCGTCGTGGCCGTCAACGAGGACGTGGCGCAGGCAGTGCGCGACCTGGGCGCCCGACAGGTCAGGGTTGTGCTTAACGGTGTCGACACCTCGGTGTTCAGCGCTGACGGCCCTGCCCCGACCCCCCAGGAGAAGGAGGAGCTGGGGATCACCGGCCCCTACTTCGTCTACGCGGGGACCGCCTCGGAGTGGCAGGGAGCAGGTGTGTTTGCCCAGGCCGTGGCCCGGGTGCGCTGCGTGCACCCCACGGCCCAGGTCCTCTTCCTGGGGCAGGGCTCCGACTGGGAGGCCATCAGCGAGACGGCCGCGACGATCCCGGTCGGCCCGGACGGTGCCCCTGCCGTGGTTATGCACCCTCTCATGCCGCCGACCCAGGCAGCCCGCTGGCAACGGGGCGCCGTGGCCTGTCTGGTGTCGATCAGGCCCGGGCTGGGCTACGACTTCGCCTACCCGACGAAGGTCCTGGCCGCCCTGTCGTGCGGCACGCCGGTGCTCTACGCCGGCCGGGGGCCGGTGGTCGAGGACGTGACTGGTCACGACCTGGGGTGGGCCTGCGACCACGATCCACAGGCGGTGGCCTCGGCCATGGCTGAGGCGCTGGAGGAGGACACGCGTCTGGCGTCGACGCAGGAGCGCGCTGGGAGGGCACATCGCCTGCACCGCTGGGTGGAGGAGTACCGCTCGATGTCAGCCACCGGTCGTGCTGTGGCTGATCTTCTACGCACCGTGGTCCTGGACGCGCGGAGCCTGTCGCGCTGACCGGCCCGCTCTGCCGCCCGGAAGGCCGGACAGTCCTGGGCCCTCCTGGTCCGGCCGGGCCGTCCGTCCTTGGGGAGTATGTCCTTCCTCATCGGGAGGACGGGTGCCCCCACCGGGAGGAGGCGGCTATTCTTGACGGGACCTGCCTGCTGTCCGGCAGACGTTGAGAGGAAGGAACCCGCGCATGCGTATCGCCGTCGTCGCCCTGGGCAAGATCGGCCTGCCCCTGGCCGTCCAGTACGCTGAGAAGGGCCATGAGGTGATTGGGGTGGACGTCAACCCCACGACTGTCGAGGCTGTCAACGCGGGTCGCGAGCCCTTCCCCGGAGAGGCGCACCTGGGAGAGAAGCTGGCCGCCCTCAGCCCGGCTACCGGCTCGGGCGCCCTGCGCGCCACCACCGACTACGCGCAGGCCATTCCCGGCGCGCAGGCCGTTGTCCTGGTGGTCCCGCTCTTCGTGGACGACGCCACCTGGGAGCCTGACTTCGCCTGGATGGACGCAGCGACGGCGTCCCTGTCCGAGCACCTGACTCCCGGCACCCTCATCTCCTACGAGACCACTCTTCCGGTGGGGACCCTGCGTGGCCGGTGGAAGCCCATGATCGAGAGGATCTCCGGGCTGTCCGAGGGCAGGGACTTCCACCTCGTCTTCAGCCCCGAGCGGGTGCTGACCGGGAGGGTCTTCGCCGATCTGCGCCGCTATCCCAAGCTGGTGGGAGGGCTCACCGAGGACGGCACGCGCGCTGGCATCAGCTTCTACGAGCAGGTGCTGGACTTCGACGAGCGTGACGACCTGCCTCGCCCCAACGGAGTGTGGGACATGGGCACGGCCGAGGCCGCTGAGATGGCCAAGCTGGCGGAGACCACCTACCGTGACGTCAACATCGGCCTGGCCAACCAGTTCGCGGTCTATGCGGACAAGGCGGGCTTTGACGTCGAGAAGGTCATTGAGGCCTGCAACTCCCAGCCCTACTCCCACATCCACCGCCCCGGTATCGCGGTGGGCGGGCACTGTATCCCCGTCTACCCGCGCCTGTACCTGTCCACCGACCCTGACGCCTCGGTGGTGCGTACAGCACGGACCTTCAACGCCACCATGCCCCGCTACGTGGTGGACCGGGCGACCGAGGTCCTCGGCTCGCTGGAGGGGCTGCGCGCGGTGGTCCTGGGCGCCTCCTACCGCGGCGGGGTCAAGGAGACAGCTTTCTCCGGGGTCTTCCCCACGGTAGAGGCGCTGCGTGAGGCCGGTGCCGAGGTCAGCGTCCAGGACCCGATGTACACCGACGAGGAGCTGTCCGCCTTCGGCTGGACCCCTTACCACCTGGGGGAGCCAGCGGACGTGGTGATCGTCCAGGCTGACCACGCGCAGTACCGGGACCTCTCCCCGGAGGACCTTCCTGGCACCAGGCTCCTCCTTGACGGGCGGCGCGCTACGGATCCCGCCCGGTGGGCTGGCACGCCCCGTCTGACGATCGGCGGCGGGGAGCGCACGGGGCAGTAGCCCACCCGCTGGCACGGCGCGGAACTTGGCTCTGCCCACACTCTGGCCGCAGGCCGAGGACGCTCGTGCCAGCTAGACTCGCGGCGTGAGCATGCTGCTGGGTACCGTCAGAGACCTCCTGGGCGTCCTGCCACCAGGGGCCAAGAGATTCATCCTCACGTTCGCGGGGCTGTTCTCCGCGCTGGCCCTCCTGGACGTGGCGGCCATGGGGCTGCTGGCTCTCCTGCTGACACCGCTCATGTCCGGGACCAGCATGACTATCCCCCTACTGGGAGTCACTGTCCCGCCCAGCATGCTGGTCTGGCTCCTGGTGGTTGTCTGCGTTCTCTACGTGACCAAGGGACTGCTGGCGATTGTCCTCCAGCGCATCTCCACCAGGCGCTTCGCCAGCTTTGAGCAGGACCTGGGTGCCCAGCTGCTGGACTCCTTCTTCTACGCGCCCTGGGCTGACCGCCTCAAGCGCCATTCCACGGACCTGGTCCGCTCCACCGACGTGGGTGTGGCTTCCACGGTCTCCGGCGTCCTCATCCCCTTCACCCAGCTTGCTGGTGAGATCTGCACCTTCGTCGCGGTGATGGCGGTCCTGTTCGTGTCACGTCCGGTCATGGCCGCGGTCACGGTGGTCTACTTCCTCCTGGTCGCCGTCATCATGTACCTGTGGGTCCTGCGACGGGCCTTTGCCGCGGGGCAGGACAACCGCGTCTACTCCGTCAAGGCAGTGCGACTGGTCACCGAGATGGTCCACTCGCTCAAGGAGATCACCCTGCGGGACAAGGCTGCCGAGCTGGAGCGCGTGGTGCTGGCAGAGCGCAGCCGTGCCTCCCGCGCCCGTGCGGACCAGGCCTTTCTGGGGGCGGTCCCGCGCTACATGCTGGAGATGGCCCTGATCGGGGGGCTCGTCATCGCTGCGGTCATGGGCTTCATGCAGGGTGGCCAGGGTGAGGCGCTGTCCTCCCTGGCGCTCTTCGGCGTCTGCGGCTTTCGTATCGTGCCCTCCATCACTCGTTTCCAGACGATCATGGGACAGACCGGCTCCAACATCCCCCATGCCGAGCGGGTCCTCGCCGAGATCGAGGAGGGCCGGGCCAACCGGGAGCGCCACGCCGAGATGAACGCTGGAGCCGACCTGCCGCAGGGTGCTCGCGCCCTCGTCGTCGACGACGTCACCTTCAGCTACGCGGACTCCGAGGAGCCTGCGGTGAGGAACATCTCCCTGACCTTGCCCTTTGGCTCCTCCATGGCGCTGGTGGGTGCCTCCGGATCGGGCAAGTCCACCCTGGTGGACATCATCCTGGGGCTGCAGGAGCCCTCCTCGGGGACGCTGCGGGTCGACGACGTCCCTCTCAGCGACGTCCTGCGCTCCTGGCGATCCCGCGTGGGCTACGTCCCCCAGGAGGTCTCTCTGTTTGACTCCACTGTCGCCCACAACGTGGCTCTGTCCTGGGACACTGACTCTATCGACGAGGACCGTGTCCGCCGCGCCCTGGAGCGGGCGCAGCTCCTCGACGTCATCGAGGAACGGCCAGGAGGCATCTGGGCGGAGGTCGGCGAGGGCGGTATGAAGCTGTCCGGGGGCCAGCGCCAGCGCCTGGGAATTGCCCGGGCTCTGTACTCCGAGCCTCTTGTCCTCATCATGGATGAGGCCACCTCTGCTCTGGACACCGCCACCGAGGCCGCGGTCACCGAGGCCGTCGCGGGGCTCTCGGGCGAGGTGACCGTCATCGTCGTCGCCCACCGCCTGGCCACGATCCGTCACAGCGACCAGGTCTGCTTTATGCGGGAGGCCGAGCTCGTGGCCTGCGGTACCTTTGACGAGGTCGTGGCCTCCGCTCCGGACTTTGCCCAGCAGGCGGCGCTGGCCGGGCTGCTCGACAACGGTTCCGCCGCTACGGTGGGTCCGGTGAGCCCAGGTCGGTCGGCGTCGGCCGTGCCGTCCGCTGTGCCAGACGACGTTGCTGTGTCCGCCGCTGTCTCGGAACCGGGTCACGCCCAGGAGGAGAACGTATGAACCGCCAGACCGGATCGGCACCGGCCAGCCTGCGCCTGCCTACCCGGGGCGGACGGGGGCCACGTGTGGCCATGCTTGTCTTCAATGACGCCCACAACGACTCTCGGGTGCTCAAGGAGGCCGCGACCCTGAGGGACGCCGGGGCAACGGTGCGCATCTTTGCCGTCTCGCGTGCTAGCGCAGGCTTCTCCGAGGGACGTGAGCCGGTCTCCTCCGGGGTGGACATCCACCGCAGCCAGGAGTTCTCACTGGAGCGAGTGGCTCCGGGTGTGGCTCGGATGCGGTCCTGGTTGAACGGGAACAGCGTTGCCGAGGGCGTCCACGAAGGGGGCGTGTCGTCGGCCGCGGCCGTGGAGGCGGTTGGTGCGCTGTCTGCGGTGGCGCCCGACTCCGGGCACGGCACTGGTGGTAGCGGTGGTGGTCTCGGGTCCGCAACGATGGGGCAGCAGAAGGAGGCGTCGGCCCCCTCGGGTACGGGCAGGGTGCCGGGCACCTCCTCTCTGCTCGGCCGGGCGCGCCGGGTGCTGCGTGAGACCTCCTCCTCCGTGGTGGCGCTCCAGGCGGACATGGGGATGCGCGCCTACAAGACCCTTGCCCTGTCCACCTACTGGCTTCGTACTGCCCGCGCCGCCCTGGACTGGTCTCCGGACGTGGTGCACGCCAATGACGGCAACACCCTCGCTCCAGCACTGTGGATCGTGGAGCGCTGCGGCGCCAGGCTCGTCTACGACGCCCACGAGCTGTGGCTGGACCGCAACGTGCGGGCTGACCGTCTTCTTGCCCCCCGGGTCGAGGCGGCTATCGAGGCCCGCGGGGTCGCGCGCGCTGACGCGGTCATCACCGTGTCCCCCTCGATCGTGCGCTGGATGGCGGAGCACTACCAGATGCCTTCGCCGCCGGTCCTGGTGCGTAACGTCCCGGTGGCCGGCCCCGCCCCGGACCGCTCCCGGGGACGGCTGCGCGAGCTCGCCGGGCTGGGACCTGACACGCAGGTCATCGCCTACGGGGGACGCATCACCACCTCACGGGGCATTGAGGAGACGATCGCGGCTCTGCCCGCGCTCCCAGAGACCGTCCACCTGGTCATGCTGGGATACGGGGAGCCTGACTACCTGCCCACGCTGTGGGACCTTGCGGCCCGCCACGGAGTCACCCACCGGGTCCACCAGGTCGGGCCCGTGGCTCCCCACGCGGTCTCCGAGGCGCTGTCCGACGCGGACATCTCTGTAGTCCACGTCCGTCCCACCTGTCTGTCCTACCGCTACGCCCTGCCCAACAAGCTCTTCGAGTCGATCCGAGGAGGTGTGCCGGTGGCCGCCGCTGACCTGCCGGACATCCGCTCGGTGGTCGAGCGCCTCGGGGTCGGCGAGGTCTTCAGCGGTGAGGATCCGGCGGACCTCGCCCTGACCATCCGTCAGATCCTGGCGGACCCGCAGCGGTACCGGGATGCGGCCCTGGCGGCGGGGCAGCACCTGACCTGGCAGAGCGAGAGCGTCGCCCTGCTCGGCGCCTACCGCCGGGCGCTTCTGGGGCCGGCCCGTGCCCGGCTGGACAGCAGGTCCTCGTCAGGCTCCCGGCGCGGTCGGGTGCTGATTCTCTCCTTCTCCCCGATCGTCTCCGACGCTCGTGTGCTCAAGCAGGTGCGCCTGCTGTCGCCCACCTACGAGGTCACCACCTGTGGCTACGGACAGGCCCCTGAGGGTGTGGTTGCCCACGTGCAGATCCCTGACGAGCTGGTCTCGTGGCGCCTGGACCGCGCCAGCCTGATAGCCCGGCGCTTCTCCCGGGTGCAGGCGACACAGGAGGTGGTCTCCTGGGCGCGCAAGCACCTGCCGGTGGGAGCCTGGGACGTGGTCCTGGCCAACGACGCAGAGACCGTCCCCCTGGCACTGTCCCTGCGTCCCCTGGGGGGTGTCCACGCCGACCTGCACGAGTACGCGCCCCGGCAGAAGGAGGGAGTGCTGCGCTGGCGGCTTTTCGTGGCTCCCTACGTGCGCTGGCTGTGCCGACGCTACGTCGCCCGGGCGGACTCCGTGACCACTGTGGCCCAGGGGCTGGCGCAGGCCTACAGGCGCGAGTACGGCATACGGGCCGGGGTGGTGACTAACGCCACCCCCTATCATGACACCGTCGTGACCCCGCCCTCCCGTCCCCTGCGGCTGGTCCACTCCGGAGCGGCTCTGCCGGACCGCCACCTTGACCGCATGATCGAGGCGGTGGGGCGCACCCGCAGGGAGGTAACCTTTGACCTCTACCTCACCAGGAACGACCCCGACCTGATCGAGCGACTGCGCCAGCAGGCGGCGGAGCTGCCGCCCGGGCGCGTGCGGGTCCTGGACCCGGTTCCCTACTCCCAGCTGGTGGAGACTCTCTCGGGCTACGACGTCGGTGTCTTCTGCCTACCGCCGGTGTCCTTCAACTACAAGCACGCCTTGCCCAACAAGCTGTTCGACTTCGTCCAGGCACGTCTGGCCGTCGTCGTGTCCCCGAGCCCGGAGATGGCTCAGGTGGTGAGGCAGCACGGTCTGGGCGTCGTCACGGAAGACTTCTCCGCCTCCTCCCTGGCTGAGGCTCTGGACACCCTGACGGACCAGGACGTGGCCCGGGCCAAGCGGGCGAGCGACCAGGCGGCTCGCCTGCTGAGCGCTGAGCAGCAGATGGCTGGCTGGACGCAGGCCGTTGCGGTGCTGGAACGACGTGCTCGCGCCCAGGACCCGTCGCTGCTACCGTCCTCCGGCCTGGCCGGGCTAGCGGAAGGGGAGGACCGATGAGAGCGACGACAACCTCCGTCGGCCAGGTCACTGTGCTGTCAGCGGGTGGGTGGTGGCGTGACACCGGCACGGCTGCCCCGCCTGGAGCGGGTCGTCCCGGTACGGTAGTAGCCCGTCGTGGTCCAAGGCTCCTGGGCGTCCGCGCGGGCGGCAGGAGACTTGTGTTCCGGGCACGGGACCCGCGTCCGTGCGCGCGGCACCGTCTAGGCTGCGCTGTGCCACGGTGCTCAGGTCCTCGCGGGAACGGATCCAGTGCGGGAGCGCCGCAAGGGGAGGAGGTCGCCGTGATGAGGACATGCCTGACCTGTTCGTGGGCAGCCGGTCACGGTGCCGTGGTAGCTGCGGCTTCCGGCAACCTCGGGCAGTCGGCCACAGACACGGCTCCGGGGGCGCCGACGGTGTGGTTCGCCTCGTCCTGGCGTACCAGGACGTCCGCCGGGGCTGGGGTATACCTCGGTTTCTCCGCCGACGAGTCCTGGGGGCGCTGATGGCACGCAACGCTACTGGTCTTGTGGGTCTCATGGCCCGAGCCGCCACCACCAGGCCGGGGATGGCTGTCCTGGAGACTGTCGTCCTGTCCAGGCTCGACGTCTCGCTGCGCAGGAACGCCCTGGCGGGTGCGCTGGAGGTCGCCCGGCGGGCGCGCTTCCTGGCTGATCGTCACCGCTTCCCCCAGGCGCGCAGGCTGCTGCGCCGGGCCGCCTCCCAGATGGGTGAGCGTCCTGAGGTCTCGGTGCTGCGCCTGGAGGACTGCATCATCGACCTGGACGTCGACGACGGTGACTCACGTCGTGCCGCGACAGCCGCCCAGTACGTCCTTGACCTGGCGGACCAGGCCTGGGCGGCGGAGGAGGACGCCTGTGTGGTGGGCCTGCTCGACCTGGTGCTGCGGCTGATGTTCCATCCCCAGCTGCACTTTGGCGCCACGGACTCGGCCCTGTCGGTGGATCCCCACGGCTTCCTGGCCCCGTTACGTGCCTCCAGGGCCTTCCAGGAGGTGACTCGCCCTGTCGCCGTCGTGGCTGAGCAGCAGCGTGGGTCTGCGGTTCTGGACGACGACAACGATGACAACGACGACAACGCGGCCTTCTCGGCCACCCGGGAGCGTCCGCGCCGGGTCCTCTTCCTGTCCCTGAAGAACTGGAACTTCGTGACAGACATCATCGCGGACTACGATGCTGACGAGCGCTTCGAGGTCCGGTGTCAGGATCTGGGAGACCTGCCTGTCGTCCCCGAGCAGAGCACCGTCCTGGCGCTGCGTGTGGAGCTGGCGCGTGGTCGGGGTCACCGGGTTGCGGTACCGCAGAAGGTCGCTGACGACCTCGCCTGGGCGGACACCGTCTTCGTTGAGTGGGGGAGCGCTGCCGCGGTCTGGGCCAGCCTCGTGGTCCCGCTGCTGGCTCCCCAGGCCCGGCTGCTCATCCGCATCCACTCCTACGAGGCGTCTACCGCGATGCCCCAGCTCGTTGACTGGAACGCGGTCAGCGAGCTGGTGACCGTGTCCCCGGCGATCCGCAGGATGCTGGAGACGACGGTGAGGCTGCCTGGCCACGTCGTGGTCTCCACGGTCCCCAACCGGGCGCTACTCACCCGCTTCCGTCTGCCCAAGACCGCCGGGTCGGCCAGGACAATCGCCCTGGTCGGCTGGGCCGCCCGGCGCAAGGACCCCGCATGGGCGCTCGACGTCCTGGACCTGGTGCGTCAGGATGACCCCTCCTGGTCGTTGCTCCTGATCGGTCCCGACTTTCCTGAGGACATGTCGGAGGCTGAGGCAGCCTATGCGGAGGCGACCAGGGCCAGGATCAAGGCGCTTGGCTCCTCGGTCAGGATCACCGGGCGCACCAGCCAGGTCCCGGCCTTTCTCAGGGAGGCGGGGGTCATCCTGTCCTCCTCCCGCCGTGAGGGGACGCACGAGGGCTTCATTGAGGGGGCCGCCTCCGGGGCGCTGCCGGTGGTGCGTAACTGGCCCGACGTCGCTCGGTGGGGAGGGCCCGGCGCGCTGTTCCCCGCGCAGTGGGTCGTGGCAACACCCCAGGAGGCTGCTGCGCGCATCCTCGCCCTGGGCGACGACGAGGCCTACCGGGTGCAGCAGGCTGAGTGGATGGTCTCCCACGCGGACTGGAGCGCGGTCCGCCCCCGCTACGACGCCTTGCTCCTGGGCGGGGCCGGGAGGGCGGTCTGACGACGATGACGGTACTGCCGGGGCCGTTGGCAGGAGCAGGCAGAAGGAGGCGAAGACAACCAGAGCAGAGGACGACGAGCATGACTAGGGCGGTGCAGGTGAGCCCGATACCTCGTCGATATCGTCCGCTACCACTCGTCCACGCCTGTGTCGCGGACATATGCTGGTGCGGTTGCCGTGCGGCACTGTCCTGACAGTCATTCTCAACGTAAAGGCGTAGCTCCTGGAAACCGCGACCTGGGCTGAGGCGTGTACCGCCGCCCTCTTCGTCCTGATCATCCTGTTCGTCCCCGGCTACCTCCTGCTGCGGGGTCTGCGGGTGCTGCGCCTGCAGGCGCTGGCAGCCGCTCCCTCAGTCGCCTCTGCGGGCATGGGTGCGCTGGTGGTCCTCTACCACCTGCTCTCCCTGCCCTGGAACACGCTGACGGCCAGCCTCGGGCTCCTGGTGCTCCTGGGGGCGGTCCTGGCTGTGACCAGGCTGGTGCGTCGACGCTGGCCTGGAGCGCCGGAGGCCCCTCCACCAAGGATCTGGTGGCCGCTTGTCGCAGCCCTGGCCCTGGCCTGCCTGCTGTCGGCGCAGGCGGTGCTGCGCGGCTTCGGCGGAATCGACACCCCGATGCAGGCCTCTGACGGGGTCTGGCACCTCAACGCGGCGACCTACGTGCGCAGCCAGGCCAACGCCTACCCGGTGGGCTCCCTCGACCCTATGTACTGGGGAGAGACGCACTACTACCCCACGGGGTGGCACGCCCTGGTGGCGGTGGTGCCGACCTCTGTCCCGGTAGCCGCTAACGTGGTGGCCCTGCTGGGGGCCTGCGTCATCTGGCCCCTGGGGTGCGCCTCGCTCCTGTCGGCCCTCTTCCCGGTGGCCTCACGCCGCGTCCGTGACGGGCTGCCGCTGCTAGCAGGTACCGTGGCCTCCGCCATCGCCTCAGGCCCGTTCTCCATGCTGACCACCTTGTGGCCCTACGCCTGGGCAGTGTGTCTGCTGCCAGGGGCGGTGACTCTTGTCCTGGTGTGCCGCCCACAGCGGGGTCCTGCCCCCAGGAGGACCACTACGTGGCTCCCCGGGACCGTGGCCGGTGGGGTCCTGGCCGCTCTGGGGCTGGTCTTCGTCCACGGGACCTCGGTCTTCAACCTGGCTGTCATCGCCGTGCCCGCACTGCTCCTGGTCCTCCTTCACGAGGTGCGACGCCGCTGGCGGGCAGGCGGGCGCCTGCGCACCAGCATGCTGGCGCTGGCTGGAGGCCTGGTCCTGGCAGTCGTCGTGGGCGCCGTCCTCTTCGCCGACCAGCTCATCATGCTGGCCCGCTTCACCCGGCCGGGGGCGATGGTGACCACCATGCTTATTGAGGCGTGGCGGGACAGCCCCATGCTTGCCAACATCTCCGACCGCTCCCTGGGAGCCACGGTACTCACCCTGCTTGCCGGTGTCGGCTTCCTCGTCTCCCTGGTGACGCGCCGCCACCGCTGGGCCGCGCTGTGTCTGCCCCTGGTGCTGGTGCTCCTGGCTGCCTCCGTGCTCACCTGGACTCCGCTGAGCCTGCTGGCCTCGCCCTGGTACCTTCAGCGGGCCCGGATCCTGCCGCTGCTGGAGATATCCACCCTGGTGCTGGCAGCCACCACGATCGACTGGCTTGCGGGGCTGGCCCGGAGCCGCTCAGGAGCACCGCGGGCTGTCGCCAGCGTTGTGGCACTGGTCTGCTCAGTGGCACTGGTCGTCAACGCCGTCGGCCGGGCCGGGATGCACGAGAGGGTGGTTGCTGTGGCCTACCAGCCTCAGCACCTCACCTGGACAGCCATGCTCTCCCCAGGGGAGGCGGACTTTATCCGGGAGGCGGCGAGCCAGCTGCCCCCCGATGCCGTCGTCCTGGGGCAGCCGACCAACGGGTCGGCCTACTTCTGGTCGCTGACGCAGACGCCGGTGGTCTTTCCCACCCTGCGCTTCTACTCCGAGGAGGACCGGCGCTACGTGGCTGCCCGAGCCGCTTACGTCCAGGTTGACCCTGAGGTCTGCCAGGCTCTGGACCGCCTCGGGGCGCACTACTACTACTACGACGCCGACCCCACGGAAGGTGACCCTCCGGGGGGCGGCAAGGCGCCCCAGTGGCACAACCAGCTCAACCTGATACCCGATGAGGCCCTGACCCCGGTGGCCAGCGACGGTGTCCACACGCTGTACGTCATCAGCGCCTGTGGATGGAGCCCGTGAGCCTTCCCGACCTTCTTGGCACCTGCGGGCTGGCTGTCCTCTTTGCCCTTCTGCTGTGGGTCCCGGGGTGGTGCCTGACCCGCGCGGCAGGTGTGCGCGGGTGGTCGGCGCTGGCGCTGGCTCCCGGGCTCACCGTGGCACTGGTTGCTGTGGCCACTACTGTGGCCCAGGCACTCGGCTGGCGGTGGGGCACGGCCGCGCTGCCTCTCCTGGGGGTGCTGACTGCGGTACTCACCGGGCTCGTGGTGGTGCTGTCACGGGTGCCAGGCAGCACCGCCAGTCGGCTCGGGGGCTGGAGAAAGACGGGTGGCTGGTTGCGGGGGCGCAACCGTCCCGGGGACCTGGCCAGGTCGCACGGTCCCGTCCTCCTTGCCGTCCTGCTCACCGCCGTCGCCTGGACGACGGCCTACGGGTGGGGGGCCGTCAGCCCCCGGTGGCCCGCACAGGCCTTTGACGCGGTCTTTCACCTCAGTGCCGTCGCCGCAGTCCGGGAAGGAGGAGACGCCTCCCTGCTGGGGGGGCTGGAGGCGCTCTACCAGGGGCAGTCCGTCTACTACCCGACACCGTGGCACGCCATGGTCTCCCTCCTGCCCGCGGGTCCCGTCCAGGCCACCAACGCGGCGCTGCTGGGAACAGGGGCGCTTGTGTGGCCCAGCGCCCTGGCAGGGATGCTCACCGGAGTGCGAGACCTGCTGCCGGGTCCTGGGCCCGTGCGTGAGTGGGGTGTCGCGCTGACAGTGCTCCTGGGCGGCACCGCCATCGCCTTCACCATGCTGCTGACGTCTCTGGCCGTGTGGCCCTACGCCCTCAGCGTCGTGGCGCTGCCCGGGGTCCTGCTGGCGCTCCACCTGCTTGTCCCGACCAGGGTCCTGCCCGTTTCCCCCTCAGTGCCCGGACAGGACCCCGGAACGCAGGGGAGCGGCCCGGGGCTGGATCGTGGTCCGCAGTGTCGTTCTGGTCCCGGGGTGCTGCCGCTGGTGCTCCTGCTTGTCATGTGCACCGTGGGAGCAGCGGCAGCTCACGGCGTTGCCGTGTTCAGCGTGATGGTCCTGGGGGCTGGATGGCTCCCCGCCGTGTGGCGGGTGGCCACGGCAGGGGTCCGCGCCCGCGTCCGGGCGACTGCCGTCGTGGTGGTGGCAGCCCTGGGGGGGCTGTGGGCCGTGCGCCGTCCACTGGGCAGCGTCCTGGGGTACTCCCGTCCCGACGGCGGCTGGGAAGGCCTGGTCGCGACACTGGGACAGGCGCTGGCGGACCTACCCGCCTATGGGACGGTCTGGGGCTGGACCTCCCTCCTGGGACTGGTGACGGCGTCGCTGACCCTCCTGGGTGCGTGGCTGGCCTGGCGGCAGCCGGCAGCGCGCTCCTGGCTCAGGGCATGGGTGGCGGCACTGCTGCTGACGGTCATGGTCGGGGGGCCGTCCTGGTGGGGACGCCAGCTGGGAGCACCCTGGTACCTGCAGAAGGCCCGGCTGGTCCCGCTGGTCCTGCTACCCGCGCTGGTCCTGGCCGCGCTGGCCTGCTCCCACCTGCTGGCACGGGTGCGGACCTCCAGGCAGCGCCGCTTCGGTGGCCGGGACAGCGGCCGCCTTCTTGCCCGGGATGGTGGCCGGCCGGGTGGTCGGCCCGGTCGACCCGGTGGGCGCCGTGGCTCCCGGCGCGTGCTGCCCGGCGTGGCCGCTGCCGTGTTGGTTGTGGTGCTCGCCGGGGGCAGGCTCCCCCTGCAGCGGGACCTGGTCGCCAGTGTCCACGATCCTGAGCAGGTCCAGTACGGGACCCTTGTCACGGCCAGGGAGATCGACTTTATCCAGGGGGCCTCCTCGCTGCTTCCACCTGACGCAGTGGTTGTGGGACCTCCCTCGCGGGGGGCCTCAATGCTGTGGTCTCTTGGTGGTGTCCACGTGGTGTACCCCTCCCGCTCCAGGCCGTCGGCCCACAGTGCTGAGCACCAGCTCGCGGATGCCTGGCCTGGCCTGAAGAAGGGGACCGGGAGCCAGGAGGTGTGCAGGCTGTTGAGGGAACTCGGGGCATTCTACCTGTACACGGACTACTCCCGTGACGCGGAGGGGGCTCGTCACGGGCAGCCCCCCTACCGTTGGGACGTCGGGTTCGCCCAGGTCCCCCTGGAGGACATCGAGCTCGTGGCCAGTGACGGCGACTACGCCCTGTGGCGTATCACCGCCTGCGACTAGACGTGCTGTGCTGCTGCGAGGCCGAGCGGGGCCGTGACAGCTGCCTCCGGTGCCTCCGGGGTCTGTGAGGTCACCCGCCAGGGGGTGAGCGCTGGCAACATCTCGGCATAACCGGTGGTACGGGCCCGCCTGTCTGCGCGCCGCTGGGCTAGCCTAGCGGGGTGCTGGAATGGCTTGCTGCGGTGCTCCTGGCCGCCATCTCCCTGTTGCTTCTGCTTCTTCCCGGCCTCGTTTTCCTCGGGTCCCTCGGGGCGGGGCCTCGCCTGGCCGTGGCGGGGGCGCCCGGTACGGGCATTATCGTGGTGACCGCAGGTACTGTCGTTATGCCGCTGCTCGGACTGAGGTGGACCCGGCCGGGTGCTGCCGTGCTCCTGCTCCTGGTGTGCCTCCCGGCCGGGCTGACCTGGTTGGTCAGGAGCCGTCGTGCTCGCCGCAGGGACGGAGCCGACGGGTCCTGGCGCGGCCTGCTCGCTTCGCCCACGACCTGGGCAGCGTTTGTGGGGATGGGGGTAGCGGCGCTGCTCCAGCTGACTGTCCTGGTCCGCGCGGCTGCCAGTCCCGCAGCGGTCCTGCAGAACCACGACGTGATGTTCCACCTGAACTACATCGTCGAGATCATGGAGTCTGGTAACGCCTCCCCCCTGGGCTCCTCGCAGCCGGTCAACGGGGGCGGGTACTACCCGAACCTGTGGCACACGCTCGCCGCGCTCGTGCCGACGGCGGAGGTGCCCACCGCCTTCAACGTCGTCGTACTCATGGTCGTGCTGTTCCTGGCCCCCCTGGGGTGCGTGGTGCTGGGGCGCGCTGCGGGGGGCGGTCCTGTCACTACCGCCCTGGCCCCCTCCGCCGGAGCCGCCACCATGTGGTTCCCCGGGTTTCCGCTCTACTTCCACGGCCAGGCCCCTACCGCCCTGTCGGTGGCGCTGGTTCCCTTCGCCCTGGCGGCGGTCCTGGAGTGGTACAGGAGCAAGAGATCCGTCACTGCCGTGCTTGCCGTCGTGGCGGGGGTCGTCGGTGCGGGAGTCGCCCACGCGGGGGCGGGCCAGCTTCTTGTGGTCGTCGTGGCAGCGCTGACACTGCTGTGGTCCGCCCAGCTGGCTGTACGGGACCGAGGGGTGGCACGGCTGCGCTCCCTGCTGCTGGTGGGCCTGGCGGTCCTGGCGCTGTGGGCCATGTGCTCACTACCAGCCCTGGGGGCCATGAGCGGCTACGACCGTCAGCCGCGGAGCATGGGCGAGGTCCTGCTCGGGGCGCTGACCCTGGCTCCGCTCCAGGGCGACGGCGATACGTGGCGCTACTGGCCCGTGGCCCTAGCCGCCCTGTGCGGCGTGCTTCTCATCCTGTACCGCCGCCGCTGGGAGGTGGCGGCGGCCTGGGGCACCGTGCTGCTCCTGGTCGTGCTGACCGCCAGCCCGCAGGGGTGGTGGCGAGCCCTGGTCGGCGGGTGGTGGCGTGATGACAACCGGTACCTGGGCCTTCTGGCAGTCCTGTCCGGGGTCCTGGCGGCCTGTGCCGTGGAGGCCGTCCTGAGCTGGTGCATGGCTCGGCTGCGCCAGGGCGGACTCGTGCCTGTGGCGGGCGCGCTCCTTGTCGCCAGCACGGTGGCAGCGGCGGGCTGGGTGTCGGTGGGCACGGCGGTCGGGGACACCACGACCTGGGCACGTCGCGGCTATGACGTCTCCGCACTCATCCACTTGCCGTGGGTCACGACCGAGGAGACCCGCTTTATACAAGATGCCGCCCGGGGCCTTCCAGCCGACGCCGTAGTCTACGGGTATCCCGCCTCTGGCGCGGGGCTCTTTCCCGTGATGGCAGGTACCGACAGCATTCATCGTACCTCTACCTCCCGGGGCGCCCCCTACGAGGAGGTCTACCTGGCCAGGCAGTTCAACCTCATCCACACCGACCCGGTTGTCTGCCGACTGGTCAGCGCCCGGGCGGGACCCCGGTGTACTACCAGGACACCAGCATCCCGTCCGACGCGATCTCCCCTGACTTCTCCGGGTACGTCAACGTGGACACCTCCCGGGGGTTCAGCCTCCTGGCATCCGAGGGGACGACCAGCCTCTGGCTAGTCACAGCCTGCGACGGGCGGGCCGACACCTAGACTGCTCACCGACTGGCTGCCGGGCAGCCCTGCCCAGATCAGCGCTCAGCTGCCCGGGCAGCTGTCCTGGTCGGCTTCTGGCCAGCAGGCTGCGCCTGCCTGTCAGCAGCCAGGCGGCCGGTCGCTGCTCGACGGCTACTGCTACTGCCCCTGGGCCGCGTACCTGGCCTCGACCTCAGCCTTGAGAGGCCGCCACCACGCCTCGTTGTTCCGGTACCACTCGATGGTGTCCTGCAGGCCGGAACGGAAGTCGGTGTAGCGGGGCGTCCAACCGAGCTCCTCGACCAGCTTGGTGTTGTCGATGGCGTAGCGCATGTCGTGGCCGGGACGGTCCGCCACGTGGTCGTAGTCGTCGGGCTCGTGCCCCATGAGCTCGCAGATCAGCTCAACGACCTCCTTGTTGCTCTTCTCCCCGTTGGCGCCGATCAGGTAGGTCTCACCGGTACGGCCCTTCTCGACGATGTCCCACACGGCGTCGTTGTGGTCGAGGACGTGGATCCAGTCGCGCACGTTCTGGCCGGCGCCGTACAGCCTGGGGCGTACGCCGTCGATGAGGTTGGTGACCTGGCGGGGGATGAACTTCTCCACGTGCTGGTAGGGGCCGTAGTTGTTGGAGCAGTTGGAGATGGTGGCCTCCACGCCGAAGGAGCGCACCCAGGCGCGTACCAGCAGGTCGCTGCCCGCCTTGGAGGAGGAGTAGGGGGAGGAGGGGTTGTAGGGGGTCGTCGGGGTGAACTTTGCCGGGTCGTCCAGCTCTAGGTCGCCGTAGACCTCGTCGGTGGAGACGTGGTGGAAGCGCACCCGGTGGCGACGCACGGACTCCAGCAGCGTGAAGGTGCCCACCAGGTTGGTACGGATGAAGGGGGAGGGGTCCCGCAGGGAGTTGTCATTGTGGGACTCGGCGGCGAAGTGGACGACGACGTCGGCTCCGGCTACCAGCGGGTCGACCGTGTCGGTGTCGGCGATGTCGCCCACGACCAGGGTCACGCGCTCGCCCAGGTCAGCCAGGGAGCCCTGGTTCCCGGCGTAGGTGAGCTTGTCGAGCACCGTGACCGTGGCGTCGGGGTGGCGCGTGAGGGTCTGGTGGACGAAGTTGGCACCAATGAAGCCGGCGCCACCGGTGATGAGGACGTGCATGTGTCTGGGTCTCCGAACGTGTCTGGGCCGGTCAGGACAATGAGGCCGTCGGCTGCTGCTGACCGCTGACATCATGCCACAGGCCTGCAGGAGCCGTCGCAGTAGCACCGGGCGGCAGCACCGGGCGGTCAGCGCTCGTCGGACAGCACGACACGGCCTGTCATATGATTGTGACGTAGAAGTGGTCTCCCTGCGCGGCGCTGCGATGACAGCCCAAGGGCCGTCCCCGTGCGCTGAGAGAGGACTGTGTGCTCGGTGGTGAGACCCATGGCTCTTCCTTAACGAGTGGTGGGCAGGTAGTCTCCCCGGTGGCAACGCGGGTTCTGTGTGGCATGTACGTGCGCAGGTCCCGGTCCGGCCACGTCGAAAGGAGCAATATGCCCGCCTCTCGTCTTCTCCAGGCGGTCGTCGCTGTCCCCTTGCCCTGCTGGCGGGAGCGGTTCCCACGGCGGAGGCGGACCCTGGCTCGGAGCAGGAGGCCCCTGCACCGGTCCAGGTCCTCAGTCTGACCACGGTGGCGGGGAGGCTACCGACATGGCCGAGGCGGGGCTTGGCGAGGCCCAGGCAGAGGCCCAGGACTCCGCTGGCGGCACAGGTCAGCCCTCTTCCGTGACACCGGCGGGGAGCACTGCCCGCTCGGCTGAGGTGGTGCCTGCGGCGGAGACGGAGTCTGCTACCCCGGAGACTGACGCCGTGCTGCTGACTGAGCCGCTGGAGGTCTCTGACTTCCTGGTGGCAGGATTCACCTGGGCAGGAGACGCCAGCCTGCCCGAGGGGACGCAGATCTACCTGCGGGTGCGCGAGGGCAGCCAGTGGTCGGACTGGTACCTCAACGAGTCGGTCGACTCCGGTCCTGACGACGTGGCGGTGGGTGGTACCGGGGAGTTCATCACCGGCGGCGCCGACGCCGTCCAGGCTGCGGTCCTGGGGGCGCCGGAGGATCTCCCGGCCGACCTCCAGCTGGCGCTGGTCCCCGGTAACCCGGAAGGCGAGCAGGTCCTGGAGGACTCTGACGTGGACACCGCCGAGGCCGACCCCACTCCGGTGTCGCCGCAGTCCCCGAGCCCGGGCAGACCGGTACCGAGGAGCAGGAGTCCCAGGACGGCGGTTCTGGTGAGGACTCCGGTGAGAGCGGCGGCGCTGCGAGCACCCCTGACTCTCAGGAGGTCTCCCAGCAGCCAGTCGCCAGCTCCTCCGACCCGGCGGGAGCCGGCGTGCTCCCTGCGGTGCTAGGGGCTACGACCACGGCGAACGGCCTGCCGGTGGAGGTGACCACCCGTGCTGAGTGGGGTGCCAACTCCGCCTACATGACGTGGACCCCGACCTATGCCTCGGCCTCGCACGTCGTGGTCCACCACACCGCAGGAACCAATAGCTACACCTCGAGCCAGTCTGCATCGATCGTCAACGGCATCTACTACTACCACGCCGTGACCCTGGGCTGGGGCGACATCGGCTACAACTTCCTCATCGACAAGTACGGCCGGGTCTTTGAGGGCCGCTACGGGTCCACCAGCGCGGCAGCGGGGAAGATGGTGGTAGGAGGTCACGCCCTGGGCGTCAACACCGGCACGATGGGGCTGTCCATGCTGGGCACCTACAGCTCCGTGGCCCCCACGGACACCCAGCTCCAGGCTGTAGGGAAGATGGCGGGCTGGTTCCTGGGACGCGCGGGCGTGTCCAGCGCCACCGGGTCCGCCAACCTCGCTATCAGGACCACGGCGCGCTACCGGGCGGGCACGACGGTGTCCCTGCCCCGCATCATCGGGCACCGCGACGTGGGGTACACGACCTGCCCCGGCGACGTCGGCTACTCCAGGCTGGGGACCATCCGCTCGATCGCGCAGGGCGTCATCGGCTCCGCGGTCGGCAGCATCAACACGATCTACCTCAACAACTCCTGGTCGGCCAGGGCCGACATCGAGTTCCAGTACGGTCGGTCAACCTCCCAGATGCTCTCCGGGGACTGGAACGGTGACGGCATCGACACCCTGGCCCGCCGCGACGGCAACAAGGTCGGGTTCCGCAACACCAACTCCACCGGGGCAGCCTGCGCACCTTCACCTACGGCAGGGCCGACGACGAGGTCCTGGTCGGTGACTGGGACGGCAACGGGACGGACACCCTGGCGGTGCGCCGAGGCAACACCTACTACTTCCGCAACTCCATGAACGGGGACAGGCGGACGTCACCATCTCCTACGGCAGGGCCGATGACGAGGTCGTCGTCGGTGACTGGGACGGTGACGGCAGGGACACCCTGGCGGTGCGCCGAGGCAACACCTACTACATCAAGAACTCCATCAGCTCCGGGGCTGCGGACAGGGTCGTCCCCTACGGCCGCTCCAGCGACACCGTGCTGTCGGGTGACTGGGACGGTGACGGCAGGGACACCCTGGCGGTGCGCCGAGGCAACACCTACTACGTCAAGAACACGATCGCCGGAGGACAGGCTGATATAACTCAGGCCTACGGCCGGGCGAGCGACAAGGTCCTGGTCGGTGACTGGGACGGTGACCGTGATGACACACTAGGAGTCGTTCGCTGAGAGCCCCCCGGATGCGGCATGATGGCCGTGCATCGTGCCGGGTGCACGGTGCCTGGCACCTCTGAGCTCCCAGGAGACCCTTCTCGATGCTTCCTGTGCTTCCCGCACGCCTGGTGCACCGGGCACGCTCCCTTCCGTCCCGGCTGCGGACCTGGCCCCACCGTCTGGGTGCTGACGCGGTGGACACCGCCCTGGCCAGGCTGGGCTGGCTGGGGGTGCTGGTCTTCCTGGCGCTGGTCGTCGTCCCTGGGCTCCTGCCCTCGCGCGTCTTCCTCGCGACCGACCTGCTGAGCGTCATGGACCCCTGGGCCGTAGCCGACGGCAACGAGGTCACCAACCGTCTCAGCTGGGACACGATCGACTCTGCCACCCCGATGGCGGTCCTCATTGTGGAGTCGGTCCGCTCCGGGGACGTACCCCTGTGGGACCCCTACACCAACGGCGGGACGACGCTGGCGGCGCTGCCCAACTCGGGGCTGCTGTCCCCGCTGTCCCTGCCCTGGTGGGTCCTGCCGCCGACCGCTGCCACTGCGGGCGTCAAGATCATGGAGGTAGCGGCGGCAGCCCTGGGGATGAACGGCCTCCTGCGGCGGCGCTGGGGCCTGCCTCGGCTCACGGTGCCCCTGGCCACCCTGGTCTACGCCACCAGCGGCTTCATGGTGGCCTGGACCAACTGGCCCCAGACCAGGGTCGCCGCGATGATCCCGCTGCTGTTCTGGGCCACGGACAGGCTTGCCGTGGAACGCAGGTGGCGCGACGTGCTGCCCGGGGCACTCGTCATCGCCTCCATGCTGCTAGGGGGATTCCCCGCCATCGTGGTCTACTCGCTGCTGACGGCGGCGGGCTACCTTCTGGTGCGAGCGCTGGCTCACGGGCTGCGGCCGACCCAGGTGGCGGCCAGCCTGCTGAGGTCCGCCGCAGGCGTCCTCCTGGGCGCCGGCCTGGCAGCTGTCCAGCTGCTGCCCTTCGTGTGGCAGAGCCTCCACTACATCAACTTCGAGTCGCGCACGGCCGAGAACACCCAGCCCCTGCCGCTGCAGAGCCTGGCCTCCGCACTGGTCCCCTCGCTGCTGGGCGACCCCGCTGCCGATACCGGCCGGTGGATCGCCCACCCGGTAGAGGGGTTCTCCTACATCGGTGCTGCCGCCCTGGTCCTGGTCTCACTGGCCCTGCTCGTCACCTCCCGGCGGCGACCTCCCCGGGGCGTGCTGCCCTTCCTTATCGCCGCGCTTGTTGTGCTCCTGGTCGCCGTCTACCTGGGCGGTCCGCTGCTGCGGCTGCTCCAGGAGGTGCCGGGCGTGGGAAGCAGCCCTATCGGACGCATGCGCTCGGTCCTTGGGTTCCTGGTAGCTGTCCTGGCCGCGTGCGGTCTGGCGGCGGTCTACGAGGCCGAGGGCCTGAGGGCACAGCTGGGCAGGCTGTGGGGGGTCGCCCGGCCCGTCCGGTCACGGGTGGTGGCCGGGGGCGCGCTGGTGGTGGCAGCCGGGCTGGTGGGGGTCATGGTGGTCCTGGCCATACGCTACCGGGACCCGCAGGACGCGCAGACCTCGTGGCGGCTCATCGGGACCACGCTGGTGCTCATGGGGGTCTGCACGGCGGCGGCGGGACTGGCCTGGGTGCTGCCCCGGCGCTCGACGGCGGTGCTTGCCGTTGTCGTGGCCCTGGTCCTGACGACCCTCACCTCGGTGGACACGGCCCGGCGCTGGTGGCCGCTGAGCGACTCCGACACCTTCTACGCCAGGACCCCGACCCACGAGCTCCTGGAGGACAGGCTCGACGGTAACCGCTACGTGTCGGTGTACACCGCGATGATGCCGGGGACCTCGACCCTCTACCGCCAGCGCGCGCTGAGCGGGCACGCCTTTGTCTCCCCGCAGTGGCGTGAGACCATGTCCCAGGTCGAGGACGGCTTCTTCCAGACTTCCACCTACTCCATGCTGCCCGTGGGCTCGTTGCTCGACGGCGCTGACAGCGGGGTCCTTGACCGCTACGCAGCCAGATACGTCGTGGCCCCGATGTCGGAGTACTTCCCTGGTCAGCGGGAGGAGGGAGCGGCTGCGACGGAGGCGACCACGCTGCGCGCCGACGGGATGGTCCTGGCCTCAGGGTCCTTCGCCGGAGCCGTGCGTGGGATCGTCGTCACCGCCTCCTCCTACGAGTCGCTGGAGACGGACGACGGGCTGCTGACGGTCAGGATCCTCAGCGACGACGACGGCAGCGTGCTGGCCACCTCCACCTCGGACATTGACGGGGCACCGGGTCTTGACGGGTACGTCGCCGTAGCCGGGGAGGACATTCCTGACAACCAGTCCTGGCACGCAGAGGTGGCACTGACCCAGACCGAGGGCAGCCTGGACCTGGGGACACGGGCTGACGGTACCCTGGCGCTGGACCCCTACCGCCCTCTCGACGACGACCTGCGCCTCGTCCACGCCGGGGACGCTATCGTCCTGGAGCGGCTGAGCGCCCTGGACCGGGTGCGCTGGGCCTCGACCCAGACGGTTGTCGAGGACGAGCAGGAGCGGCTGGCAGTCCTGGAGGAGGGGGAGCTGGCCGAGGACACCGTCGTGCTGGAGGACGCCTCTGACGTCCAGGCCATGACGGAGGGGACCTCGGCCACCGTCACGGAGAAGGACCTCGGCACCGACACCGTGGAGCTGGCCGTGGACTCCGACGGCCCGGGGTGGGTCGTCATCGCCGACCCCTTGCGCGACGGAGGATGGCAGGCGACCCTGGACGGCAGGCAGGTCGAGCTGGTGGAGGCGGACAACGCCGCCGTGGCGGTCTACGTCCCTCAGGCGGGCAACCACACGATTCGCCTGGACTACACCGCCCCGTGGCTGGTCGCGGGGCTGCTGGTCACCGGGTTCTCCTGGGCGGTGGTGCTTGTGGCGTGCCTGCCGGGCCTCCTACGGCGAGCCCGCGCCGTGGCCTCGGTGGTTCCGGTGCGTGCGCGCCGCAAGCAGGCCGAGGCCTCCCAGGGCCAGGTCGGCGACGGTCAGCACCACGCGTGACAGCAGCACGACTACCACGGTGCCGCCGCTGGACAGGGATCCGGCCAGCACCAGGGCAAGCACCGCCTCACGTACCCCGGCCCCGGCGGGGACAAGGACCACGAGGAATCCCACGCTCCAGGCCAGGGCGTACCCCCCAACGCACAGCACGAGCGTGGAGGTGCTGGCCTCCATCCCGGTGCCCACGGCCAGGAGGAACACCTGCAGCCCGGCGGCCGTCCAAGCCAGGAGGCTCCAGGCGGCGCAGGCCAGCACCCCGGTCCAGCTAACCGCCCCCTCCAGCGGGGGCCGCCCAGCCAGGCGCAGCGCGGTGCCCAGCAGGCGGTTGAGGAGGGGCGGCGCCAGCAGGAGCAGCAGGGCCGGGAGCATGGCGAGGCTCCAGGAGTAGGTGGCAGCGACCTGCCGCGGGGCGAAGGGCATGGTCCCCACCGCCAGAGCCAGCCCCGTCACGGTTGACATGGCGACGCTGACAGCCATGACCGAGACGGACCTGCGTCGGGGCACCTGGTGGTCCGCCCCTAGCTCGGCAGCAGCCAGGATGTTCCACACTCCTCCGGGCAGGTACTTGCCCAGCTGGGAGACGAAGAACACGCGGAAGGCCGGCCCGCGGGGTAAGGAGGTCCCCATGTCGGACAGCAGCGACCGCCACGCCAGCCAGGTCAGGACCACGTAGGCCAGGGCGGCGGCCAGCGCACCGCCCAGGAGCCACGGGCTCATGCCTGACATGGCGGCGCGCACCTGCGCCCACTGGGAGGCGACGGCGTAGAGGGCCAGGGACAGGGCGCTCAGGAGGAAGACCGTGCGCAGCCACGGGGAGCGCAGGAGCTGTAGCACCGCCCTCACGAGGCCTCCCGCCGACGGGTGCCACCGGGGACGGGAAGCATGTGCGCCAGGGGCCGGACGACTCGTACAGGGGTAAAGGTCTGGGCGGCAGCGGCGGCCCGGCACCTGGCCTGCTCCAGGGCCTGGGGGCTGCTGGCCAGCGTCTCCAGGGCCTGGGCGAGGGCCTCAGCACTGCCGGGAGGAACGAGCACGGCCGCCTGCCCCAGCGCCCGTCGCTGGGGAGGAGTGTCCGAGGTGACGACCGCGCACCCGGCAGCTATCCCCTGGTACACCTTGTTGGGGACGACGTCGAGAGCCTTGCTCGTGGTCCCCATAATTCCCAGGCACACGTCGTGGCGCGCGACGAGGTCGGGCAGGCGGGCAGGCTCCACCCAGTCGTGCCACTCCACCGTGTCCACCCCGCGTAGGACGCGCTCGCACTCGCAGCGGTCCTGTCCTGTTCCGATGAGCGTGGCGCGTACGTTGTCTGCGCGGTCGGCCAGGATCCGCAGCGCGCGTGCGATCGTGGGCGTGCCCTGAAGCGGGGTGAACATCCCGTAGAAGACGACGGACAGCGCACGGGCCGGTGCGGCGGCCGGGGGGCTGCCGGGACCGGCCGCGTGGTCTCGGTCCCGTTCCCGGGCGAGCTGGTTCTCCAGCTCTCGCTGACCGGAGTCGTGCCACTGTCTGGGGGCACCCACGGGGACGACGACGGCGCGGGCGCGCGCACCTGGCTCCAGGCGGGCCGCGTGCTCGCGAGTGTCCACCACCACGACGTCGGCCGTCCTGGTGGCCAGGGTGTCCAGGACCTTAAGCAACCGTACCCTGGTGCCGGCCTCGCCCCGGTCCCGGGCCGTACCCGAGGCGAAGACCAGGTGGTCCAGGACGATGGTGGTACGTGGGAACAGCGCCCTGGCCAGCAGGACGTCGAAGTGTCCCATGTAGCCCACGAGCAGCACGTCGGGAGCATGAGCACCCCGGAAGCGGCGGCTGCCCAGTGCCAGGGCCGACCAGCGGGCGGCCAGCCTCCCGGCAAGGACGGGAAGCCGCCAGGGCTGTTGGAGGATAGCGACCCGCTGCGCCGTTGCCAGGCCGAGGGGCCGGTCCAGCTCGCGCACCGTGAGCCCGTTGCCCCGCAGGCCCTCCAGGAGCACGGCGACCCGGGGGTGCGCCCTGGCGTCGTAGGTGCCGAACCCCAGGACCCGGGTCCTGGGGAGGCTGTCCTGGTGGGGGCCGTGGCGGTGCCCTCAGGCTGTGCGGCAGGCCGCGCAGGCTGTGCGCACCCGGGCGCGCCTGTGGCGGCAGGCATCAGCGTCCCACCGGGAGCTGGGCGCCGCTCGTGGCGGGGCCGCACCGCCTGTGCTGCCTGGGCTACTCGTACCGCCTGTGCTGGCTGCACCGCTGCTGCTCGCGCTGGCAGAGGTCTGCCCTGTGCGGCCCGGGGTGGTGGCAGCGGTCGTGGCAGCAGCAGTGGCGCCGGTGGTGGCATGGCCGGAATCCGCGGTGTCAGGCCGCCCGTACTCCAGGTTCTTCAGGCGTTCCAGCGCCTCCTCGACCAGGATGCGGTTGGTGCGTTGCAGGTCGGCGATGACCAGGAGCGCGACGCTGAGCAGGGAGGCGACGAGCATGGTGACGCCGAAGATGAGGGACTGGACGTGCCCTCCCGCCTGCCCCACGAGCCACAGCACGAGGAAGCGGATGAAGGGGACGAGCCCCAGGACCCCCAGCACGGCTGCCAGCCATCCTAGGACCGCGTGCGGCTTGAACATGAGGTAGGAGCGCGCGATGGCTGAGCCCGACTTGGCCATGTGCTGGAAGATGTTAGTGAACAGGCGTGACTCGCGCGTCTTGGGGTTGGTGGTGATAGGCACGCTGGCGATGCGCAGGCGCTTGTTGCCTGCCTGGATGATGGTCTCCATGCAGTAGGAGAACTGCGTGACCACGTTGAGCCTGATGAGGGCGCTCTTGGAGTAGGCGCGGAACCCCGAGGCGGCGTCGGGCAGGGTGGTGCCGGCGGCGTAGTTGACGACCTGGGAGCCCACGCGCTGCATACGCTTCTTGAACCAGGAGAAGTGGGCGATCCGGGCGGTCTGGCGGTCGGCGATGGCGATGTCGGCCTGGCCGCTGACCACGGGCGCCACCAGGTCGCCGATGTACTCCTGCTTGTACTGGTTGTCGCCGTCGGTGTTGACAACGACGTCGGCTCCATGAGCGAGGGCGTAGTCGACACCGTCCCTGAAGGAGCGGGCCAGTCCCATGTTGCGGGTGTGGCGGACCAGGTGGTGCACGCCGTGGGCGCGGGCTACCTCCACGGTGCCGTCGGTGGAGCCGTCGTCGATGACGAGGACCTCGACCTGGTCGACGCCGTCGATCTGCCTCGGTATGGTGTCGAGCACCATGCCGAGGGTGTTCTCCTCGTTGAGGCAGGGGATCTGGACAAAGAGCTTCATGGTGTCCTGTGTTCGGTAGACGGGGCGGACGCCGGGGCGCGAGGGCCGTGGTACAGCAGGCCCGGGGAGCATATGGGCACGGGCGTCTGCCCTCTGAGCCGGGCGTCGGCTCTGGCAGCCGCGTTCCGGGCAGCGCTCCCCGGTCGTCGCTGCCACAGTGTAGGGCAGCCGGGCAGGTTGGCGCTGCTGCCCCCGGCCAGGGGTACGGACCGGGCGCAGGTGGGATGTGCCCCACCTCCTGTACGGGTGCGCCTGCGGGTCTGCCTATGATGGTGGGGGCGCACCAGCCGGGCCGCTGTCCTGTCAGCCCTCCTGCCACGGTGCCTGGACCGTGCCCACTGCGTAGCCTGAGCAAAGGACGTGCCTTGCCGATTATCAGTGACCTGCGGGAGTCGCGAGAGCTCCTGTACAACCTCACGATGCGTGAGGTAAAAGGGAAGTACAAGAGGACCGCCCTGGGGCAGCTGTGGTCGCTGGCCAACCCGCTGGCGCTGATGGTGGTGTACTCCCTCGTCTTCAGCATCGTCATCCGCGTCCAGCCCGCGCCGGGTGACCCCTCAGGCCTGGACTACTTCGCCCTGTGGCTCATGTGCGGGCTGCTGCCGTGGTCCTTCTTCTCCAACGTGGTCAACGGCGGCATGGCGGCACTGGTCGGCAACGAGAACCTCATCAAGAAGGTCTACTTCCCCCGCTCGGCACTGCTGGTCTCCAACTCCCTGGCGTGGCTCTACTCGTGGTCGATCGAGATGGTGGTCCTGGTGGTGGCTGTCATCCTGCTGGGCGGTGCCCCCTACCTCTACGTCCTGCCCGCCATGGTGCTCATGGTCCTGCTCACGCTGTTCTCGACGGGGGTGGCGATGATGCTGTCCGTGGCCAACGTGCACTTCCGCGACACGCAGTACCTCATGGGTATCGTCTTCCAGATCTGGTTCTACGCCAACCCGATCATCTACCCGGCCACGATGGTCCAGGAGGTCTCCGGCGGCGTCGGGTCCTTCCTGGGGATGACAGTGTTTGACGTCTACCGGCTCAATCCCTTCTACCACTTCATCCTGGCCTTCAGGAACCTGCTGTACGACAACCGGCTTCCCGCGCTGTCCACCAGCCTGGTCGTGCTGGCCCTGTCCCTGGGGGTGTTCCTTGTCGGGTGGTGGGTGTTCGACCGCCACCAGTCCCGTCTGGCGGAGGTGCTCTGAGATGTCTGCGACGGTCGGCTCTGCCGCGGTCAGCGTGGAGGCAGTGTCCAAGAGGTTCCGGGTCTACCGGGAGCGCAACAACACGCTGAAGTCCGCGCTCATGCGACGCGGTTCCTCCTCCTACCAGGACTTCCAGGCGCTGGAGGAGGTGAGCCTGGAGATTCCCCAGGGGTCCACCTTTGCCCTGGTAGGTGACAACGGGTCGGGCAAGTCCACCCTGCTCAAGTGCATCGCCAGGATCCTGGTTCCCGACTCCGGGACCATCCGCCGCCGAGGCCGGATGGCGGCGATGCTGGAGGTCGGCTCCGGGTTCCACCCCGAGCTCTCCGGCCGGGAGAACATCTACCTCAACGGCTCGATCCTGGGCATGTCCCGCAGCGAGATCGATGCCAAGCTGGACCAGATCGTGGACTTCTCCGGGGTTGAGGCCTTTATCGACCAACCGGTGAAGAACTACTCCTCAGGTATGTACGTGCGCCTGGGCTTCTCGGTGGCCATCCACACGGAGCCGGAGATCCTCCTGGTGGACGAGATCCTCGCCGTGGGCGACACCTCCTTCCAGGAGAAGTGCGCTCAGAAGTTCGCCGACCTGCGCGATGAGGGCCGTACCGTCGTCGTGGTCTCCCACTCCCTGCCCCAGCTGCGCTCCATGGCGGACCAGGCGGCCTACCTCGACCACGGTCGCCTCAAGGCTGTGGGCCCGGCCCGGGTCGTCCTGGAGCAGTACGCGGACGCGGAGCGCACCAATATCCGTACTGACGACAACGGCCGGGTCCGCTGGGGCACAGGTGAGGTCGTCGTGGAGCGTGTGGAGGTCATCGGCCCTCAAGGCCCGGTGGGCGAGGAGGGCCTGGTATCGGGGGACCAGGTCGTGCTGCGCCTGCACTACCACGCCACCAGGCGGGTCGAGCGCCCCAGCCTGGGGCTCACGATGGACAGCGCACAGGGCAGCTACCTGTGGGCCAGCTTCTCCCGCGACCAGGGCTTCAGCCCTGACTACCTGGAGGGGCGGGGCAGCGTTGACCTCGTCATCCCCCACCTGCCGCTCCAGGAGGGCCTCTACGCGGTTCACGGCGGTGTGCTCGGGGCGGGACCGGAGGAGGTGTTCGACTTCGTCCGGGAGATCGCCTGGCTGCAGGTGGGCACCAGCGACCCCCGGGACTCCGGTGGGCCGGTATCCATGGCGGGCCGGTGGAGGATGAGCGGGCAGACGCGTACGGCGGTCGAGGTGGTCTCGGCTCTGGGCACGGGGACAGGAGGTAAGGATGGGCTGTGAGGAGACGCCGGGAGCCGACAGGTCCGGCGAGCGGTCCCAGAAGTCCTCTCAGCGGATCTCCCAGCGGATCGTGGTGGCGACCCTGGACACTCTCGGGGAGAAGATGGCCGGCCCGGCGATCCGGGCCTGGGAGATCTCCTCCCACCTGGCTGCTCAGGGCCACCGGGTGCGTCTGCTGACCTTTGCCGCCTGCCAGCGCCAGGGCGCGGGTTTCCAGGCCGCGCGCACCGACGTCGACGGCTTCAGGCGTGAGGTCGAGGGTGCTGACGTCGTGGTGATCCAGGGCTACATCGCGGCGACCTTCCCCTGGCTCCACGAGGTCCCCCAGAAGATCGTCATCGACCTGTACGACCCCTTCCACCTGGAGTCCCTGGAGGCGGAGAGGTACCAGCCGCTGGACCAGCGTGACGCCGCCCTGTCCCGGGCGCTGCTTGAGCTGGACGCCCAGGTTCTGCGGGGGGACTTCTTCATCTGCGCCTCCGAGAAGCAGCGCGACCTGTGGCTGGGGCACCTGGCAGGCTCAGGGCGAGTCAATCCGCTCACTTACGACGCCGATCCCTCGCTGCGCAGCCTCATTGACGTCGTCGCCTTCGGCACCTCCGACGACGAGGCGGTCCAGACCCGCCACCCCGTCAAGGGGACCGTGCCCGGGATCGGGGCTGAGGACCCGGTTGTCATCTGGGGCGGAGGCGTCTACAACTGGTTCGACCCGCTGTCCGTGGTCAGAGCCATCGACGTGGTGCGACGCCAGGTACCGGACGTGAGGCTCTTCTTCCTGGGTATGCGCCACCCTAACCCGGACGTCCCGGAGATGGACATGGCCGTGCGTACCCGTCAGGAGGCGGACAGGCTCGGACTGACGGGGACCACGGTGTTCTTCCACGAGGACTGGGTGGCCTACGAGGACCGGGTCAACTACCTCATGGACGCTGATGTCGGGGTGTCCACCCACTTTGACCACATTGAGACCGCCTTCTCCTTCAGGACCAGGATCCTGGACTACCTGTGGGCAGGCCTGCCAATCGTGTGCTCGGCAGGGGACTCCTTCGCCACCCTGGTGGAGCGCGACGGCCTGGGGGCGAGTGTCCCCGTGGGTGACACGGACGCCCTGGCCAGCAGCATCATCACTCTCCTGAGCGACGACACCGCAGCGCGCTCGGCACGGGAGGCGGTCAGGGGGACGGCGCGGGAGCTCACGTGGCAGCGTACGCTGCAACCTCTCATCAGGTACTGCGCCCAGCCCTACAGGGCGGCCGACCACGAGCGTGTCGCCGCCTACCGGCCTGCGGGGCAGGTGTCCCTGCTGACGGCCCTGCGCCGGGACCTGCGTGCCGTCTCCCGCACCCTGAGGACCTCGGGAGCGCGCGGGGTGGCAGCTAAGGTGCAGTGGCGCCTGTCAAGGCTGAGGCGATGACCGGGGGGCGTTCAACCGGCGAGACTGCGGCCAACCAGGTGGCCGCCGTGGTCGTCACCTACCACCCGGCACCCTCCTGCGCCGACCTGGTTACGGCCCTGTCCGCCCAGTGCCAGTGGGTCGTCGTCGTGGACAACGGCTCCTCTCCCGAGGAGCTCCAGCCGCTGCGGGAGGCGTGCGCGCGCACCGGTGCGCACCTGGCGGAGATGGGCGGCAACCTCGGGATCGCTGCCGCCCAGAACCTTGGCATCAAGCGGGCCCGTGAGCTGGGGGCACACTGGGTCCTGCTGTCGGACCACGACTCCGTTCCCTCACCCGGGATGGTCGACCAGCTGTTGGCGGCCTTCAGAGCCGACCAGCGGGACGACCCCGGTAGTGACAGCTGCGGGGTCGCAGCAGCCGGACCTCTGGTAGGGGAGGACCGCCAGGGTCGCGACCAGCTCGTCTACGTGGCGCGCCGCTGGGGGCCGCGCCGGGCCACGCCCGAGGAGCTGGCGCAGCCCTATCTGACGGTCGCCTTCCTCATCGCCTCCGGGTGCCTGGTGTCGATGGAGGCGCTGGACCGCGTCGGCCCCATGAGGGAGGACCTCTTCATCGACCACGTCGACCTGGAGTGGGGCCTGAGGGCGCGGCGCGCGGGCTACCGGCTGGTGGTAGCGACCGGTACGCCGATGACGCACCGCCTGGGTGACGAGGTGGTCCGGCTGCCCGGGCGTCGTCAGCCGGTGCACGTCCACGCCCCTGTGCGCAGCTACTACCTGGTGCGCAACACGGTGCGCCTGCTGCGCTCGGGCCTGCTCCCGGTGGCGTGGAGGGTCGGCTACACCGTCTGGCTCGCCAAGTACACGGCCTTTAACGCGGCCCTGGCTGACCGTCGTCGGCAGCGGGCCTCGGCGCTGGCCCACGGGCTGGTGGACGGGCTGCGGGGACGGGGCGGGCCGCGCCCCTAGGCCTGGCGTGCGGCGCTGAGTCCGGGTGCCAGGGCAGACCTAGGCAGACGTCCTAGGCAGGTGCTGCGCCGATCAGTTGTGGGAAGGGGGAGACGGTCAGCATCTGCGTGAGGTTTGACAGGGTGAAGACCCGCCCGTCGGTGTCCCGGATAACTGGCCCCAGGGTGTCGTTGACGCGCGCCCACCCCAGTCCGGCAAGCACACCCAGCAGGGGGACTCCGCCGAGACGGACGGACTCAGCGCGTAGACGCTCAAAGCGGTGCGCCTTGTCGCGTGCGGTGCCGCCGTCGCGGGCCAGCGCTGCTGCGGTGGCCCAGCCGTCGCGGGTGTCGAACTTGTCCTGCTTGGTCCGCAGGCCGTCGGGCGGGTCCCCGAACAGCGTGCCGTCCATAGCCTTGACAATCGTCAGGGCCAGCGTCATGGCAGTGTCCTCCGACGGCCTGGTACCGTGACGCTCCATCCCCTCAATGACACCGGGCGAGACTCTCCTGGGTGACGACGAGGAGCTGACGAGCGTTGTCGCGCTTGCCAGTTCCTTGGTGAGCAGTCCCAGAACTGTGCGGAAGGTCAGCAGCGAGCGGGGCTGGTCAAGGAGTGCGCGCGTCACCGTCTCCTGACTCATGTCAGTAAAGCCCTGCGTGGCTTCTAGGGTCGCGCGGTAGCTGGCTTGGAAGGTGGACAGCTCGTAGAAGTCCATGGAGTGGACGTAGGCGAAGTCCGGTGCGAGATGAGGAACGTAGACCTGGTTGGCTACCTCGGCGTAGATCCTGGTGTGCTCGGCTGTGCCGTGCCGCTGGGCGACCAGACGCATCTGCGCCACACGTTCGTCCCATGAACCGGTGCTGATGATCGCGTTGACGGTCTCCTCGACGGTTGCCATGCTCTAGCCTGCCTGTACCGGGTCGAGGAGCGTCGCATCAGCGGCAATACGCTCGCGGGCGGCCAGCGCGTACTGCTCGTGCAGCTCCAGCCCTCCGGCCTGACGCCCCAGGCGCCGGGCGACGACTGCCGTCGTGCCGCTGCCGGCGAAGGGGTCGATGACGACGCCGTTGCCAGGCGTCATGACCTTGACGAAGAACTCGGCCAGGCCCTCGGGCATGGGGGCCGTGTGAGTGACGCCCCTGTGCTGGTTGTAGGTCTGACTCACCGGGATGACGTTACCGGGATCGGCTCCGCCGTGGGCATAGGTCGTCACTCGGTTGCGGCCGAACCCTGCCTCGGTGGAGCGACGACCACGGGTGTCCTGCATGCGCCGCCTGATCTCCTCAGGTGTCGTCTTGTAGGGCACACGGACCGCGTCGAGGTCGAAGTAGGGCCTGGGACCGCGTGCGAAGTGGAACACGTGCTCGAAGGCGTCCTTTGTGCGGGGGCCGAACCTGCCAGGGATCGCGTTGGGCTTGGACCAGATGTATTCCTCGATCCACCGCCAGCCCATGTTCTGGAGGGCCAGGACGAGCTGGAACACGTAGGGGTGACGCTGCCCCTTGAGCGGCCCGTCCTTGGCGACGCGGTTCTTGATGTTGATGACGAGCGAGCCCGTCTCGCTCGTGGCCTTGTACATCGATCGGGCGAAGGGCAGGAACCACTCGACGTAGCGGTCCGGGTGCACACGGCTGTAGGCCGTTGGTCGGCATAGGGCGGGGAGGTGAAGAACAGGTCGACGCTGCCCTCGGGCAGCGCTGGCAGCCACTGCGAGGAGTCACCCCATGTCACGCCCTCCCCAAGGAGGAGGGCGAGCGCACGAGCGGGGTCCTCGGGGACCGGGGGGGCAGGAGCAGGGACAGGATGAAGCGTCACACAACCATCCTGCCGTAACGGTGTGACATCCATCGTGAGGCGCCGCGACCACTTATGTTCCCGGTCCGTTTATGTTCCCGGCCCGTCGGCAGCCGCTCCCGACTACATCGACGACGCCTCCCTGCCTCGACAGGCGGTCAACTGGGTGGGTGCCAGTGCTGTCCGGGGGTGCCCGCAGCAGGTGCTAGCTGCGCAGGTAGCGGGCCAGGCCCGGGCGGTGCGCCTGGCTACGTGTGTGGCAGCGAGTCTCACCACGGTGCCAGCCCCCTCCGTGCGGGCCACGGCCCTGGCCTGCCACAGGAGCCGGCTGGCACGGGCGGCAGCAGCCGGGGTGGGCACGGCTGCGGGGGCTGGTCCTCACCGTAAGGGTCCAGGGCGATGGGGGCTGCGGCGAAAGGCTCGTCATCTGCCACAGGGACCCAGGAGGAGGGCTGCCGACGGCCCTCCAGGCGCAGGCGCAGCGCGGCCTGGACCAGGATCTTCTCGTAGGCGCGGCCCTGGGTCAACGGTGACAGCTCCAGCAGGGCCTCCCGCCGGGCCATCGCCCCCATCCGGGAGCGCAGGGCCTGGGAGCCGACCAGATCCTCTAGGGCCTCCTCCCACTGCTCGGTGGTCGTGGCCAGCATCCCGGTGCGGCCGTGGTCGACCACCTCCTGGAAGGGACCTGTGGCAGCTGCGACGACCGGACGACCCACCAGCGCGGCCTCCAGCCACTTGATGGCTGACTTGGCCTCGTTGAACACTGAGTCCCCAGTCAGGGGCGCCAGGCAGATATCGGTGTCTCGTAGCACCCGTGGCAGCTCCAGCCAGGAGGTGAAGGGGACCGTGGAGACTCGCTCGGCCAGTGGCGACAGGGCCTCTGTCGGGCGGAGGTGGCCGCCCAGGACAAGCCGCACATGTGGGTGGCGCCTCATGACAGCGACCACGGCGGGCTCTACCGCCGCCCAGTCCGCGTCATGCGTCGTTGTTCCGGAGAAGTACCCGATAGAGACAGTGGTCTCGCTGCTCCCACGGCCTGCGTTGTCCCCGCTGCCCGTACCGCTCCTGTCCTGCTCGGCGGTACCGGCAGCCTGCGCGCCTGTGGCCCCGGGTATCCCCCTCGTGGCGCGAGCCGACACGACGCGCGCCGGAGGAGTGCGGGCTCCCCGTGCTGCCATGTCGTCCTCCCGGACCACTCTGTCCGAGGCCCGGGCCAGGAGGGCTCCCACCCCGTTGGCGTAACGGTAGGCGGGGAGGTGGGCCAGGCGGGTCGCCTCCTGGCACAGCACCTCGGTTGAGCCGATAAACCCGTCACATGCCTCCAGGGTGGTGCGGTAGCGCTCGACGCCGTGCCACCACAGCCGCTCCTCCCGGGCGGACAGGCCCTCCAGGCCCTCGAGCTGACCGCGCAGGGAGGGGTCGAAGATGAGGTCGTCGACGTCGTAGAGGACCGGGACCGCTGCCGGACGCTCCTTGACCGCGGCGATGAGGTCCAGCACCTGGGTGGTTGCCGGCACCCGGTACAGCACGATGGCGTCCGCCTGGAGGACCTCCGTGCGAAGGCGCGGGTCGCGGTAGTGGCGCACCTCGACCTCGTGGCCTCGCATCCGCAAGGCCTCGGCGGGAAGATAAGCGCGGTAGCGCAGCGGCGCGCCGTCGATACCGACGACGAAGAGCACCCGTCGCAGCAGCTGTGCCTGCGCCCGCGCGATGTCGCGGTGCTCCTGTGGCGCGCAGACCACGCCGGGGGAGCCGAAGGCGTCGTCGCACAGCTCCTCGTAGGTACTGAGCAGCTCGGCTCCCTGCTGGGTGACGGAGCGGATCGGCGAGGCAGAGCCCTGACCGGTCAGTCTCCGTGCCCGCTGTGGGTCCTGGGCGAGGCGGTGCAGCACCTCTGCCAGCGCCTGGGCGTCCCCAGCAGGGACGACGTGGCCATTGACACCCTCGGTCACAGCCTCCTCCGGTCCGAGGGTGTCGGTGCACACCACGCCCAGGCCGGCGGCCAGCGCCTCGCGAGTGAGGATGGAGTGGGACTCGCGCATGACGGAGGGTAGGACCAGCAGGTCGTGGTCCTCCAGGACCTCCAGGAGGCTGTCGGGGCTGAAGGACGGGCGGGGGCGGAACCAGGAGGGCAGGCCAGGTCGTGCCCTCTCGACCCCGTAGGCGTCCAGGAGCAGCCCGCTGTGCTCGCCGACCAGCCTGGCGCTACGGGTCAGGACGTCGACACCCTTCATCTCCTGGTCCCC
Source organism: Actinomyces lilanjuaniae (assembly GCF_003606385.1). Taxonomy (NCBI): domain Bacteria; kingdom Bacillati; phylum Actinomycetota; class Actinomycetes; order Actinomycetales; family Actinomycetaceae; genus Actinomyces; species Actinomyces lilanjuaniae. The sequence goes on along the minus strand of NZ_CP032514.1, from coordinate 2,322,098 downwards.
GCCCGCGTACATGACCCTCAGCGGTCCCGTACCGACTCGTGGCCGGGGCTCGGGGCCGAGGCGCTCCAGCTGGGCGTCAGGAAGGCCGTTCTCGTTGACTCGTACCCTGTCCGGGTCAACACCGTTGGCAACCAGTACCCGTGCCGCCGAGCGGGAGGGCGCCAGGACGAGGTCCACAGCCTCCAGGGCTCGGCGAAGCCGCTCGCGCCGTCCCCGCAGGCGCGGGTGGGAGTCGCAGTCGCAGGAGCCGCACTCCACGACCAGGGAGCAGGGGTGCATTTGGTGATCGACTAGGAACTGCCGGGAGCAGAACCACCAGAAGTCGTGCATAGTCAGCACGACCCGGGCGCCCGACGCCCTGGCGGCCTCCACGAGCCCGACCCCGAGAGTCTGCAGGGAGTGGACGTGCACCACGTCAGGCCGGACCCCCTCCAGCCACCGGGCGAAGGCCTGAGCCGCGCCGGGGTTGTCGTAGTTGAACGGGTCGTCCCAGCCCGTCCACGGAGTCGTGACCAGCCAGGTCACCGCCACCCCGGCCTCGTCGGTCTCGGTCCAGGTCTCCAGGGGGCGGCGCTGGTCGTCCAGGTAGCCGGCGTAGACGTAGGAGTCGTGGCCCTGCGCGGACGTCAGGCGCGCTATCCTCTGCGGCACGAGCGTGCCCCCGGAGACGAAGTTCGGGGGATAGTGGGCAGAAACCTGGACGATCCGCATGAGGCCGATGCTACCGGTACCTGTACCCGCCTGCTGGTCCACGCTCCTGGGGCACCTCTGAGCGCCTCTCCGGGTGTCTGTGCCGGGCTCCTCCTCTGCCTGTGGCCCTATGCTGGGACCATGAGCGACAGCGACGTGGACGTGCCCGCCCGGCGTCCCCTCGGCCTGCAGGACTCCCCGGGCGCCGTGGAGGAGGCGGACAGCGTGCTGAGCGGTGACGGTGCTGACGGTGTGACAGAGGCCGCCCCTCCCGCCAGGGCGCTGGAGGCGCTGGAGAGGCGGTGCGACGAGCTGCGTGCCCAGGTGGTCTCCCTCCAGGCTGCGGCCGTGGTGCGCGCCGGGATCATTGAGGACCAGGCTGCCCGTATCCAGGAGAACGAGGAGCGCCTGACTCAGGCGCGCGCCCGCCTGGAGGCCCGTCAGCCCGCCGCAGTCAGCGCCGTGCGGGCGATCGCCGCCCCGCGGACGCTGAGGAGGCTGCCCCTGGGCGGCCTGAGAAGGCGCGCTGCGGCGCTTCTACGTCGGTTGAGAGGCTGAGGTCATGGGTGGTGTCACCGTCATTGTCGCCGACGGTGTCTGGGACGCAAGGCGGGAGAAGCCGGAAGGCCCCACCGGGGCGACCGTGGAGAGCTTTCGTCAGGTCGCCTCCGACGGGGACCGCCTGCTCGTGGGGTCGTGGTGGGAGCGTGCGGACCAGGTAGAGACCGACTACGCCCTGCTGCTGCGTGCTGGTGACACGCTTGAGCCGGGCGCGCTGCGCGCTCTGGAGGAGTTCGCCCGGGCGCGCCGGGTCCGCCTGGTGACCGCCGACCGGATCGAGGACGGCCAGATCCGTCGTTGCCAGCGCTGGTCCCCGACCCTGTTCGAGCAGTTCCCCTACACTGGGCGCCTCATGCTGGTGGAGGCCCCGGTGCTGGCCCAGGTGGTGTCCACCGCCCTTCAGGAGCCGCTCAGTGAGTGGGACATGCAGCTGCGTCTGGTTGACGCGGCGGCTGGTGCCGACCACTGCCCGGTCGTGGCGGTCAACCAGGCCACCCCGGTGCGTGCCGGGGGCCTGGCAGACCGGGTCACTAGCGTCCAGGCCCACCTCGCCCGCACAGGCAGGAGCGCCGAGGTGGCCAGCGCGGGTCCGACAGGTATGCCGCAGGTACGTGCCCGCACAACGGAGGCCAGCCTGGTCTCTGTCATCGTCCCGACCGCCTTTTCCCGTCGCGAGCTGGAGGACGGTACCGTACGCACACTCGTGGAGTGCCTGTTGACGGGGGTCCTGGTCACTGTCGGCCCCCAGCGCTGCGAGGTGGTCCTGGTCGTGGATGACCAGGCCGACTCCCGGTCGGTGGAACGCTGCCGGAGCCTGTGGCCGGGGACGCTGCGGGTCGTGACCACCCGGGGACCCTTCAGCTTCTCCGCGGCTGTCAACGCTGGTGCTGCTGCCTCGCGCGGGGATGTCCTCCTTCTGCTCAACGACGACGTCGAGCCGTGCCACGGCGGCTGGCTGGACCAGATGCTGGGGGTCCTGGAACGTCCGGGCACCGCCGTGGTCGGCGCCCGCCTGCTGCTGGGAGACGGCAGGATCCAGCACCTTGGAGTGGTGTGTCCCCCCGGGGAGCTGCCGATGCATCCTCGGGTCTTCGAAGAGGACAGGACCTCCCATCCCATGGCCCAGGCGGACGTGGAGTACCTGGCGGTGACCGGCGCCTGCCTCATGTGCCGCCGCGAGGACTTTGAGGCCGTGGGCGGCATGGACGAGAGGCTACCGCTGAACTTCAACGACATCGACCTGTGCCTGCGCATGGTGGCCCGGGGCGGCAGCGTCGTGTGCGTCAACAGTGTGAGAATGGTCCACCGCGAGTCCTCGACCCGCCGTCCCCAGATCCTCCCGGAGGAGAGGGCGGCTGTGGAGGGCTGGTACCCGCTGACGGCTACGGACCCCCACATCGAGTACTGGGGCTGACCCCGGTGCCTCGGTAGTGCGGGGACGGCCCGGGCGTCCCCGGGACGTCGACCCGACGGCACGGGGCCGCTCTACGACATACTTCTCCTGCGTATCCTGACTCCTCCGGACTGCGACTTCTCCAGATAGGTGAGCCCATGACTTCTGAGACCTCCAGGCCCCTGCGGGTCGAGACCACACCGATTCCTGGTTTCCTGCGGATAGACCTGCCTGTGCACGGGGACAACAGAGGCTGGTTCAAGGAGAACTGGCAGCGTGAGAAGATGCTTGCCCTGGGGCTGCCGGACTTTGGCCCGGTGCAGAACAACATCTCCTTCAACCACGAAGTGGGGGTGACCCGGGGTATCCACGCGGAGCCGTGGGACAAGTACGTCTCGGTGGCCTCAGGACGCGTCTTCGGGGCCTGGGTGGACCTGCGTGAGGGGCCGACCTTTGGGACGCTCTACACCTGTGAGATCGATCCCTCCGTGGCGGTCTACGTGCCTCGCGGCGTCGGCAACGCCTACCAGACCCTGGAGCCTGCCACCGCCTACACCTACCTGGTCAACGACCACTGGCTGCCCGACGCCCGCTACACCTTCCTCAACCTTGCCGACAGCTCGGTGGCCGTTCCCTGGCCGATCCCCTTGGAGAAGGCGGTGCTGTCGGACAAGGACCGCTCGCACCCGCCGCTGGAGGAGGTGTCTCCCTTTCCGGCGCCGGGGGCGTCGCTGCCAGGAGCCGCTCCCCTCACCCGTGGTGCGCACAGCGACGGTGCCACGGCACCCGGGGACGAGCCGCACGTCTCCGGTCCTCACGGCGGGAGCAGGCAGGGTCGTCGGGTCCTGGTGACCGGTGCGCACGGCCAGCTCGGTCGTGAGCTCATGCGTCAGCTGCCTGAGGCCGGGTACGAGGCCACGGGCGTGGACCTTCCCGAGGTGGACATCTCTGACGCCTCTGCCCTGGAGGGCTTCCCGTGGGGTGACTACGACGTCGTCGTCAATGCTGCGGCGTGGACGAACGTGGACGGCGCCGAGACCTCTGAGGGGCGTAGGCAGTCCTGGAGGGCCAACGCCACCGGTCCGGCCAACCTGGCCAGGGCCGCCACCGCTCACGGGCTGGTACTGGTGCACGTCTCCAGCGAGTACGTCTTTGACGGGACGGCCCAGGTCCACGCAGAGGACGAGCCTGCCAGCCCCCTGGGCGTCTACGGGCAGTCCAAGGCCGGCGGTGACGCTGCCGTGGCTGCCACCACGCGCCACTACCTGGTGCGTACCTCCTGGGTGGTGGGTGAGGGTGGCAACTTCGTGCGCACGATGGCCCGGCTGGCCGCCCAGGGGGTGCAGCCTAAGGTCGTGGCCGACCAGGTAGGACGCCTGACCTTCACCACCGACCTGGCGGCGGGCATCATCCACCTCCTGGAGACGGGGGCACCCTACGGGACCTACAACCTCTCTGGCGAGGGGGCGGTGGTCTCCTGGGCTGACGTGGCCAGGAGGGTCTACGAGCTGACCGGGCACAGCGCCCAGGAGGTCACCCCGGTGACCACGGAGGAGTACTTCGCGGACCAGGACGTGGCACCTCGCCCCCTCGTGTCCGTACTGGACCTGACCAAGATCGAGTCAACAGGCTTTGTCCCCGCCGACTCGATGCAGCGCCTGGAGGACTACGTCCGGTCCCTGTAGGCCTGGGTAGGCCTGCTCTGGCTTTTCTGGCTTTGTGGTGTGCAGGTCTGAGTACCTGCCGCATGAGTGCCTGCCGTATATCTGCCGCAGGTGCGCTCCGGTGCTGGCGTAGCCGTCGCGGCCTCTGCGCCTAGCCGCGACGCTCACGCTCCAGCAGGTCCAGCAGGTACTGCCCGTAGCCGGACTTCACCAGCGGCTCAGCACGTTGGCGCAGCCCCTCGTCATCGATAAAGCCCATGCGCCAGGCGACCTCCTCAGGGGCGCCGACCTTCATTCCCTGGCGCGCCTCGACAGTGCGTACGAAGGCCGTGGCGTCTGCCAGGGAGTCAAAGGTCCCGGTGTCCAGCCACGCTGTGCCCCGTGGCAGGACCTCGACGCTGAGACGACCGGCCTCGAGGTAGGTGCGGTTGATGTCGGTGATCTCGTACTCTCCGCGTGCCGAGGGCCTGAGGCTGCGTGCGATCTCCACCACGTCGTTGTCGTAGAAGTACAGTCCGGGCACGGCGTAGTCCGACTTCGGGTGCGGTGGCTTCTCCTCGATGGACAGTGCTCTGAGGTCCTGGTCGAACTCCACGACGCCATAGGCGGAGGGGTCGGCTACCTGGTAGGCGTAGACGACCCCGCCCTCCGGGCTGGTGTGGCGACGCAGCTGGGTCCCCATGCCTGGGCCGTAGAAGATGTTGTCACCCAGGACCAGTGCGGCGCTGTCCTCGCCGATGAACTCTGCTCCCAGGACGAAGGCCTGTGCCAGCCCGTTGGGAACCTCCTGCACCGTGTAGGAGAGGCTGACGCCTAGTTGTGAGCCGTCACCCAGCAGGCGGTGGAAACCGGGGGCGTCGTGAGGTGTTGTGATGACAAGCACGTCCTGGATGCCCGCAAGCATGAGGGTGCTCAGCGGGTAGTAGATCATCGGCTTGTCGTAGACCGGAACCAGCTGCTTGGAGGTGCCCAGGGTGATCGGGTTGAGTCGTGTACCGGAGCCTCCGGCCAGGATGATGCCTCGCATGCACGTAGTCTGACCTACCGAGCACGAGTTGGCGGGGCGACGGGGCTGATTTGTCGTGGACGTTGCGGATCAGGTACGGGTGCGTGCGGCTGCGACCACGCAGCACACCGGGAGCTCCGGCTGGCCCCGGCCTGTGAGGCGTCGCAAGGACGTCGTGTAGCCAGCTGTGCGCTGCCGCCGGTACGGTGCCCCCTATGATGCGTCTCGAGGCTGCCCGGCAGCGTTATGGCTGGGGCTCTGCCACAGCCATTCCCAGGTTGCTCGGTGTGCCCTCTGACGGCTGTCCCTGGGCTGAGGCGTGGTACGGCGCCCACGCGGCGGGACCGACGCTGGTGGCAGGAGGACACCCCCTGGCAGAGGTCCTCGGGCGTGAGCCCGTCCGGCTGCTGGGTGATGACGTCATCCGCAGGTTCGGCGCCCAGCTGCCTTTCCTCGTCAAGCTCATCGCCCCGGCCCGGGTCCTGTCCCTCCAGGTCCACCCGAGCCAGGAGCAGGCGGCTGAGGGCTACGCCCTGGAGGAGGAGGCTGGCGTGGCAATGGACAGTCCGGATCGTAACTACAAGGACCCCAACCACAAGCCGGAGATGGTGCTGGCGCTGACGCAGTTTGAGGCGGTGGCAGGGTTTCGGGCGCCTCGGCGTGCCGCTGAGGTCCTTGCCGACCTGGACAGCCCCTTGGCGCGGCGCATGCGGCGCACGCTGAGGCTCAATCCCACCCGCTTCGGCATCCGCCAGGTCTTTACGGACCTGGTCTCGGCCGGTACTCGGCCCCAGGAAGAGGCGGTCGCTGCTCTTGTCGAGGAGATCTCCGAGCGGGTAGAGGCCGGAGCCTCCCCGTCCCCCAGGGTGGACTCTAACGTGCTGGAGATGTCCCGCAGCTTTCCGGGTGACCCGGGTATCGCTGCGGCGCTCCTGCTCAACCCTGTGACTCTTCAGCCCGGGGAGGCGCTGTTCGTCCCTGCGGGCAGCGTCCACGCCTATGTCAGCGGCCTGGGGGTGGAGGTCATGGCCTCCTCCGACAACGTGCTGCGGGCTGGTCTGACTGCCAAGCACGTGGACGTCGCCGGGGTCCTGGCCTGCGTGAGCTACGTGGCTGCACCGCCAGTACGCCCCGCTCCCGAGTACCTGTCGCGCGCGACCCGCGCCTACTACGCTCCCGTGGACGACTTCGAGCTCATGGTCACCTCTGTCGTGCCAGCAGACGGTCGCCTTCAGATACCTGGTCGGGGACCGCGGGTCGTGCTGGCGGTCCAGGGCTCCACGACACTGACAACGGCAGCGGGACAGCTGGGGCTCGCCCGTGGACAGGCTGTCTTCGTCGGTGCCGACGAGCGGACCCTCTCGGTGGAAGGAGAGGGGACCTTGGTCCAGGCGGACGTCCCCTGACCCTTGCGGCCTACCAGGTCGCCCCCTCCTGGCGTGCGGCTGCTTGCGCGACGTCCTCTCCCGCTCCTTCCATGAGCAGCACTGCCGTGCGACCTGCTCGCCAGGTGGTCAGGACGCCGCGCAGTGCCGGTGCCAGGCCGTTCTCGTGTACCAGCACGGCCTGCTGACCCTCAGCAGACCGTGCTGTCGCTTCTGGACCTGGCGCCTGAGCGCCGACTCTGTCCCCGGCAGGGCGGCTGCCCGGGTGGTAGAGGGCACCCAGGAGGTCGTCCTCAGACCAGTAGGTGTGTCTGCCCTGTCGGTCCAGCTCAGTCAGGGGCACGGATGAGGTGCTCGCCTCGGAGACCGGGGCGTAGTGGTCCGGGTAGGCCATGAGGTCGGCGGCGCCGTCGAGCACCAGTGGTGGCAGCTGTGCGGGCCACCGCAGCGCCAGTGACTGGGGCGGTGCCAGCACCTGGACCTCAGCGTCGGGGCACAGCTGCTCATCATCCAGGGCAACGCTGAGGCCTGGCGACAGGCCCGCTGCCCGGACTGTGTCCGCTGTGCCGACCAGGACGTGCTGACCCGCGAGCCACGCTCCACAGGCCCATATCACCCCTCGCCAGTGCACCCCGGTTCCTATGTGAATTCCATCTCCGGAAAACACCTCATTAGTAATCAGTCCCGCCACCTTGGCGTGCCACATAGACAGCACGCGCCCGGTGAGCTCGATTCGCTGGTCAAGGCCATAACAAACCAGCCACGGCCGGTCTGAGTCGTGGGCGGCGGGAAGGGTCTCAAGAAGTTGCGTATACATGTTGGAGAATTGAGTCAGACCTACTGAGGTGGTGGCGCGGTTGTGGGATATTATCACGGTATCGCGGCGCGGTGAGGCAGTGCCGCGGGCTGCGCCACTGCCCGCGATTCCGCCAGAAACTTGGTACGAAGGTACTGTCAGCGTAGCCCTGGTCTCTTCTCAGGTGTCTTGTAGGAAGTCGCCATATAGTACCCGCAGTGCGAGGCGGTTCGCGGATTGTCAACGAGCGGTGTCGATGGTCACGAGAGGGTGTAGTTTCCTTCTCGGGCTTGACTCGCCCGGTCCGGCGCGCATGTAATTCTTACTGGCAAGCAAGTAAGTTGAAGGGAGGCCGAATATGTGGAACATCCTCGGCGACGGGCCACTGACGCGCCCAGAGGAGCCTGACACCGAGGCGTTGCTGTTCCTTTTCGGCGGTGGTGATGATCTTGATGAGGGTCCCCTGGCGTGGCAGGAGCGTGCTCTGTGCGCCCAGACGGACCCTGAGGCCTTCTTCCCCGAGAAGGGCGGCTCCACCCGTGAGGCCAAGCGCGTCTGTGCGACCTGTGAGGTGCGTGAGGAGTGTCTTGAGTACGCTCTCGCCAACGACGAGCGCTTTGGTATCTGGGGCGGACTGTCTGAGCGTGAACGCCGCAAGCTCAAGCGTCGCGCGGTATGACGCCAGCGGGCCCTGACGACGGGACCGCGAGGGACAGGTCGCAGCCGGAGGCTGACGCGGGTGTCCTGGCCGTCGTCGTGACGGCCGGGAACACCCCGTTTCTGGCTGAGACGCTCAGCGGCCTGGCGTCCCAGGTGCGTCAGGCGGAGATCGTCCTTGTTGTTGACGTCGCCTCTCGGGCTAACGGGCTGGGGGACGGCACGCCGATTGAGGAGGTCGTGGAGGCCTGCGGGCTTGATGCCTCCAGCGCGGTGCGCATCGTACGTGCCGGGGAGGTGGCTACCTTCGGAGCCGCGATCGCCTCGGGGCTTGCCGCCTATACCGACCTCGTGGCCTCAGGGGGGCGTCGCCGTGGTCGATCCGGTGGGAGCCGGGACGTGCCTGAGGGGGCGCACTCCGGAGGGGTGGCTCCTGACCCGGTCGTCGGGGCGCTGTCCCCGGTGACCCGGCAGGAGCGACGTCTGATCGTCCCTGATCCCGAGGAGCAGCAGTCACGAAGGCTGTGGCTGTGGCTGCTTCATGACGACTCCGCACCGCAGCCAGGCTGCCTGCGCGCGCTGCTGGCGGCGGCGGCCAACGCGCGGTCCGTGGGTGTCGTCGGCCCCAAGCAGGTCTCCTGGGACCATCCCGACCAGCTTCTGGAGGTCGGGCTGGGCACGACGGCCTCGGCGCGCAGGGACAACGCCATTGTCCCCGGTGAGGTGGACCAGGGCCAGTACGACGACCGCAGCGACGTACTCGCGGTGGGGACAGCCGGTGCCCTGGTAGCGCGTACCGTGTGGGACGAGGTCGGTGGCATCGCACCGTGGCTGGGACCTTTCGGGGACGGTCTGGAGCTGTCGCGTGCTGCCCGACTGTGCGGCTACCGGGTTGTCGTCGAGCCCCAGGCCGTCCTGCGTCATCGTCGTGCCTCCTACCTTGGCCTGCGGCCCGCTCGGCAGGCCGTTCGCCGGGAGAGTGACGCTCCGGTCACCGACCTGCCGGATCCTGCCCCTGAGCGCTCCTTTCGGGAGCGTCGGGTCGCCCAGCTGACCAACTGGGGTGCTTTCTCCTCTCGTCCCGTGGTCCTGCTGCTAGGGTGGTTCCTGCTTCTGGGGCTGGCTCGCGGGTTGTGGCGGCTGGTCTCCAAGGTTCCTGCGCTCGCCCGCGACGAGGTGGCTGCCGCCTGTGAGGTCCTCAGGCATGCCGGTCGTATCAGGACAGGTCGTCGTCGTCTGTCTCGGTACGCACAGGTGCCGCGCTCCGCCCTGGGAAGGCTCTACGTTCCGGCATCCCGGATTCGTGCGGCGCGTAGGGACCAGGTGCGCCAGGAGCGGGAGCGCTCGGCGCGCTCCAGAGCGCCCAGCGAGCTGGAGGTGCGTGAGCTGGCCGCCCTGGCCCGCACCAGGAGGAGGGTGCTGGTCGCCCTGGTGCTACCTGTCCTCGTTGTGACGGCTGCCGGGCTGTCGGGCGTGGTGCTGACCCGCTCTGTCAGCGGTGGTGCCTCCGCCTTCCTCTCCACCAGCTGGCGTGAGATGTGGGAGACTGCCTGGGCCGCCTGGATCCCCTCTGGCGACGGCTACCCCGGTGGGCCCTCGCCTCTTCTGGCGGTGATGGCGCTGCCGATGGCGTTGGGTGGCCTGGTCGGGGTTGACGGTGACGTAGGGGTCCATGCTCTTCTTCTGGCTGCTGTGCCTCTGGCCGCCCTGGGGGCTTGGTTCGCTGCCGGGACGGTGACGCGTCGGGTGGGGCTGCGCTGGGCGGCCGGGCTCGTGTGGGCGCTCACTCCGAACCTCCTCACGGCAGTGGGGCAGGGGCGCCTGACGGCTGTCCTGGTCCACCTGGCCCTGCCCTGGATGCTTCTTGCCGTGGCCCGTGCGCTGGGGGCGGACCGTCGCGATGTGGTTGTCTCCGGTCTTGTGGGTGCGCACCTGCTCACAGACAGGGAGCGTCAGGAGCTGGACCTCTTCTCCCAGGAACGCGTCGAGGACCTGGCGCATCTTGACCAGGACGCGCCCGGTGAGGATCTCCAGCCCGTGGTAGACCCCGTGGCTGGCTCCGGGATGCCAGAGGACGTTCAGGACGGTCGACACCAGGACGGCCAGGAGCAGGAGAGCGCTCAGGGCAGTGAGGCAGGCCGAGAGGATAGCCAGGAGGGCGACCGGGGCAGCCAGGACAGCCCCGGCTCCCAGGACGAGGATGGTACAGGCGTGCAGGACCACCCTCCTGCCCAGGACCTGAACCCCAGCGGCCCGGACACGGAAGGGGCGGTAGGCGGCGTGGCCGGTACGTCGTCTCACCGGGTGCCGATGCCCGTGCGGTACGGCCCCGGCTCGGCGGCTGCTGCGGCCACGGCTGGCCTCCTCGCCTCGGTGGTGGTGGCTGCGTCCGCGGCGACGGCTCCGCTCCTGCTTCTTGTGATCGGTGTGCTGGCCCTGAGGTCCTCACGGGGCTACCGACTGCTTCTCACGCTGGTGCCGCTGGTGCTGACAGCCGCCCCGGCCTGGTGGCGCGCCTGGCAGGTGGGCTCGACCACGACCTGGTCGCAGGGGCTGCGCCTGCTGCTAACTGACACCGGCGTGCCGACCGCAGTCGGCTCCCCCAGCGGGGTGGACCTGCTCCTGGGCTCGCCCACGGACCTGGACCTTGTCCTGGCTGACGGCGCCCTGGCCCTGGTTGGCAAGATCCTTCTGGCTGTCGTTCCGGCCGCGGCGCTAGCGAGCCTGCTGGTGTCCGGGCGGCAGGGAGCCAGGGCACGGACCGGTGTCCTCCTGGCGCTTGGCGGCCTGGCGCTGGCGGCCCTGTCCTCCCGCACTGTCACCGCTGTCGGGACCAGCCCAGGTGAGGACACCAGCGTGCTTGTCACCGGGTGGGCCGGGGCCGGGCTGTCCGTGGCCCTGGCTGGCTTTGTCCTGGCAGGCCTGGTTGCTGGCGACGCCTGCCTCGCCCTCCTGGATGCGGACGCGGTCCTGAGGGCAGGGGCGCGTGGCTGGCGGCCGTGGGTAGTGGCGGTCCTGTGCCTCGTCGTGGCAGCCGGTCCTCTGACAGCGGGTGCGGCCTGGGCCTGGCGGGCTCGTGCGGGGTCCGAGCAGGCCGTGGCCCTGCGCAGCGCTGGGCAGCAGGTTCCGCTGATTGCTGCCCAGCTCCAGTCCTCTGGTACCCAGGGCCGGGTCCTGCACCTGGCAGCCTCTCCCGCGGGCCTGCAGGTCACCATCTGGCGGCATGCTGGTACCCAGGTGACCGACGTCCTGCCAGAGGTGCTCAGCGCCCAGCTGCGTACCCGGGTGCCGGACGTCTGGGACCATGGGCTGGTCGCGGCTGAGGGAGCTCTTCCCGATGACGTCCCCATGGTGCTGGGCGACGACGCGGACCTCGCCCTGGCCGACCTGGTCGCCCGGGCCGTCTCCGGGCAGGACGAGGAGGCTGCTGCCGAGCTGGCGGCGCACGGGATCGCTGTCGTCGTCCTGGCCGAGACTCCAGGAGACGAGCTGACTGCTGAGACACGTTCCGGCCTGGCATCGACCCCGGGACTGGACCAGCTGGCGCAGACTGCTTCCGGTACCGCCTGGCGTGTGGCACCGCAGCAGGGCCAGGAGGCCTCACGGCTGACGGTCGTGGATGCCGACGGTCGCAGCGTGCCGCTGTCCTCTGACGGTGGCGAGGTTGCCGCGAGTGCGCGCCTGCCCCGGGGCCAGGACGGACGCACCCTGGTCCTGGCTGAGCGCGCTAGCAGCTCTTGGAGCGCCTCCTTGGACGGGACGCCGCTGGAGCCCACGACCCTGCCCGGCGAGGGCGGAGAGTGGAGGCAGGCCTTTGTGCTACCCGCCGACGAGGGGATCCTGGAGATCACCTATAGGGGCGGGCTCGTCCCGACCCTGCTGACCTATGGGATCTGGGGTGCATGGGTGGTGACGGCTGTGGCCGCCCTACCCCTGCGACGCGGAAGGGAGACGGTGTGAGCGAGCTGGAGAGCACGGCCTCGTCCTCTCAGGGGGCAGGAGACCCCGGGGACGGTCCTGGAAGTCGGCAGGCGGAGGGCCGTCAGCACCGAGAGCCTGCTCAGACTGATGCAGGGACCGACGCAGAGGCTGACGCAGACGCTGTTCAGACGCAGGAGGCAGCCCGTCCGCAGCCTCCTGCCCAGACGTCGGGAGCCTCTGGAGCGTCGACACCGCGTCCTGCGCGGCGGTCGTGGCGTGGTGTCGCGCGACGTGGGGCGGCGCTGGTGTGCGCGCTGGTCCTGGCCTGTGCCGTTGGCGGCGTGACGTGGTGGGGACAGGTCCACCCTCTGGCAGCCACGCCCCGGCTGGCCCCCGTGACCGTGACCCAGGGCGGGGCCCAGAGCGTGTACGTGTGCCCCAGCTCACCCACGAACACGCTGCAGGCCGTGGAGGTGGCGTCGATGACGACGTCCACGACTGTGGTGCCGGTTGGAGAGAGCGCTTCGCTCTCCTACGCTGACGAGCCCCTCCGGGAGGACTCGGCCACGACCATGGACAGCGCGGAAGGCGGCGTTGTTGTGGTCGAGCCTGGGCAGGAAGGGCAGGTCGCGTCTGCTGCGGCCTTTGTCACGACCCTGGCCTCCGGCGGAGACCTTCGGGGCCTGACTGCCGCCCCCTGTGTCCAGCCTTCCGCGACATCCTGGATTGTGGGAGGCTCTACGGCGCCGGGAGCCTCTGCACAGCTGCGGCTGGAGAATCCCGGAGTCACCAACGTGACAGCAAACGTCGCAGTCTACGGGTCCACAGGACAGCTCGATCTTCCCAGTAACGGCCAGGTCACGGTCCCGGCTGGTTCCGACACGTCCCTGCTCCTGGAAGCCGCCAGTGCCAACGACCCTCGCCTGGCGGTGTCGGTCGAAGCGGAGGGAGGCAGCCTTGCCGTGGCGCTGGTCACTGAGGAGCTTGACGGGGAGACGGCGGCGGGAACCGACGTCCTTACGGGTGGTGCCGCCCCAGCCACGGACCTCGTGGTCCCCGGGGTCCAGGTTGCCAGCCCCGAGGAGCAGGGTGAGGTGGCACAGGACTCCACGGGGGCGGTCTCCTCCGACTCGCCTGTCGTAAGAGTGGTCAATCCAGGCAACGAGCCCGCGTCGGTCAACGTGGCCATGCTCGGCGAGGAGGGGTCCGTACCGCTTCCGGGAGCCGAGGGCGTCGTCATTGACCCGGGCAGCGTCTTCGACGTCTCCCTGGAGGGAGTCTCGCCGGGTACTTACGGCCTGCAGGTGACCTCGGACCTGCCCGTCGCGGCGGCGGTACAGCTGGTGCGAAGCGGCGGGGAGTACCCGGAGCGCTCGGGTGCCCTCGTGCATGACAAGGCATGGATTCAGGCCAGCCGCCAGGACGCGCTGGCTGCCAGCGTCCTGGCGGTTCCCCGGGGCGAGGGCCTGAACTCCGTGGTCACCCTGGCCAACGGGGGCCGGGAGACCTCTGTCGCTCTTGCCAGCGCTGACGGGTCGTGGCAGGAGGAGGTAGCGGTTCCCGCCGGAGGGGCGATCAGGGTCGATGTCCCCGATGAGGTTGCGGCTGTGACTCTGACTACCTCGGGGGAGAGGGGCGCGGTGGCTGCTGCGACCGTGGTAGCTGCTCGTGTGTCCGGGGACGCCGCAGGAGTCCTGCTCTCCGTCGTCCCGGCCGAGCCTGACGCAGCGGCAGCGGCTGCGCACAGGATCCTCCTCAGCTAAGGGCTGTGCGCACGTGAGCCGCGTTCTCCGGCGTAACCCCGTGGGTTTCCTCGAGCAAGGGCTGTGCGAGGACTGAGTGACGATTGGGGTGCGGACGGGAGGGCTGGTGAGGGCTGCTGGTGGGGGTCGGCGGCCCCTGTCTCAGCCGGGGTCGATCTCCTCGGGACGGCGCCCCAGCATGAGAGCCACCTGCTCGACGACCACCTGGCGTACCAGCTCGGCCAGCGCCGTGGGTCCCGCCTGGCTCGCGACCACACGCGAGGCCACTGGGCGCCGGTAGATGATGACGCGTGCAGGCAGGCCCGCTCGTGGCTCCGCCGTGAACCCTCTCCCGAGGACTACCGACCGTTCCCAGGGGGCGGGGTCGGAGGGCGGGACCTCCTCCACCGCGAACTGGATATCCTTGACCTGGGGCCACCGGGTGGCCAGGTCCCGCGCAGCGGCGATGACCAGCTCGTCAAACCGCTCAGCGCGCGTCCGCCACGCTGGCAGGCTCGGTGGGAGCAGCGGCCCGCGCTGTCCCCGTCCGTGCCGGTCGCGTCTGCGCCGCCTGCCGGGGTAGTGCGACGAGGTGGCGACGGGGGAGAACGGGGAGGTCACGTCGCCAGCGTATGCGGGATTCCTCCCCGTCAGGGGCAGCGGCACGGTAGCCTGCGTGCGTGAGAAGAGTCCGACACTGCCGCAGGCCCGGCTGCGAGCGTCCCGCCGTGGCCACCTTGACCTCCGTGTATGCGGACTCCACGATCGTCCTGGGGCCGTTGGCAACTGAGGCGCAGCCCGAGGCCTACGACCTGTGCGAGAAGCACGTGTCCTCCTTTACCGCACCCCGAGGCTGGCAGGTGATTCGGCTGGCGACCGACTTCACGCCCGCCCCACCGAGCGAGGACGACCTGCTGGCGCTGGCGGACGCGGTGCGGGAGGCCTCGCGTGCTCCCCGCCCGGCTCCTCCGCCCGCTGAGCGTCGTCCTCGTCCGGGCGGGGTGATACCCGGGCCTGTGACGGCTCCGCTGCCTCCGCTGCCGGAGGTGGCTGAGGGAGAGATCCTGCGTCGCGGCCACCTGAGGGTCCTGCGTGGCGAGAAGGAGGAGGCTGAGGACTAGGAGGAGGCTGAGGAGCCCAGGAGGGGCGAGGAGAGGGGGCTTCGGAGCAGTTGCTGCCTGTTGGGCTCGCGGGAGTCTTCTGCCCGGGCGTCACCCTGCCCGGGCGTCACCGGGCGTCGCCGCTGCCGACCTCAAAAGGTAGCCGTGCCATGCTGTGACGTACTGTCTCCTCCAGGTGACGTCTTTCCAGCTCCAGGGCCAGCTCCCGGTCGCGCCGCTGCACCAGTACCGCAGCCAGGAAGCGCTCCGGGTGGGTGCCTGGCGGCGGGGGAGGAGAGACGTACTCGCTGACCTGGGTGGCCAGGTGCGTGCCTAGCTGCTGCCGGTAGGGCTCCCGCAGCCCGGCAGAGCGCTGAAGAAAGGTGCGGGCTACCAGCGTCACGTTGCCAGGAAGCCTTCCCAGGTCGGCACCAGCTGCCCACGCCGCCAGCTCGGGAGGCATGAGCAGCGGTGCCCTGTGAAGGCTGTCGTAGTGGTCGCGCACCACGTAGGTGCCCGCGAGCAGGTCTCCCAGGCGCTTGCCTCGCCTGGTCACCACGCAGCTGACCAGTGCCAGGAGCGCCCCGGTGCCCCAGATTTCGACGGCACCGACTAGCGCCCTGACGAGGCTGTGCCGCAGCCTGACAGCGCCGCCGTCGTCGCGTACCACTCGAGCCCCTGTGACCAGGCGGCCCGCGCTGCGGCCACGAGAGAGGATCTCGACCGCTATCGGAACCACGACGATCCAGGTGAAGGCGGTCAGGGACAGGCTGACGCTGAGGAGGGCGCCGGAGGGAGAGGGCAGTATGCGGGCAGCGGAGAGACGGCCGATGGTGGTAAGAGTCAGTAACGCTCCCACGGCGTAGATGCCGTAGTCGACAGCACCTGACAGCAGTCGTGAGACGGCGGTCGCGGGCAGTGCCTCCAGGGCGACGGCCTCGGCGGTGACGACCATGTCGCTTGCGATGTCACCTGCGATGTCGCCTGTGATGTCGCCTGCGGTCCCGGGGCGCCCGGACTGGTCAGGATATGAGGACAGTGCTGCCGTGGTGGTCGCGTTTGTCGTTGTTGGCGTGGCTGTCATGGCAGACTCCCGTTGTGGATCTTGACGCCTTTGCTGCGGCACACCGTGACCAGTGGGACCGCCTTGACCGGCTCGTCTCCAGCAGACGACTGACAGGGGCGCAGGCTGACGAGCTTGTCATGCTCTACCGAATGTGCGCCCGTCACCTGTCCCAGGTGCGCTCGGCAGCCCCGGACCCACAGCTGGTCGCCGAGCTGTCCGTGCGTGTAACGGCAGCACGTGAGCGCCTGGCTGGAACGCGTGAGGTGACTTTGAGCACGGCCAGGAGCTTTGTGCTCCAGGCTGTTCCCGCTGCCCTGTACCGCGTTCGCTGGTGGACGCTGGGTGTCACGGTGGCAGAGGTGGCGCTGGTCCTTGTCGTAGGGGTCTGGACGCTGCGTAGCCCGGAGGCGATGAGCCTGCTGGGGACCCCGAGCCAGCGTCACGCCTACGCCCACGAGGCTTTTGAGGCCTACTACACCGCGTACGCCCCGGTGGAGTTCGCCGCCCAGGTGTGGACATCCAACGCCCGTCTCGCGGCTGTCTGCGTGGCCGGAGGCGTCACCGGCGTGCTTCCGGCCCTCGTGCTGTGGGTCAACGCCGTAGCCCTGGGACAGGCAGGCGCGGTCATGGCCGACCACGGCCTGCTGGGGCAGTTCCTCGCCCTGGTCCTCCCGCACGGCCTGCTGGAGCTGACCTGCGTGCTGACTGCGGGCGGAGCCGGGCTGCGTCTGTTCTGGACGCTGCTGGTTCCGGGCAGGCGGTCGCGGGCCAACGCCCTGGCAGTCGAGGGCCGCGTGCTGGTGACAGCTGCTGTGGGGCTGACCATGGCACTGGTGGTGGCGGGCCTGATCGAGGCGTTCGTGACCCCTGCTCCCATCCCGTGGGTGCTCAAGATCGCCGTAGGTCTCGGGGCGGTGGCGCTCCTGTGGGTCTATACGGTTGTCCTGGGACGCCGTGCCGTCAAGGCTGATATCACAGGTGACCTGGGACCTCAGGAGGCGGGCTACTCCGCCCCGGAGGCCGGGTAGCTCGTGGGGGCCTGAACGGTCCGGGAGACTGGAGGCTCCGCGGGAGGGGGGCTGACCGCAGGAGGGCGGTGACTCCGGTGACTCCGGTAGCTGTGGTGGGTTCTGACTGCTCACAGGCGTCCTGCGATCTTTAGGTCCAGGTAGGTGTCGGCCAGGTCGGGAGCCAGCCTGCTCCCGCTGGCCTCGACCACGACGACACCGGCTCTGTGCAGGTACCGTCGCACCGCGTCGTGCTCGATGAGGTCCATCTCCGCGGCGGAGGCGGTGTACACCGCCTCGGTGTCGTCACGCCGGGCCCGTAGCTCCTCCAGGGAGGGGTCTGTGGCGGAGGCGAGGACGACCGTGTGCTGGTGTGCCAGGGCGGACAGTGCCTGCAGCATCCCTGCATCAGCACCGGCACCGTCCAGCGCTGCCAGCACCACGACCAGGGCACGCTGGCTGAGCGAGGAGCGGGCCACCGAGGCCATGAGAGGCCAGTTCGGCTCCACCAGCCGTGCCTCCACGGGGGCCAGGCCGTTAGCCAGGGTGCTCATCAGTGCCGGTCCTGACTCGCCTCGGACCTGAAGACGGACAGCACTGTCCAGTGCGGCCACCTCGACCCTGTCCCCGGCGTGGGAGGCGAGAGCGGCCAGGAGCAGGGCAGCCTCGATCTGGAGGTCAAGCCGGGGCTCGTCCCCGAGGCGCACGGCGGACGTCCGACCGGTGCTCAGCAGGACGAGGACTCTCCGGTCTCGCTCGGGGCGCCACGTGCGTACCACCACCTCGCTGCGCCTGGCGGAGGAGCGCCAGTCGATAGAGCGCGCGTCGTCCCCGACCACGTAGCCTCGTAGAGAGTCGAACTCAGTGCCCTCCCCCCTGGTGATGACCGCGCTGCGTCCATCCATCTCACGCAGGCGCGCCTGGCGGGAGGCCAGGTGT
This sequence comes from Actinomyces lilanjuaniae, assembly GCF_003606385.1. Classification (NCBI taxonomy): domain Bacteria; kingdom Bacillati; phylum Actinomycetota; class Actinomycetes; order Actinomycetales; family Actinomycetaceae; genus Actinomyces; species Actinomyces lilanjuaniae. The sequence goes on along the minus strand of NZ_CP032514.1, from coordinate 2,304,171 downwards.
CGCCGGGAGCTGAAGGCGGGAAGGACACGCAGTGTCGCTTCTGCCTGCAAGGAGGTCTGTCGGCCGGCCAGCCCCAGCGGTCCTGTCGAGCGTACGGTGAGCGGGCCTGCCTGACGGTAGCCCCGGCGCCAGGGGGTGAGCGTGGTGACGTGCTGCCGGTGCTGCCCGGCCGGGACGGTCAGGTCCCCGTACTCCTTGCTGGCTCCGGCGCTGGGTGGCCAGGCGTCTCGTAGGGACAGTGTGACAGCGCGCGGGCCGCTGTTGGTGACGGTCACGGTGGAGGTTGTTGACGCTCCTAGGCGGATCGCCCGCGCTGTGCGCCGCTGCGCGCTCAGGTGCCGTGTCGACGGTGTCGCTGCCACGTCGGCGGCCACCAGAAGCGTCACCACGCCGGTCCAGGCAGCCAGCAGTGCCGGGCGGGGCAGGAGCACCACGACCACGATACTGGGGACCATTGCCCACAGCGTGCGCATCGTCAGGAACATCTGGCTCCTCAGGGCTCCTCAGCGGGGGACAGGTACTGATCGCAGGACGGAGTCGACCACGGCCCGGGTGGTAGTCCCTTCCATCTCCGCCTCGGCGCGCAGCAGGATGCGGTGTCGCAGGGCCGGGACAGCCAGGGCCTTGACGTCGTCGGGGGTGACGAAGGAGCGTCCGGCTAGCCACGCCCAGGCGCGTGAGGCTGCCAGGAGGGCTGTGGCACCGCGCGGGGACACGCCCAGGGCCACCGAGGGCATGGCGCGAGTGGCCCTGACCAGGTCCACGATGTAGCCCAGTACCTCCGGTGTCACCCCCACGGTGTGCACCTGCTCCTGTGCTGCAACCAGGTCCTGTCCGCTTGCGACCGCCTGGACCCCGGCCTCTGGCAGGTTGCGCGGGTCGAAGCCGGCGGCGTGGCGCGACAGGACCTCAATCTCCTGGGAGCGGTCGGGCCTGGGCAGGACGAGGTTGAGCAGGAAGCGGTCCAGCTGGGCCTCGGGCAGCGGGTAGGTGCCCTCGTACTCCACAGGGTTCTGGGTGGCGACGACCATGAACGGCTCCGGCAGGGCGCGGGACTCGCCGTCGACGGAGACCTGTCGCTCCTCCATGGCCTCCAGCAGCGCTGCCTGGGTCTTGGGTGGCGTCCGGTTGACCTCGTCAGCCAGCAGGAGGTTGGTGAAGACCGGGCCCTCGCGGAAGGAGAACCGTGCGGAACGGGAGTCGTAGACCAGGGAGCCGGTCACGTCTCCGGGCATGAGGTCCGGAGTGAACTGGACCCTCTTGGTACCCAGTGTCAGGGTGGTGGCCAGGGTGCGTACCAGGAGCGTCTTGGCTACTCCCGGCACGCCCTCCAGCAGGACGTGGCCGCCGACGAGCATGGCGATGACCAGTCCGGTCACTGCCGCGTCCTGCCCCACGACGGCCTTTGCTACCTGGGTGCGTACCGCCACCAGGCGCTCGCGCGGGTCTGCGGTGGTGTCCTCCACCGGTGCTGCGGGGGAGGAGCCCGTCACGGCGGGCGGGTCGACAATACTCATCTGGAACGAACCTCGCTCTCAAGGTGGTCAAGCCGTATGGCCAGGGAGGCCAGAGCCTTGTCGTCAGGGGGCACAGGGCCGTAGAGCAGCATGTCCGCCTGTCGGCGGTCAACACCAGCCAGCCCCTCCAGTGCGTCGAGCAGGTGCTCCCGCCCTGCCTCCGGAGGCACTTGGAGAGTACGCCCCAGACGTCTCGCCGTGCCCGCCCGCAGGGCCGCGGCGGAGCGCTGCCGGTCTGCCGCGCGCCGGTAGAGGCGCCCCCGGGCCAGGGTGGTCTCGGTGGAGGAGACCACGACTGGCAGGTCCTCGGTGACGATGGCACCCAGGCGCCGTCCTCGCACCAGCGCCAGCACCACCGTGATCAGGACGAGGTCCAGCGTGAGGAGAGGCAGCCAGGGAGGCAGGGCGGGTGAGTCCCAGGCCCCGGGGAGGTGGCGGTCTGGTCGTCGATCCAGGTGACGTGCTCGTGACGGCCTGCGGCACGCACCGCCAGGGCGGCGTGCCCGGCCTCGGCCAGGTGGGCGTTGGTTGCCAGGGACCCGTCGGCGACCAGACGCAGCGTCCCCCCGCTGGGCAACGGCTCGGTCGCGTAGGCGAACCGGTCCTGGGCCACAGGGAAGCAGCCGGTGGCCTGCGGTGCCTTGGACAGGTCGATGGAGGTGGCGGACCTGGCCAGGGACCCGGCGACGGCCGCGTCCTCCTCCCCGCACCCCGGGGCCAGGATGGACGCCGTGGATGCGGAGGTATCGGCGCGGGCGCTGGTCAGCCCCTCAAGGCCGTCCTCCAGGTCGCCGATGACGACGACGTCTCCTCCCGCCTGTGCCAGGGACTCCCGCTGGGCGGTGGTCAGCCTTCCCGGGCTGACCACAACAGCGGTGGCCCCGTCGTGGACCTCATCCAGGGCCTGGGCGAGCGTGCCCGCCCTGGCGACCTCGATCCCCTCGGCGCGGAGGAGCTCCGCCAGCGCCATGGCTCCCTCTGCCTCGGGGTTGTCCGGTGCGCGGGTGACCTCGGACTGGGAAGGGCGCAGCCAGATGACGGCCAGCGTGACGACCAGGAGCAGGCTGGCTGCCAGGACGAGGGGGCGCCACTGCCGGAGCCGGGCACCGACGTCCTCCACATGGCTCTCCCGGGAGGTGACGGTGGTCATGACTCCTCCCTCACCAGGGAGGCTGTGCGCGTCCGCGTGCTGCCGACCAGGTCTGCCACGTCGGCCGCCAGCTGCCGCATCCAGGTGTCCTGGCTGGGGGTGGGAGTGATGTCGCCGTAGAAGACGCCGTCGAAGAGGCTGGCCGCCCTGTGCAGGCGGCTGGCGTCCGTGCCGCCTGCCGGGTGCCTGTCCAGCCTGCCCAGGGAGGTGCTGGCTGCGCGAGCAGCCTCGGCTGCAGTCATTCCCGGGTACTCCTCAAGCATGCCGACCTCGCTCAGGCAGCGGACCACGGCACGGAACCGCTCGACGACGGCGGTAGCATAGTCGGCCTGTGTGGCGGCCTGGTCAGCAGCCTGGGCCAGGGCGGCTGAGTCCCGGTCGTCGTTGAGGACAGCGTCCTCCAGCCCGTGGACCCGGCGTACCACGGCGACGCGGCGTAGGAGAAGTAGCAGGGAGCAGGCGGCAGCCGTGGCGCACAGTACGACGACAGCCACTGACACCCACGGTGGTGCCCCGGGCACCACCGCTGTCACGTCCAGGCGGGTGCTCACCCATGTCCACAGCCTCTCAGCAAGACCTGGGTGGTTGTCGTAGACCCGGCGGGACAGCTCCTCCTGGGCGGCCCGTCGCGCCTCCTCAGCATCCGGCGTCGCCGGCGCACCGCTCATGACGGCCTGGCCCGCGGCGAGGGCCACCGACGGGGACCAGCGGGCCGGGCGGAGCGGGGACGGCAGGAGGAGCGGGGAAGCCGGGACGGTGCTGGGAGTCTCGGTCAGGTGGGGTGGTGGCACGGCTCAGGCCCCTGTAGCCCGGCGCAGCTCGACGTCTAGCCCCTCGGCCCGCATGCGCAGGTCGGTGTAGGTCACGGCGACCACTGCTGCGGAGAAGGGGATGATGACTGCGTTGATCAGGGCGTTGACCAGTCCCATCACCGCGGTGAGCACGGTCAGCGCCTGCGGGGCCAGCCCGATGACCAGGCTTGACACCAGGCCGAGCAGTACCGAGACCACACTGGTGACCACCGTCATGATGAGCAGGGTGAGCACCAGGATGCCCGCGACGCGCCAGAAGTTGCTGCGGACCAGCCTCCAGGAGCGGCGCAGGCTCTCCACCACGCCGGCGTTCTCCAGGACGAGGGCGGCCGGGGCCAGGGACAGCATGACGGCCAGCGCCGGGACGAGGAGAAGGAGGAACAGGGCGACCAGGGCGGTGGCGGCTGCGGCCAGCAGGGTCACCGGGAGGCTGGTACCGCCTGCGGCTGAGACCACCACGTAGGTCAGGCCTCCCACGAGCGCGACGGCCAGGAGGCCGCAGGCGCCGATGACGGCGGTGATCAAGAGGCTCTGCCCGATCAGCGCCCAGATCCTTCCCCTGGTGCGCCGCCACAGCTCCGCAGGGGTGATCACATGCCCCAGGACCATACGTGACACCGGCACGATGAGCAGCCCGTTGAGGACTATGGTTGCTAGGTAGCTCAGCAGGTTCACCGGCACACTCCTCAAGGTGGTGCCGTACATGTACCCGGACAGGTAGCCGGTGGCACTTGCCGCGCTCTCCTCCTCCAGGGCGAGCAGGTCGAGCTCCTGTACCGCCAGGACGCCGATGACGGCGGTGAGGACTCCGATGACGCTCATGACGAGCAGGGAGGGCAGGAGCATAGCCCGGGGACTAGTGCGCAAGGAGGTGAAGGCGCCTTCCAGCACCTCCCCGACACTGAGGGGGCGCATCGGGATGATACCGGGGCGGTGGCTGCCCGGATAGGGAGGTGGGCTGTCCGAGACGGGGGGCAGGCCCCCCACCCTGTCCTGGGCTCCTGGTCCTGGCTGCGTCCCGGCAGGTGGGGGAGACAGGGTGTTGTGCGGAGGCCGGACGGTGCCGTGATGCCCCGCGGCCACGAGGCTGTCGGTGACCTGGCCCGTAGGCTCGCTCGGTGTTGGCGGCTCCCAGGCTGTGGTGTCGGCGGTATCGGCGCTCATAGAGGCATCGTGCCACGCGTGGTGGCTGGTGCCCTCCGTCTGTCGGAGGATATCCGCCGCAGCAGGGTCTCAGCAGGGTCTCGACAGCGACGCACTGGGGTCAGTGTCCTCGTGTCGGCACACTGGTTGGAGCTCGTGGTGCAGCGTTTATGTCCGTGGCGTGGGCGTGCGTCTGGGGGAACTCATCTGTTGACTGCGGAGCGCAGCCTCTTTCCAGGCGATGGTGTGACGACCTTGAGGTAGCTGTGGAAAGGTGTCAATGCCTTAGTTGAAACTGTGAACGCCACTCCAAGGGTGCCGGTGTCGGGCAACCCTACGACCTCATGCCAAGATATGCCCATGAGCACGCGCATTCTAGTAGTTGACGATGATGCCTCCCTTGCCGAGATGATCGGCATCATGCTGGAGTCGGAGAACTACACGCCCACTCTCTGCCACGACGGGGCCAAGGCTATGGACGCTTTTCGGGAGTCCAGCCCCGACCTGGTGCTTCTTGACCTCATGCTTCCAGGGCTTGACGGTGTCGAGATCTGCCGACTGATCCGGGCCGAGTCCGACGTCCCTATCATCATGCTGACCGCGCGCACAGATACTCAGGACGTTGTTGCCGGGCTTGAGGCCGGGGCCGACGACTACGTCACCAAGCCCTTCAAGTCCAAGGAGCTGCTGGCTCGCGTCTCGACACGACTGCGTCGTACCAACCCTGGCGCTGCCGAGCACGTGCGTGCCGGGGATCTCGATATTGACGTTGCTGGCCACCAGGTCAACCGGGGCAGCACCACTATCGCCCTAACACCCCTGGAGTTCGAGCTGCTGGTGACGCTGGCCCGCTCGCCGTGGAAGGTCTTCACCCGCGAGGAGCTCCTCAGCCAGGTGTGGGGTTACCAGCACCCGGCCGACACCCGGCTGGTCAATGTCCACGTCCAGCGTCTGCGGGCCAAGATTGAGAAGGACCCCGAGCGCCCCTCTATCGTGGTGACCGTTCGGGGGGTGGGCTACCGGGTCGGCGAGACCGCGTGAGCCCTGGCGCAGCCCGCGCCTGGACGCACCTTATGTCGTGAACCGCCCTTGTTATGAACCCGGCCCGTCCCCAGGCTGACGACATCCAGGAACGGACGTCCCGTACCGTACCTCTGCCAGGCTTTCTTCGTCGCAGCCTGGAGCTGCGGATGGTCTTCGCTGCCAGCCTCATCGGCCTGCTCCTGATCATCCTGCTGCTGTCGTTCGTGACGGACAGGATTCGCTCGGAGGTGTTTGAGGACCAGCGCAGCACGATCCTGGCTGACGCCGGGCAGCGGGCGCTGGCTGCCCAGGTCGAGTTCGACTCCGCCACCGCCGTGACTGCTGACGAGGTCTCGGCGGCGGCGGAGGAGCAGGTCAATGACGTCAACGACTCCTTTGCCGCCTCCGGTGGCGTCGGCGTCATCATGAGACGCAGTGCGGCTGAGACCTCGCCCACGGTCATCAACGACCTGGAGACGGACACCCGGCTCGCCTCGCTGGTGTCTCCCCAGATGGAGGCGGCGGTGGAGGAGGGCGGTGTGGGGGCCCAGTACTGGCAGTCGGTAGCCGTTCCCGACAACCAGGGGGGCGCGGACCCGGGGATCATCGTGGGGACACGGGTGAGTCTGCCCCTGGCTGGCGACTACGACCTGTACCTGGTCTACAGCCTGGCGGGGGAGCAGAGGGTGGTCTCGCTGGCCTCAAGGAACATCACGATCGGCGGCCTGGGGTTCCTGGTCATGCTTATCCTGGTGGTGTGGGCCATTACCCGCTGGGTCATCAGCCCGGTACGCCACACTGCTCGCGCGGCCGAGCGCCTGGCCTCAGGCGAGCTCAGCGAGCGTCTCAACGTCCAGGGAGAGGATGAGATCGCCACCCTCGCCCGGTCCTTCAACCACATGGCGGCCTCCCTGGAGGACCAGATCGAACGCCTGGAGGCCCTGTCCAAGGTCCAGCAGCTCTTCGTCTCCGACGTCTCCCACGAGCTGCGCACGCCCCTGGCCTCGATCCGTCTGGCCACCGAGCAGATCGAGGACGCCCGCACGGAGATCTCTGACCCTTTCGCGCTGCGCAGCGTGGAGGTGCTGTCGCAGTCCGTGGACCGCTTTGAGAAGATGCTCACCGACCTGCTGGACATCTCCCGTATCGACTCCGGTAATGTCAAGCTACGTCTTGAGGAGGTAGACCTGGCCCAGGTGATTGACTCGGTCGTGGAGACGACGAGATTCCACTTTGACGCCACTGGTACCGAGCTGCGGCTCCACCTGCCCCAGGAGGCTGCCACGGCCGAGGTTGACGTGACACGCGTGGAGCGCATAATCCGCAACCTTGTGGTCAACGCCCTGGAGCACGGTGAGGGTAAGCCCCTGGACCTGACTCTGGCGGTGGATGACGAGGCCGTCGCTATCCGGGTCCGTGACCACGGAATCGGGATGAGCCCGGACGTCGTAGCCAAGGTGTTTGACCGCTTCTACCGGGCCGACCCCTCGCGGCAGCGCAGCCTGGGCGGGACTGGGCTGGGCCTGTCTATCTCCATGGAGGACGCGATCCTCCACGGGGGACGCCTGTCGGCGTGGGGGTGGCCCGCCGACGGCTCGTCCTTCTTGCTGGTGCTGCCTCGTCACCAGGGGGAGGACGGCGGGCCCGGCAGGCTCAGTGGTGCCGGCCCCCTGGACCTGGTCCCCGACGACGCCCCACAGGTCTCTCGGGCGGGGTCGGCAGACGCCTCCGCCGATGCCGGATCCACCTCCCTGGTGTCGCCCCTGGGGCCTGCTCCTGCTACCAGGCGCACGCGCCCGCTCGTCGTCCTGGGTGACATTCCTCTGGCGGGGGAGGACACGCCGGTCCCCGACCTCGGTGCCACCGGACGTGTGGTGGTCGTCCTTCCCGGGGAAGAGGCCTCGCAGCCGACCCCCGACGAGGCCGCTGAGGGGACTGGACGCTGATGGCCTCAGTCTCGGACCGGAAGCCTGCGCGACGTCATCTGCTCCAGCTTGGTGGTGTCTCTGCCGCAGCAGCCCTGCTGGGCTCGTGCACCGCGCTGCCTACCTCCGGGGAGGTCCACGAGTCCGACGTCGCCGCCCGGGACTCAAGCGCCCTGATCCAGACTGCTCCCGGACCCGCCCAGGACGCCACCCCGGAGGAGATCGTCCGCGGCTTCCTCCGCGCTGCCGTCGCCGGCTTCTCTGACGACTTTGACACAGCACGCAAGTTCCTGTCCCAGGGGGCGGCAGACCAGTGGAGCCCCCTGGAGGTCATTGAGATCTACTCGGGGTCCACCGAGCGCCAGATCACTGTCGCCAGCGACGGCTCAGTGACGGTAACTGCCGGCAGCTACGGCCGCCTGGGCTCCAACGGAGTCATGACTCCGGCGCGGCAGGATGCCCTCTACGAAGGTGCCTACTCCCTGGCGAAGAACTCGACGGGGCAGTGGCGCATCGTTCAGCTGCCCGACGGGATCCTCCTGCCCTACGGCCGTCTGACCCAGCACTTCGCTGCCCACAGCCTGTGCTTCCTCTCCAGGGACCGCAGCCGTTTTGTCCCCGAACTGCGCTGGTTCCCGCGCACGAGCCTGGCCCGCGCACTGGTGGAGGGCCTCATCGGCGGGCCCTCGCCCTGGCTCGCTTCTGCCACCACGTCCCTGATGCCTCGCAATGCTGGTCTAACGAAGGAGGGGGTCAGCATCAAGGACCAGGTCGCTACCGTCCACCTGACCTCAGAGTCCGACCCGGGATCGTCACAGGGCCGGGGGCTCCTGGTGGCCCAGGTCGAGCAGACGCTCACTGCCGTCGGCGAGATCAGCGAGGTCGAGGTGCTGGCAGGCGCCACCAGTCTCGGGCAGGCGCAGGACCTGCCTGCGCTGGTGCCCGACGTAGGCGGTGTCATCGGCATGTCCGGCGGGGCGGTGGTCAGGGGGACCGGGACGACCCGCTCCACCCTGGCTACAGCCCAGGCTCTGGGGGTGGATGACGCCCGGTGGCCCAGCCTGGGTGCCGACGGCAACGTCTACGCGCTGTCTGACTCCAGCCTGCTGTGCCTTCCTCGGGATCGCAGCGCCGCCAGCGTGATCCTGTCCGTGGGGGACCCCTCGGCTGGGGCCGGGGGGCTTGGCGCACCGGTAGCCGACCGGCACGGTTGGGTCTGGCTGCTTGCTGAGGGGTACCTGACCGCAGTTGATGCCGAGGGCCAGCGTGCGGTGCTGGAGGACTCGTGGGTCCACGGGCAGGAACTGGTCGCCTTCGACCTGTCCGTGGAGTCGGAGCGGCTCGCCCTGCGCCGTTCGGATGGAACAGTGGTGCTGGCGGCTGTGCTGCGCGATGACAGCGGCAGACCGGTGGGGCTGGGTGACCCTCTTGAGCTTCCCCCGCCGGGGGAGGCTCAAGCTCGGGAATGGCCTGGTGCTCTCCCACCGCTGTCGGCTTCCTGGTGGAGGCTGAGGAGGAGGGGGTGTCCCCCAGGTCCGGCTGGCCCAGGTCGGAGGCTCGGTGACGACGATGGTCGGCGTCAGTGGCGTCGTGTCGGTGATCGCTGACCGGTCCGAGGAGACGGTCCTGCTCGCTGACGCCAGGGGGCAGACCTGGCAGAGACGCGGCGCGACCTGGCGGGTGCTCACGGAGGAGGTGACGGACCTGGCCTATGCGCTGCCCTGACCGTTGTACCCTGCTACGGGATGTCTGTGCCGCGCAGGGTCTGCTGGGTGAGTCTGCCCGGGCCGTCGGCCTGGCCTCCCGGTTGCACCGGGCAGCCAGGCCGTCAGTCCGTCCAGGCCGTCGCGGCACCAGCATGCAGGTGCCTCAGCCTGTCTACTGGACGCGGGCGTCTAGGCGGATGACCCCGTAGGTCCAGCCGTGTCGGTGGTAGACGGCGCAGGGCTGCTTGCTGGAGGACTCGACGAAGAGGTAGAAGGGGTGGCCCACCAGCTCCATCTGGTAGAGCGCCTCGTCCACGCTCATCTCACGGGCCTCGTGCAGCTTCTGGCGCACGATGACCGGTGAGTCCCCCAGCTGGGACTCGACGGCCACACCGTGCTCGGTCGGGGCGGAGGGGGAGTCCTCCGCGGGGGCGTCGTCGGTGTCGGGGACCTCGTCCGTCGAGGTGCGAGAAGCCTCCGGTGCCGGCGGGGTCACGACAACCGGGTAGCGGCGGTGGTCCTTCTTGCGGTCCCGGGCGCGGCGTAGGCGCTCGGTGAGCTTGCCCATGGCGATGTCGAAGGCGGCGAACCGGTCGGAGGAGGAGGCCTCGGCCCGGATGATCGGGCCCTTGGAGATGACGGTGATCTCGACGCGTTCGGCGGTGTCGGCCTGACGTGGGTTGCGCTCGTGGGTGACCTCGACCTCGACGCGCTGGACTCGGGGGTCGTACTGCTCGGCCTTGACGACCTTGTCCTCGACGTAGTCACGGAGCCGAGGGCTGATCTCGGCGTTGCGACCGACGACGGTGATGTCCATAGGTAGAACCTCTTTCTGGGGCTCAGGTCTGTGGCCCTGGCGGGCTGTGGGCGGGTGCGCTCACCGTCGGCTGACGGCGAACTGTGAAACGGTGTTATCACCTCCTGACGGTCCGCTGGCTGTGGTGTGTCCGCACAACCAGCGCTTGTGCTCTGTGCCACAAATCTACACTATTTGAGCAGGTCATGCCGTATTTGGATGGGGTGGGTGGCAGCTGATCGCCTGCGGCGGACAGGCTGGCGGGGCTCCCGGAACCCTGGTCGGGTGCCGCCCGGGCCGCTGCGCCGCGGCCAGCGTGACGGCACCAAGGACGTGGGCCCCGGCCTGTCGCAGTGCTGCGGCGCACGCGCCCAGCGTGGCGCCGGTAGTGACGACGTCGTCGACCAGGAGGACGGGCAGCCCCCGAACGTCTGCGAGAAGACGGGGTGGTGTGGCGCGGTTGGCCCGGCGCTGCCGCGAGGACAGTCCCGCCTGGCGGGACGCTGGTGCCCGTCGCCGACGTAGCACGTCAGCGCTGAGGACTGTCTGGTGGGGCCGGTGTTCCTGTGCCAGGCGGGCCGCGACACCGAGCGCCACGTGGTCGGCGAGCGCCGCGGCCACGAGTCTGCCGCGCAGCCTGCGCCGCGCCCCGGAAGGGGCGGGCACGACCAGCAGGGGCGAGGAAGGTGCTCCGGCCGGGGACGCGCAGAAGTAGGAGGAGGCCCAGGCCTGTCCCAGCCGGTACCCGACCGTCCCCATGTGGTCGTCAAGGTCCTCGCGTGAACCGCTCTTCCACCCCAGGACCAGCGAGCGGACAGGGCCGACGTAGCGGCAGGCGGCCATGACCGCGAGATCACCTGCGGCGTCGGCCTGATCGACCCGGGTGGGCTCAGTCATGAGCAGGTCGTGGCAGCGTTGGCACAGCCTGGTCTCCCACCGTCCGCACCCGGCGCAGGTTGCCGGCAGGCCCAGGTCCAGGCCCGTGCGCGCCCACTGCGTGAGCCGGGTAAGTGCTGCTGCCCGACGTCGCGGTGGCGGTGCGCACGGTGTCGCGAGGCCGTGGGGGCGTCCGGGTGGACGGGGGCAGTGGAGGTGGCGGACACAGACCTACGATGCACCGTCTCGCGCCTGCTGCGCGGCGGTAGGCGTCGGTGTGTCCACAGGGCGGTAGAGGGAGCTGACGCAGGCCGGTCCTGTGGTTGTCGGGGTGGTGCAGCGTGGTGCGGCGTGGTGCCAGGGGGCACGGGGCCGGTCCGCCGGGCCGGGAGACCCGGCGGCCTTTACTGGAAACCCGCGGGAGGACGGAGGAGAACGGGAGGACGGAGGAGAGGCGGTGGGAGGAATCTCCCTGCCCGGGGCACCGCAGGCCCGCTGGCAGGTCCACTACAGTAAGGAGGAGCAGGACTGTCCGCGTCAGGCCTGGTCAGGCTCGTCAGCGGGCTCGCCGTGGCGCGTGGTCATGGCGGAACCCACGGGAGAGGGAGTAAGCAGCGTGTCGATCGTCGACCGAATCCTTCGCATCGGTGAGGGGCGCACCCTCAAGAGGCTCAACACGATCGCGACTCAGGTCGAGTCCCTGGCTGACGCCTTCGCAGAGTTCAGCGACACCGAGCTGCGCGAGACAACCGACGAGCTCCGGGGGCGCTACGAGGACGGCGAGTCCCTGGACGCCCTGCTGCCTGAGGCCTTCGCCGTGGTGGTGGAGGCGGCGGACCGCGTGCTGGGGATGAGGCCCTACCACGTCCAGATTATGGGCGGAGCAGCTCTCCACCTGGGCAACATCGCTGAGATGAAGACTGGTGAGGGCAAGACCCTGGTGGCTACCATGCCCTCCTACCTGCGGGCGCTGACCGGCAAGGGTGTGCACGTGGTGACCGTCAACGACTACCTGGCTGAGTACCAGTCCGACCTCATGGGCCGCGTTCACCGGTTCCTGGGGCTGACCACGGGGTGCATCCTGGTGGGGCAGACCCCCGCCCAGCGGCGCAGGCAGTACGCCATGGACATTACCTACGGTACCAACAACGAGTTCGGCTTCGACTACCTGCGTGACAACATGGCCCAGCGGCCTGAGGACCTCGTCCAGCGTGGCCACGCCTTCGTCATCGTTGACGAGGTGGACTCGATCCTTATTGACGAGGCGCGTACGCCGCTCATCATCTCCGGTCCCGCCGGCGGCGACGTCAACAAGTGGTACAAGGAGTTCGCCCGCCTGGCGCAGCGCCTTCGCGTGGACAAGGACTACGAGGTCGACGAGAAGAAGCGCACTGTGGGCGTGCTGGCCCCCGGTATCGAGCGTGTCGAGGACTACCTGGGGATCGACAACCTCTACGAGTCGGAGAACACTCCGCTGATCGGCTTCCTCAACAACGCCATCAAGGCCAAGGAGCTCTTCGCTCGGGACAAGGACTACATCGTGCGTGACGGCGAGGTCCTCATCGTCGACGAGCACACCGGGCGCGTGCTGCCGGGGCGGCGCTACAACGAGGGAATGCACCAGGCCATCGAGGCCAAGGAGCAGGTGGAGATCAAGGCGGAGAACCAGACCCTGGCCACCATCACCCTGCAGAACTACTTCCGCCTCTACCCCGAGGGGTCGCGCTCAGGCATGACCGGTACGGCGGAGACCGAGGCGGCAGAGTTCGCTGGCACCTACAAGATGGGCGTCGTCCCGATCCCTACCAACAAGCCCATGATCCGTGTGGACCAGCCGGATCTGGTCTACACCAACGTGGCCTCCAAGCTGGAGGCGGTCGTGGACGACATCGCCGAGCGGCATGAGGCGGGCCAGCCGGTCCTGGTGGGGACCACCAGCGTGGAGAAGTCCGAGCTGCTCTCCGGGATGCTGGACAGGCGCGGTATCCCTCACGAGGTACTCAACGCCAAGCAGCACGCCCGTGAGGCGGCGGTTGTGGCCCTGGCCGGGCGCAAGGGGGCGGTGACCGTGGCTACCAACATGGCTGGTCGCGGGACGGACATCATGCTGGGCGGCAACGCCGAGCACATTGCCGTGACCGCCCTGAAGGAGGCGGGCCTGGACCCCGAGGAGGACGCCGAGGCCTATGAGAAGGCCTGGCCTCAGGCCCTGGCTTCCGCCAAGGCGGCCTGTGCCGCAGAGCACGACGAGGTCGTGGAGTTGGGCGGCCTGTACGTGCTGGGGACGGAACGTCATGAGTCCCGCCGTATCGACAACCAGCTGCGAGGCCGCTCCGGGCGCCAGGGAGACCCCGGGGAGTCCCGTTTCTACCTGTCCATGGAGGACGACCTCATGCGTATGTTCGCCTCAGGGCTGGCCCAGCGCATCATGGCCTCGGGTGCCTACCCCGACGACGTGCCCCTGGAGTCGAAGATGGTCACCCGTGGTATCGCCAACGCCCAGCGGCAGGTGGAGTCCCGCAACTACGAGATCCGCAAGAACGTCCTGAAATACGACGACGTCATGACCGAGCAGCGTGAGAAGGTCTACTCCGAGCGTCGCCGCGTCCTTGACGGAGAGGACCTGGAGCCCCAGCTGGAGGCTTTCCGGAAGCAGGCTGTGGACAACATCGTCTCCGCGAGGACAGCCGAGGGGCGGCCTGACCAGTGGGACCTCGACTCGTTGTGGAACGACCTGGGCCACCTCTACCCTGTGGGACTGAGCCAGGAGGAGGTCGTCGAGGCCCTGGGCGGGCCCGACGCGCTGAGCACGGACAGGCTCGTCGAGGAGATGAGCGAGGACGTGGCCGTGGCCTACGAGGAGGCGGAGGCCCGGCTGGCTGCCAACGCCGTGGCCCAGGCGCAGCTGGGTGAGGAGCCTATGCGTGCGCTGGAGCGCCGTATCCTCCTGGCGGTGGTGGACAAGCGCTGGCGTGAGCACCTCTACGAGATGGACTATCTCAAGGAAGGGATCGGGCTGCGGGCCATGGCCCAGCGTGACCCCCTGGTGGAGTACGCCAACGAGGGCGCGCGCATGTTCAAGGCGATGATGGAGGGGATCCGCGAGGAGACCGTGGAGCAGGTCTTTGCCAACGTGGCTCGGTTTGACAAGGCTGCTGAACGCGCCGCTGCCGATGGGACGCAGGAGGCGGCCCAGGCGGTCACTGGCCGTGCCGACGCGACCTCCGTGTCGGGTATCCGTGTGGGAGGCGCCGGGCAGGGCACGGTCCTGGGGGACACCGGCCGGGCTCCTCTGAGCGCCTCCAGCCAGGCGATCAGCTACTCGGGTCCCGGTGAGGACGGTGAGGTGTCCTCCCGCTCTGGTGCGGCTGCGGCCTCCGGGCCGGTAGGTGCGTCGGCCAGGCCGCGGGGCGTGAAGCTGGCTGCCGCGGCCAGGGGCACGGAGGCTGGTGCCGGGCAGCAGGTGCCTGCCAACCGCGCCCAGCGTCGCCAGGCAGCCAGGAAGAGCGGCGGAAAGAGGCGCAGGCGCTGAGACTGAGGGCTGACACTGAGGGTAGCGGCAGGGCGGCTGAGGGGCCGGTCAGGTCGCCCTGCCGCGTGTTGGCACTGCTATGACGCGAATGCGTCGAGTGTGTGGTCCAACGTCCACACCCGGACGTCACGCAGGCCTGTACGGGTACAGTACTGGTCGCGTTCCACCAGGATGCTGAGGTCGCCTCCTCCCAGCGACTGCTGGCAGGCGTGCTCCACCCACGGCTGGCCTGTGGCAGCACCGTTGAGAAGTGAGTGAAGGAAGTCGTTGTCCCACTGCACCTCGTCGAGAAGCCACGGTGACTGCCTGGTGATGACCTTGTCCAGGACGTCGTGGAAGAGCTGGGCCGCTTTCCTGCGCTGCTGGCCGTCCTTGACCTGGCAGATGTGGTTGCCCGTCTCGATCACGGTGGTGATGGGTAGGAGGAACTGGTCTCCGGCAGCATGCCTCGCTTTGAAATCCTCCCTTGCCTTGTCCTGGTCCGGGGAATCTCGCCTTGACAGGCCAGGAACCTGGAGAAGGTGCACCAGCACCGAGGTGTCAATGAACCAGACCGTCATCAGTCTGCTCCGATAAGTGCGAGGAAGTCAGAGTAGTCCGGTTCTGGGCCGGGCCTGGCTGCATCATCAAGAAGACCACGGGTCACAACGGTCCCCAGCGTACCTGCGCTCATGGCCTGGGCGTATCCGGGCAAGTCAACCAGTCGGGTGACCTGCTGGTGGTGGCAGACCAGGACGTCTCGGAGCTGCTTCCCGCTCAGCGCGTCCAGCAGAGCGGGGGAGTGCGTGGTGACCAGCGCGCTGACCTGGCCACGCTGTGTGGCCTCTTCGACTAGGTGGAGCAGCCTGCCAGCATTGGAGGGGTGTAGACCGTTCTCGATCTCCTCCACAGCCAGCAGTGCACCAGCACTCGGGACGGAGATATCGCTGGTGTAGGTGGCAGTGACTGAGTCAAGATCCAGGTCGCTCGCCGGGGTGGACAGGGCCGTGGCGATCGCAAGGAAACGCAGTAGGCCGTCGCTCATGGAGCGGGCCGTCGTCAACGCGGTTGGCTCGCCTGGTTGACCGTCGCCGTGCTCCTCCTGGACGGCAATCATGATGTCTCCCGTATCTGTTGAGCTGAACTCCAGAGCGCGTATCGGGCAGTCGGCAATCTGGCGTGCCAGCTCCTCCAGCCGGGAGAACGTACCAGGGGCTTGGTCCTGAAGGTGCCTGAGGACGGGAGCCAGGTTCTCACCGGTGCGACGCAACTGGGTCTCCCGGAGGGGAACCCAGTCCCGCATCAGGCTTGGAGCAGGGTCAAAGTGAAAGGTGCTGCGCAGCGCTGCTGCGACGTCCCGCTGGGCGTCAAGGATGTCCCGATCTGCACGGGTGGCACCGAGGAGCACCGCGGGGAGCTGGCTGAGCACGGAGCGGTCGTCGCGCAGCACGATGTGTCGGTTGGGGCCTCGTTTGCCTGTCGAGACAGCAGCATCCAGCCCGATGCCACCGCTTCCGGGACCGGCGGACACGAGGATCTGCTGGTTCCAGCGACCGCTCTTGGCAGCACGCTGGGGCCCCTCTAGGGTCTCGCTGACGACACGGGTGAAAGGAGCAGTCTCTAACTCGACGTCGTAGCGGTAGTCGTAGTTCCCACGCGGGTGGGTGACCGTGACGGTACACCCCAGTGAGAACCGGGTGCTGCCGTGCGGGGCACACCCTACAGCACCGCTGCGCACCGGGCCGCCCTCCCGCCGTCTCCCGTCCAGAGCGTCGGTCAGGTTCTCTGCGCTGGTCAGCCGGTGGAGCACGTCGAGCGCATCCAGGATATTAGATTTGCCGCTGGAATTGCGTCCAGTCAGGACAGTCATCTTCTCCAAAGGCACGTTGACCTCGCGGAAGTTCTTGAACGCCGTCAGACGCAGTTGTGAGATCCGTGAGGTGGCCTCGCCGTCGGATCCTTGCTTCTCCATGGCGCACAGTATGCCAGCGGGGCCGCTGCGCACCGGGCGAGGTAGTGACCGCCGACCCACCGGCTGCGTAGGATCGGCCCATGAGCTCTGAGATCGAGATCGGGCGCTCCAAGCGAGCCCGCCGTGCCTACTCCTTTGAGGACATCGCGCTGGTTCCAGCCCGTCGCACCCGTGACACCTCTGAGGTCCGTGTGGGCTGGCAGATCGACGCCTACCACGTGGACCTGCCGGTCATGGCCTCACCCATGGACTCGGTCATGAGCCCGGAGACCGCCATCCTGGTAGGGCGGCTCGGCGGGATCGGGGTACTCGACCTGGAGGGCCTGTGGACCCGCTACGAGGATCCGGCCCCGGCCCTGGACCGTATCCGTGCCGCTGGTCCCGAGGAAGCCACCCGGGTGCTCCAGGAGGTCTATCAGGCGCCGGTGGACCCTGACCTTATCACCGAGCGCCTGACCCAGGTCCGCCAGGCAGGGGTCGTCGTCGCCGGGCGGCTCAGCCCTGCCCAGACCCAGCGGCACTGGCGCACCGTGGTGGAGGCGGGCGTGGACCTGCTGGTCATCCGCGGCTCGGTGGTCTCGGCGGAGCACGTCTCCGGGGCGGCGGAGCCGCTCAACCTCAAGCGCTTCATCTACGAGCTCGACGTCCCCGTGGTCGTGGGCGGGGTGACCACCTACACCGCTGCCCTCCACCTCATGCGCACCGGTGCCGCTGGGGTGCTTGTGGGCCAGGGTGGCGGAGCCTCGTCCTCGGTGCGCCAGGTCCTGGGTCTGCACATGCCTATGGCCACCGCCGTGGCCGACGTTGCCGGTGCCCGGCGTGACTACCTGGACGAGTCCGGGGGCCGCTACGTCCACGTCATCGCTGACGGGTCGGTGGGTGACTCCGGTGACGTCGTCAAGGCCATCGCCTGCGGGGCGGACGCGGTCATGCTCGGTGCGGCCCTGGCTCGTGCCCAGGAGGCCCCGGGTGGGGGCTACCACTGGGGCGCTGAGGCGCGTCACCAGCGCCTGCCACGCGGTTTCCGCAGCTACGTGGGTACCGTGGGCACCATGGCGGAGATCCTCAACGGCCCCTCTGACCGGGCCGACGGGACCCTCAACATCATGGGCGCCCTGCGCCGGACCCTGGCCACCACCGGCTACTCCGACGTCAAGGAGCTCCAGCGAGTCGAGGTGGTCCTGGCTCCTTACGAGGCCTCCTGAGCGGCGACCCACCGGGCCACGGCTGAGCGCAGGTTCTGCGACCCCTCGGCGAGCGCCCGCTCTATGGCGGTGCCCTCCGGGGTGATCTGTACCAGGTCATGCACGCCCTGCCCCAGGAGCGTAGCCGCGTCAGCCTGTACCCGCCCGGCGAAGACCGCTACCGGCACCCCGGCGGCCGCAGCCACCCTGATCACACCCGCTGCTGTCTTGCCGCTCAGTGTCTGGCTGTCCACCGAGCCCTCGCCGGTAAGGACGGCAGCGGCTCCCTCCACGGCCTCAGCCAGCCCGCTAGCCTCCATGACCAGGTCCACGCCCGGGCGCGTCTGAGCAGACAGGAAGGTCATGAGCGCCCAGCCCAGCCCGCCTGCGGCGCCGGCTCCGGGCCGTTGCGCCACCTCCGTCCCGCTGACACCCTCAGGTGTGGTGGCCAGGCTCGCCAGCCGGGACAACAGGCTGTCCAGGACCAGTACCTGGCTGTCCGTGGCTCCTTTCTGGGGGCCGAACACCGCGCTGGCGCCCTGGGGGCCGAGCAGAGGTGAGGTGACGTCGCAGGCAGCCTGGACCCGCACATCTGCCAGCCTCGGGTCCAGTCCGCTGGTGTCGACTGCGGCGACCTTGACCAGCTCGGCAGGTACAGGGGCCAGTGCTGCTGACTGCTCGTCAAGGAAGCGCACGCCCAGCGCCGCCAGCATGCCCGCCCCGGCGTCGTTCGTGGCCGAGCCACCCAGGCCGATAATGACCTCCTGGGCTCCCCGGTCCAGGGCCGCCAGGACCAGCTCGCCTACACCGAGGGAGCTGGAGCCCATGACGTCGCGGTGGCACGGGGGAATCTGCTCCAGGCCCACGGCTGTGGCTACGTCGAGCAGGGCCGTCGTGCCAGCAAGGTAGACAAAGCCCTGCACGGGTGCGCCGAGGGCGTCGTGCACGGGCACCTCCACCCTGCGCGCTCCCAGGGCAGCGGACAGCGTCCGCGCGAACCCCTCCCCGCCGTCAGCCATGGGACGCAGGAGACAGGTGGCCTGCGGGTCAGCCTGACGCACTCCCTCCGCCATCGCCTCGGCGGCCTGGAGCGTGGTCATGGACTCCTTGAAGGAGTCGGGGGCAAGGACGTAGGTGACCATGCCCCAGGATCTCATACTGGCCCTGGTCGGGGTGCGCCCTGGTGGCCGGGCACGCTCCGCCACAGGCGGGCGAGACGCACGACGGGGGTGTCCCCCGGGCTAGGAGGGCACCCCCGTCAGGTAGTGACAGTGACGTCGTGTCGCCTGTTCAGGTCTCAGGCGTCGAGGTCGGTCTCCAGAAGAGCCTTGAGCTCGTCGAGCGCGGCCTGCGCGCCGTCGGCGTCGGAGGAGAGGGTGACGACATCCCCGAAGCCGGCACCCAGGGTCATGACACCGAGAATAGAGGAGGCGTCTACGGCGGCCCCGCCCTCCTTGGCGATAGAGACAGGAACGCCCTTCTCGGCGACAGCCTTGACGAAGGTGGCGGCGGGACGGGCGTGAAGACCGACCTTGGAAGCGATAGTGGCGGTGACCTGGGCCATGTGGATCTCCTTTGAGATGACGGTGTCTGTACGGCAGGTGCGCCAGAGGCTCACCTTTGCGCCGCGCTATGCAACGAGCTTGCAGCACGATGACTGCCGCAAGCCCTGACCCTACCGGACAGTGGCGGTGACGCGCACGCGTTTAGGCTGTTGTGGTGAGCCGCTGCGACGTATACCCGGCCACCAGGGCTAAGAACGCGTGCCGAGGGTCTAGGCCGGGGAGCCGGGCCTGCTGTCCGGTCCTGGGCTTTCTAGCTCTTTGTGCCCTGGTCCCGGGGCGACGGCGCCTGGACCGGCCTGAGAAACCACCACAGACCCATTCCTGCGGCAATAGCCAGTAGCGCCAGGCCCGACCACAGGTTCGCGTTGACGCCTCCGCTGCGGGCGAGGTCGGCGGGGTCGTGGGCAAGCCCGGCGCACAGCAGCAGGAAGATGCTGATGAGGCCCAGGGCCGCGGCGACGACTGCGCGGATATCTGACAATGAGCGCTTGTTCATAAGGTTACTCCGATGTCGGTGTCGGGAGGTTGAGTAGGAGGAGCGGGCTCAGCAGGACCGGCGCGGCGCGTGCGGGGCTGAGGCCCCAGCCCGCCTGCGGGTCGTGCAGTAGTCGCACAGCAACGGCGGGTGTCAGTGGAACACGCTGTTGAGCAGGATGACCATGGCGCCGGCCAGAACGCCCAGCGGGAGCGGCCTGCGGTACCACGGCAGCTCGTGCAGGTGGGGGTCGGTGCGTTCGCTGCGTGGCGTCAGCGCGTAGACGAAGCCCTTGAGCTCAGCGTCGGGCTTGGGCTGAGTCACCAGGGAGACCCCGACCGTGACGGCAACATCGACGACGAAGGCGATACCTGCCGCCAGGAAGGCCCCGCCCTGGCCCGGCATGGACAGGACGTCGGTCCACAGCATGACGTTGACGGCCAGGGCCGCCAGCGTCCCGGCTACGAGCCCGCTCCAGCCTGCTGCAGGTGTGGCGCGCTTCCAGAACATACCAATGATGAAGGTGGCGAAGAGAGGGGCGTTGAACATGGAGAACAACGTCTGGAGGTAGTCCATGAGGTTGGAGTAGTTCGACGCGATGAGCGCGGTGAAGATTGCGATGACAGCGGCAGCCAGCGTCGAGCGCCTGCCCATTGCCAGGTAGTGGGCGTCGTCCCCGTCCTTCTTGATGTAGCGCTGGTAGAGGTCGACACCCCACACGGTATTGAAGGCCGAGATGTTGGCGGCCATCCCCGCCATGAAGGATGCGAGTAGGCCGGTGATCGCCAGACCGAGCAGCCCGTTGGGCAGGACGTCACGCATGAGGTACAGGATCGAGTCGTTGTAGTCGTAGGCCTGACTGGCTCCTGCCTTGAGGTCGCGGACCTCGGAGACCAGGACGCCGGCGACCATCCCTGGCACAATCACCAGGAAGGGGATGAGCATCTTCACGAAGGTCCCGATGATCGGGGTGGACTGGGCCGCCGAGATCGAGTCGGAGGCCATGGCGCGCTGGACCTCCACGAAGTTTGTCGTCCAGTAGCCGAAGGACAGGACGAAACCGAGTCCAAAGACCAGCCCGACCACGGACAGGATGTCGGAGTCAAAGCCTGAGATGGCGTTTCCAGGCCAGGAGTGCAGCTGCAGGGCGGGGTCGGTTCCTGCTGCCGTGGCGTCGGCGGTGATCCGCTCAGTCAGTCCCTGCCAGCCGCCGACACGGCGCAGGCCGATGACGGTCAGCGGAAGCAGGGCCGCGACGATGACAAAGAACTGGAGCACCTCGTTGTAGATCGCGGCTGACAGGCCACCCATCGTGATGTAGGCGTAGACGATGACTGCGGCGATGACCAGGGCCGACCACAGGGGCCAGCCCAGCAGCCAGTTGACGATGTTGCCCAGCAGGTAGAGGTTGATCCCGGCAATGAGCAGCTGGGCCAGGGCGAAGCTCAGCGAGTTGACCAGGTGTGCCTCGACACCGAAGCGCTTGAGCATGAACTCCGGGACCGAGCGGACCTTGGACCCGTAGTAGAAGGGCATCATCACCAGGCCCAGGAAGATCATAGCCGGGATGGCGCCGATCCAGAAGTAGTGGAAGGTCGGCATTCCGTACTGGGCGCCGTTGGCAGACATCCCCATGATCTCCACCGCGCCGAGGTTGGCTGACACGAAGGCGATCCCGGTGACCCAGGCGGGCAGGGACCGGCCCGAGGTCAGGAAGCCGTCTGCCGTGGAGGCCTGGGCGCGGACCATGAGGCCCACACCGATGACGAAGGCAAAGTAGATGACAATAGGGACGTAGTCATACCAGGCTGCGTCGATAAGTGTGGTGGAGGCGGGCAGCGTTGCGGGAACTGCTGCGAGGGGTGGAGCGGAGGACATCGGTGTACCTCGGGTAAGGGGGTAGGGTCAAGGAACGAGCAGGTGCTCACTGCACAGGGTAGCGCTCCACGCCCGGACAGGTGCCCGCTTGGTGCCGCGTCGCGATAGCCTGGTGCAGGCGGGCAGGGACCGGGGTGCCGGTAGGGTGGCCCGTATGATGATCACTGCTGCGGCGGACGGCTCCGCCCTGGGTAACCCCGGTCCGGCAGGCTGGGCGTGGTACGTGGACGAGGACTGCTGGGCGGCGGGCGGCTGGCAGACCGCGACCAACAACCGTGGGGAGCTGACTGCCGTCCTAGAGCTCCTGCATGCGACGCGGGAGGCGGGTCTGGCGGGCGAGGACCTCCTGGTCCTGTGTGACTCCCAGTACGTCATCAACTCGGTGACGAAATGGCGGCACGGCTGGAAGAAGCGGGGGTGGCGCAAGGCGGACGGAAAGCCGGTCCTCAACGCGGACCTCATGCGTGAGCTGGACCAGGCCCTGGCAGGACGCTCCGTACGTTTTGAGTGGGTGCGTGGGCACGTGGGCCACACGATGAACGAGGCGGCGGACACGAGGGCGCGGGCCGCAGCCACCGCCTACCAGCAGGGCGTGGTGGTGCCCACGGGTCCTGGCTGGACGCGCGGTAGTGAGGTCGTCCAGGCTGCTGAGAAGGAGGCCCCACCGGTGGCGGCGTGGACGTCCACGGTGACCTGTCCGCAGGGCCAGGTGGATCCTCCCAGGAGGCTGCGACACTGTTCTGAGCGTCCTGCCTGCCCCTGTGCGCCCTGTCCGGGCTGGCTCCTTCCCGGGGGTGTGTTCGGGTGGTCGGGGCCAGGCGCAGGGGCCGCGTTCTGGTCGTGCGGTGCGGGTCAGGGCTCAGAGGAGGGTCAGGGCCTGGCGGGCGATGGCCAGCTCCTCGTTGGTGGGAACTACCAGCACTGTCACGGGCGACTGCGGTGCGGAGACGACGCGGGCCTGTGGGGAAGGGGTCTCGTTGAGGGCGTCCTCAAGCCTGATGCCCAGGAAGCCCAGGCGCTCGCACAGCTCGCGGCGTAGGCGGGCGTCGTTCTCCCCGATCCCGGCGGTGAAGGTCAGGGCGTCCAGGCCGCCCATGACGGCGGTGTAGGCTCCCACGTACTTGGTCAGCCGGTGGAGGTAGATGTCCATGGCGTCACGGGCCTCGCGCTCCCCGTCGCCCACACGCCTCCACACCTCACGCATGTCGTTGTCTCCGGTCAACCCCTTCATACCGGAGCCGCGGTTGAACAGGTTGTCGATCTCCTCGACCGTCATACCGGCCACTCGGGCCAGGTGGAACACGGCTGCAGGGTCGATGTCGCCTGTGCGCCCACCCATGACCAGGCCCTCCAGAGGGGTCAGCCCCATGGAGGTCTCCACGGCGCGACCTGCCACCACCGCCGAGGCCGAGGCCCCGTTGCCCAGGTGCAGAACCACCTGGCGCAGGTCCTCGCGTCCCAGGAGCCGGGAGACCTGCTCGGAGACGTACTGGTGGCTGGTGCCGTGGGCGCCGTAGCGGCGGATCGAGTAGCGGTCGGCGACCTCCCGGTCCAGGGCGTAGCGGGCGGCCTCCTCAGGCAGGTCCTGGAAGAACGCGGTGTCGAAGACCGCCACGTGGGGACGTCCGCCAGCAGCCTGCGAGCGACCTCAATACCCTTGAGGTGGGCGGGGTTGTGCAGAGGCCCCAGCGGCACCAGCTCCTCAATGAGGGCGACGACCTCGTCGTCGATGAGGGTCGGGCCGCTGAAGTGGCGCCCCCTTGGACCACCCGGTGGCCCACGGCGACGACGTGCGCCTCAGCCAGGCTGGGACCCTTGTCCTCGAAGAGGCGCAGGACCTCGGCCAGGCCGGTGCCGTGGTCGGGAACAGGCTGGTCGAGCTCGGTGCGCTGGCCAGCCACCCTGTGGACGATGGCGCCAGCCTCCTCCCCGATGCGCTCCACCAGACCGGAGGCCAGGGAGCTGCCCGAGTCGGGGTCCACCAGCTGGTACTTGATAGAGGAGGAGCCGGAGTTGATGACGAGGACGGTCCGCTGGGTCACGAGGAGCCTTTCGGTGTGCGTGGCGGGCAGGGGCAGGTCTCGGTGGCTGTCGTGACGGGGCAGCGTCGCAGCGACTGGTCGGCGGAGACCGGACTGTCCTGGACTGTCACTGGACTGCTCCGCCCCGCCCTCTGGACGCTAGCCCTGGGCCTGGACAGCGGTGATGGCCACAGTATTGATGATGTCCTCCACCAGGGCGCCGCGCGACAGGTCGTTGACCGGCTTGTTGAGGCCCTGGAGGACGGGGCCGATGGCGATGGCGCCGCTGGAGCGCTGCACGGCTTTGTAGCCGATGTTGCCGCTGGAGAGGTCGGGGAAGATGAAGACGTTGGCGTGGCCTGCCACCTGGGAGTCCGGTGCCTTCTTGGCGGCGACAGTAGGGTCGATAGCGGCGTCGTACTGGATGGGGCCGTCCACGGCGAGGTCGGGGGCCTTGGACCGGACCAGCTCGGTGGCCTCGCGCACCTTGTCTACGTCCGCTCCCTGCCCGGAGGTGCCGGTGGAGAAGGACAGCATCGCGACCCGAGGGTCTACCCCGAAGCGGCGTGCCGTGGCGGCGGAGGAGACGGCGATGTCAGCCAGCTGCTCGGCGGTGGGGTCCGGGTTGACCGCACAGTCGCCGTAGACGAGGACCCGGTCCTGAAGCAGCATGAGGAAGACCGAGGAGACGATGGAGGTCCCGGGCATGGTCTTGATGATCTGGAAGGAGGGGACGATGGTGTGGGCGGTGGTGTGGGCCGCCCCGGAGACCATGCCGTCGGCGTCGCCCAGGTGGACCATCATCGTCCCGAAGTAGGACACGTCCTGGATCTTCTCGTGAGCCTGCTCCAGGGTGACCCCCTTCTTGGCGCGCAGGCGGGCGAACTCCCTGGCGTAGGTGTCGAGCCGCTCAGGATCACTGGTGGAGACCACGCGTGCCGCCGTGATGTCCAGGCCCAGTTCGGCGGCACGGGAGCGGACCGTGGTCTCCTCGCCCAGGAGGGTCAGGTCAGCGATGCCACGACGCAGGATCGCGTCCGCGGCGCGCAGCACCCGGTCGTCGTCGGGCTCGGGCAGGACGATCATCCTGCGGTCGGCCCGGCTGCGTTCTACCAGCTCGGCTTGGAACATGACAGGGGTGACGACATTGGAGGGCTCCACCTCCAGGGCGGACATGAGAGCCTCGACGTCAGCCTCCTGCTCAAAGATGGTCACGGCCACGTCCAGCTTGCGGTCTGAGCCGTGGGCCAGCAGGCCGGTCAGGGAACTGGTGACCGAGGCGGCGGCAAAGGTGTCCAGCGGGGAGGTCATGACCGGGATAGGCAGGCCCAGACCCTCCAGGAGACGCAGAGCGTGGGGGTTGACGTCGAAACCCCCGTTGAAGACCAGACCGGAGAGCTTGGGAAAGCTGGAGGAGGCCTGGGCGGCCAGCAGGGAGATGACCAGCGCCGAGCGGTCTGCGGGTACGATGGCCAGCTGCCCCTCGCGCAGACGCTCTAGGACGTGGGAGACGTCCATGGCGCACACAAGGAAGGACTCGGCCTCACGGGCCAGCAGCGTCGCGTCCCCGGAGATGAGGGTGCCGTCCACCGCCTCCATGACCTCCCGGACCGAGGGGGCCGCCAGCAGCGGTACCTCCGGGAGGGTGGTGGAGACCAGCCCGGAGTGCTCCCTGAGGGCGGTGGCCACGGCCTGACGCGTGTCCGGGCGGCACTTGTTGGCCACGACGGCCACAGTGCGGGCGTGGTTGTCGGCGATCTCGGCAACGGAGACCTCCACGTTGCCCATGACATCCTCGGGGCCGTTGTGGCCGGAGACCACCAGCAGGACGGGCACCCCGAGGTTGGCAGCCACGCGGGCGTTGAGGGACAGCTCGGGATTACCTGCCAGGTCGGTGAAGTCGGAGCCGTCGATGATGACGACGTCGTGGCTGCGGGCGATGCCGCGGTAGGCGGCCACGATCTGGGACAGGGACTCCTCAGGGGCGGCGTGGAACTCCTCCCATGTGGTGCCCACGCACTGGGCGGCAGGTACGGTCGAGCCGGCGCGGGCCAGGAGCAGGTCGAGGAAGGCGTCACTGTCTCTGCTCTCGACGAAGGGGCGGAAGACCCCGACCCTGGCGACGACCTTGGTCAGGGAGGCGACCAGGCCGAGCGCCACTGTGGACTTCCCGGTCCCGGCGTTAGGTGAGGCGATGTAGATGCTGCGCGCCACGTTGAGTCCTTCGTGTCTCGTTGTGCGGGGCCGGGCCGTTCCGGCTGCACCAGTGTCCATCGAGTGCTCCGACCAGTACCTTCAGCGTCCTAGCGTGTCCCGGGATCCGGGGTGCTTGTGGGTGACCTGCCTGCACGGTCCCGGCTGCTGCCGTGCCTGCCTGCCTCCGGTGGGTCGTCGAGCCGCTCGCTCTTGCGGGCGAGCTCGACGATCGCGCCGATGCTTGCCAGCGCGGAGTCGCTCAGGCCGTGGACGCGCAGCGCGATCGTGCGCTCCGCAGGAGTCAGCTCGGTGGCGGAGGCGGGCTCCGTGTCGCCCTCGCTGAGGAAGTAGGACACGGGTACGTCAAAGGCGTCAGCCAGAGCACGCAGGTGCTGCAGGCGAGGGTTGCGCGCCTGGCCTGTGCGCAGCTGCTGGAGGTAGCTGACGGACATCGTGGAGATCCCCCGCCGGTCCATCCTGTGCACGACCTCCTGAAGCGTGACAGGACGACCGTGAGGACCTGCGGTCTGTGCGAACAAGCGCTCCAGCCGTTGCGCGATGGTCACGAGCCTGGCTCTCCTTAGTGGTCAGGTGGTGGTCAGGGCGGCCGAGCGGAGATCCGTCGGTTCCTCGGCGGCAGGGTGATGCCATCCTAACGGATGATCTCTTTCCAGGACGAGGTAGTGGCGTGTCTGTCTGCGCGGTCGTCTCCCCGATTGTCTCTGCGGCCTGGGTCGGCGTCTGCTCGGAGGGCTCTCGGAGCTGTACGGCTGGGACCGGGCGGTTCCGGACTAGGCGGCGGAGGGCAGGAGCAGGTGGGCGTTCAGCATGACGGCGACAGCCAGTGCCGTGCCCAGGGCGATCTCGCCAGGCGTGTGGTGGCGCAGCCGCAGGCAGGCGAAGGCGACCGCTGGCAGCAGGGGCAGGAGCGCGAGCAGCCACCAGGGGGAGAGGACCACCGTCGCGGCAAGGACGAGACCCGTGAGGTAGAACGCGTGCATCGACACCTTGGTGCCCAGGAGCGTCATGGCCCCGGTCAGTGCGAGTCCTGCCGCCATAGCGAGAAGGATCCAGATGGGGAGAGGCGGTGCGCCAGCGCCCCGCGCCACAGCGGTGCCGCACAGCACGGAGCCCGCGCACACGAGGAGCACCCGCCAGTAGTGCTCCCGCCGGGTGACGTGGCGGTCGGTGAGATGGTTGCGACGTACGGCGACGTGGATGGTGGACACGGGCACCGCGGCGCAGAAGCCGCTGAGGAGGACCGCCCACCCCAAGCCGGCCAGGGGCTGAGGGGCCCGAGACACCGCACAGGATGCAGATCAGGGACACGGACACGGCCGGGGAGAGCACGTCGCTGAGTACTCGGGCAACCCGCGTGGCCCGGTCCTCAGACCTAGGAGTCTCCTGTGGCGTCTCACGGGGAGCCTCCGGCCTCCCGGCCTCGGCCCGGTTCCGGCCTTCCGGCCGGGGCTCCTGCGGCAGCCGTCACTACGGGCCGACTCCGTGGCGCCTGGTGGCATCGACGGCGATACGTATCTCGTAGAGGCTGGCCAGGGAGCCTGACGCCGGGGTGGAGGGTCGTTGTCGTCGTCCACAGGGGTCGGACGACGGCGCTGGTCAGGCGTAGCGAGAGGTTCTTGCGTGCTCGTGAGACGAGGCGGTGGACAACACCCGAGGTCAGCCCGACCAGGAAGAGGACGACCACGGCGACCAGGAGGTAGCTCCTGGCCTCGGATCCTCCGAGGACGGGGCGGGCGAGCACGTCCGCGATCGAGGAGCAGATGAAGAGGATCGAGCCGAGGGCGTCGGAGGCGGAGAGGAAGGTGATGACCTCGCAGGGACGTGGTCGGCCACGGGTCTCCTGCCGACGGTGGAGCTCCCTGAGCAGCAGCATCTCTGTCGTCTCGGCCCGTCTCTCCGCGAGGTCGTCGAACATGCTGCGCAGGTGGGTGCCGCTGGTGTCGGTCCTGACATCGTCGTGGAGGATGTGGGCGTACTCGTGGAGAAGCGTCTGCTCCCGGTTCAGGGGCGACAGGTCGACGTCGTGGAAGACGTGGGCAGTCGTGCCGACCACGACTGTCATGCCGCTGATCTCGTGGTGTCGTATCCCTCAGGAATGGGGGGGCGATGGTGATCTCCAGGCCGCGGGCAGCAGCGATGGCGCCGCCGAGGGCCTCGACAGTAGGCTCAGGTGGCACGTGAAGCCGTCAGGCACGTGATCAGTCGGCACGGGGGCTCCTGCAGGTGGTGGGACCGGGCGGAGAGGGCGGTAGCGACCGTAGCGGCGACGGGCCGACCCGTGACTAACAGTGACGGAGAAATTATCGTGACGGATAGGGGGCGGGTAGGGGTGTGCCCCGATGTGCGTCCTGTCACCAGGCTTGTCGGCGGGGTCCTCACAGCAGCAGCGGCAGGGCGGACACGACGGTCAGGATGATGACCAGGGGCTCGAAGACGTGCTGGTCCATGCGCTCGGCAAGCCTGCGTCCCGCGAGGGCCACGGCCACGACGACGGGGGCGGTGACTGCAGCCAGGGACACGGTTGTGGCGTTGACCAGGCCGATGGACACGGAGAACGGCAGCTTGACCAGGTTGACCACGAAGAAGAACCACGCCGTCGTTCCCAGGAAGGCTTTGACCGGGTAGCGGCAGGCCAGGAAGTACATGGAGGTGACTGGTCCGCCCGCGTTGGCGACCATGGTGGTGAACCCAGCCAGGCTGCCGTAGACCAGGCGGGCGGTGGCTGAGTCAGCGGCGCCACGGGTGCTCAGAGACGCCGCAGCCCGCTGGCGGTAGCGCTGCACCAGGGTCACGGCGATGAGGAGCAGCAGGACGGCACCGATGACGCGGCGGGTGGAGCTGTCAGTGGCCAGGCGCAGGAAGACCGCTCCGGCAGTCACGCCCGCCAGGACAGCGGGTACTAGGCGCAGAAGCATGCGCACGTCCGCGTCCCTGCGATAGCTCCACACCGCGACAAGGTCGCCGGTCATGAGCATGAGCAGCATCGCCCCGGTGGACTCCCTGGCGGGCAGGAGCGCGGCGCACAGGGCGACAGCAATGGCGGCCGTACCGGGCAGTACGGTCTTGGCGACTCCGGCCAGCGCGGCTGCCAGGACGAGCGCGGCCCAGGACAGGGGGCTGAGGTCGGGCAGAGGTAGCGCTGGCAGCGGCACGGCGGAGAGGGCAAGGGCTGGCACGGACACGATGCTAAAGGCGCATGGTCCCGGTCGTCCCTGGCGTCAAGAACGTCATAGGACAACAAGGCATCGTGTTGTCCTATGACGTTCTTGGTGTCCGGGCCGGGTGTCCGGGCGTGGGCTCGCGGCGGATTTGTCCCACGCCAGACACCTCACAGCCGGGAGGCGGCCTCCAGGAGGTTCCTTGCCGAGATCTGGAGGCCCTCGACGTTGCCGTACTCGGCGTCCTCGTGCTCGATGTTGACGTTCATCTGCGGGTCCACCTCGGCGATGGCTGCCAGGAACTGCGCCCAGTAGTCGGCGTCGTGTCCCAGTCCGAAGGCGACGAAGCGCCAGGCTGGGTCGCTGGGCCAGGCGTTGCACCAGTAGCCGTAGGCGGTGGGTACCTTGCCCTCGGCGTCAGCAGGCACGTGACCGAAGTCCGTGTCCAGCACACCACGGTAGGCGGCCCCGGGGAACACCTTGGTGTCCTTGGCGTGGACGTGGCCTACGAGGCTGCCTAGCCTCTTGGTGGCGACGATGGGGTCCATCTGCTGCCAGAACAGGTGGGAGGGGTCCATGTTGACCTTGATGTTGGTGGCCCCGGTCTCCTCGACCAGCCGCTCGAAGGCGGGGACGTTGAAGACCAGGTTGCGTGGGTGGAGCTCCAGGCAGACCTGGACGTCGTTGTCGCGGGCCAGGGCGTCGACCTCCTTGAAGAAGGGGACTACCACGCTCCACTGGTAGTCGAGAATCTCCATGTCGACGCCGTTCCACGGGTTGACCACCCAGGTGGGGTACTTGGCCGTGGGGTCGGTGCCGGGCGTGCCCGACATGGTGACGATCTCCTTGACCCCGAGCAGTCCCGCCAGCTCGATGGTCTGGCGCACGTCGTGGGCGTGCTTGAGGCCCTCGTGAGGAAGCGGTGAGGTCGGGTTGCCGGAGGTGTTGAGGCCCGAGAGCCTCATGCCCCGCTCCTCGAAGATCCCCAGGTACTCCTCACGGGCGGCCTGGGAGGCCAGGAGCGCGTCGACAGGGCAGTGTGGGGAGGGGATGAACCCTCCGGCGTTGACCTCCGCTCCGGTCAGGCCGGCCTCCTTGAGGGTGTCGAGGGCGGCGCCCAGCGGGCGGTCGTGCAGGCAGGCGGTGTAGGCGCCGTAGTTGAGTGCCATGTGGCTGTTCTCCTTGTTGGTGCTTGCTTTGCTGGCTGTCTTGCCGGCGCTGTCTTGCCGGTGGTCGGTGCTGTCGGCCCGACGACCGACAGCGGGGGCGTGATGGCTGCCGACGTGCACGGAGGTGGCACGTAGAGCCCGTCAGCCGACTGGTCGTGGCGGTAAGTCGTGGCGGCTAGTCGTAGTCTCAGCCCACGTCGGAGACGTCGATCGCGGCACCGCCCTGCTCGGCCGAGCGGGCCACGGCGTCGGCGATGAGCATCTCCCGGTAGCCGTCGGCGAAGGTGGCGCACGGTGGCAGGGCGCCCTTGTCAGGGTCGGTGACTCCGGCGACCTGCTGGAGGAAGGCGTGGGCCTGGTAGGTGAACTGCTCGATCTGGGTCAACCCCACACCCCCGACGGCCATGGAGGAGCCGCGGGCGAAGTAGGGGAAGTCGGGGTTGACCAGCACGCGTCGGGCGCCGCCCAGGCCGGCGGGGGAGTTGACGTCGTCGACCTTGATCTCGCCGGTGCGCGACAGGTCCCAGGAGGCCCGTCCCTTGGTGCCCAGCACGTCCACCATAAGGGAGTTGGGCAGCCCCCAGGCCACGCGGGAGCAGGAGAAGGTGCCCACGGCCCCGCTGGCGAAGTGGGCGGTGAAAGTGGTGACGTCGTCGTTCTCCACCGGCTCATAGATGATGCTCTCGGAGTCCTCGGTGTCCAGGGCGGTGCCGCGGGTGACGTGCCCCTTGGCGACAGGGCGCTCCTTGATGGAGGTCATCATGGCAGCCCCAGAGACGGAGACCAGAGGTCCGCAGATCAGCTCGGCGGTGTCGATGAGGTGGCTGCCGACGTCGCCCAGGGCGCCGGTGCCCATGGCGCCCTTGTAGCGCCAGGCCATGGGGGTGGCCGGGTCCGCGCCGTAGTCGCACCAGTAGCGTCCGTCGAAGTGGTTGACCTCGCCCAGATGGCCCTGGGCGACGAGCTTGGCCAGCTCGGCGACGGCGGCGTTGCGGCGGAAGGTGAAGCCGACGGCGGTGACCACCCCGGCCTCTTTCTCCGCCTGTGCCATGGCCTTGGCGGAGTCGAGGGTGTCGGCCAGGGGCTTCTCACACAGGACGTGCTTGCCCGCCCTGATCATAGCCTCGGCTATCTCGCGGTGCGCGGCGTTGCCCACCACGATGGACACGATGTCGATGTTGGGGTCCTCGGCCACCTGGCGCCAGTCGTCCACGGCACGCTCGTAGCCGTAGCGTTCGGCGGCGTCCTGGGCGAAGGGAAGGTAGGCGTCGGCGATGGTGGCCAGGTGGACCTGGGGCAGGCCCAGGTCGAAGACGGTGCCGACCTGGCGCCAGGCGTTGGCGTGGGTGGTGCCGGCCATGCCGGCACCGATGACGGCGACGGAGAGGGGCGTGGTGCTCATGAGTAGACCTTCTGTCTTCGTTGACTGGTGCGAGCAGGGTGTTCACGCGCGTGAACACGTGTCTCCAGTATGTGGGGGAGCGGTGGGGTGTCAAGGGTAATGAGCGGGTTAGTCAGGACAAAGAGAGTCGGAGGGGGTGAGGTGTGGCGGCTCCGGGCCTGCTGGGCGCTGGCTCGCTCCTGGCTTGTCGGCGCTGGACAGTAGCCGGTACCTCCGGGCCCGCCGGACGGTGGCTACAGGGGGAGCGCCTAGCTGCACACGACGATGGGTACCTCCGGGCTTGCCGGACGGTGGCTGTGCGTGGGGCCGGGTCTGGGGCCAGCCCGGAACGGCTCCCGGGGGCTGGGTGTGGGGCCTGCCGTAGGCGGACGTGTCCGCGTTGGTGGTGATCCCGGTGGGTCTAGATGCACCCGGGCCCGGATGCACGGACGTCTCCGCGTGGTGGTGATCCCCGGAGCCTGCGTGTGCGGAAAAGGGTGGCGTGGCGCTGCTGCGGTGCCCCAATGCACGCTCAGGTCCTCGATCCTTCACTCAAAGTGGCGGAACACCAACGTTTCTGCGATCGGGAAGATAACGGCGGACGGCTCCCATGTGCGTCGAGCCCCCGAATGCACATGGGAGGCGCGCGGATGCCGAGGGACCCGCTAACAAGACTTCACACGTTTACTGTCTTACCGTGTCGCTGGAGTAGTGGCGAGTGAGTCAAGAACCGTGGCGAGAGCAGCGTCAGAGGAGCCCTCGTGCACCAGGCAGCACTGCCAGTCAGTCATCGCCGTCCCAGCCTGCGGGGTTCTCCAGGAAGGTGGCGGCCTCGCCCCGAGATACCGGTCGGGCGGCCTCACCCTGCTGCCAGTCCTGTGCGCGCCAGGTACCCGGCAGCGGGTGAAACCCGACGCCTCACCGTAGGCTCCCGCCAGGCCCTGGCAGCGTCTTCCCGACGGCGCACAGGATGTCCTCGTCGGATTCGAGGCTGTCGCGTACCTGGTCCATGACGGGGGCTGCCGCTCCGTCCTCTTGCTGCACTCCTGCCTATGCTCCTGTGACGCAGCTACGCGCGGGTTCCTGCGATCTACCACCTGTCTCAGGCACGCCTGCCCAGTGAGGAGGTGCGTTCCACCAGCGTGGGCGCCAGGACTACGGAGCGTGCGGCGTCGTTCCTGGCGGTGTCAGCACGCTGGCTCACCAGCTCCACGGCCTGAGCGGCCATGCGCTCGTCGGACTGGCTGACGCTGGTCAGGGAGAACTCCTCGCGCTCAGCCAGGTAGGTGTTGTCGTAGGAGACCAGGAGCACGCGGGCACCCCTGTCCCGGGCGGCCTCGCGCAGCACCGGGACCGCGTCGATGGCGAAGCCGTCGTTGTGCATGACCAGGCCCAGTGGCCCTGAGCCGTTCCCCTGGTCGCTCAGGGCGGCGCGCACCGCGGGGCCGGCGTCGCGCCCGCACTCGTAGACACTCATGGTGGCTCCCACCTGGCTTCGGGTGCTGGCGACTGCCTGGGACAGCGCCTGCTCGCGCTCCCTGCGGGAGGCCTCGTCGGTGGTGCTGGGGCCGATGTAGGCGATGGTCCGCGCGCCCCGTCCCACCAGGTGGTCGACGACGAGCCGGGCGGCGGCGGGCTCGTCGATGTGGACGGCGTCGACCTTTCCGCCCGGGCTCCTGCGGCCTACCAGGCAGGTGGGGACCTCCTCGGCGATGGCCAGGAGGTCCTCGTCGGGCAGCCACGGAGAGACCAGGACGATGCCCGCCACCCGGACCCCCAGCAGCGACTCGATGGCCTGGTGCAGCACCGTGGGCTGCTCGGAGCCGACGGTGATGAACAGGGTCATCCCGCGGGCCGACGCCGCCTCCCCCAGGCAGCGGGCCAGGCGCTCGAAGAAGGCGTTGCGCAGGTTGGGCAGCACCACGCCGATGATGCTGGAGCGGCGCCGCGCCAGCGAGGACGCGGCCACGTTGACGCGGTACCCGAGGTCGGCGGCGACCCGGTGGATGCGCTCGCGCGTGTCAGGGGCGACTTTGGGGGAGCCGCTCAGCGCCAGGGAGACCAGACTGCGCGAGACCCCGGCGGCACGGGCGACGTCGCTCTGGGTGACTACCTGTCCGTTAGCGCTCACGGGCGCTCCTCCTGTGCTGGTGCTCCTGCGGTGGTGTCGCTGGCTGGGTGGTGCGTGGCTGCGGCGGCGCCCCGAGGCCCTGGTCAGGTGCAGGTTACAGGTCCGGCCTGCCCTGCCGGGCTGGGATGGTCCGCTCGCAACCAGGCAGGCTGGCCGTACGACCCTCTCCGGGCAACAAAAATTCATAGGAGACACGGGGCCGCGTTGTCCTATGAGTTTTTGGTGCCTGGGTGCCTGCGGTGCCTGTTGCCTCGCTTGGCTGTCAGGGGCCACACTGGGGTGGGCGGGTGCTCGTGCCAGTCTGCGGCGCTCCGGTGCAGGGACGGGCCGCCAGTGACAGGAACCCGGAGGTGCGGAGATGCAAGCACGGACACATGCAGGGACGGCTGCAGGCGCGACCAAGGAGCTGGCAGAGCGGCCTCGGGGAGGACGGATGCGGCTGCGAGCACAGTCATGGGGACGGTCCTCATGAGGGCGATCCGGCAGGCGGGTCCGCACCTGGGGCGCGACGACGTCCTGCGACTGAGCCGGTGGTGGGCCATCCGTGCGACCCCGGGGGCAGGGCCGCACGGCACCCTGCAACCGCACGGTACCCTGCGGCTCGGGCGGCGGACTGGTCTGCGTGCGGTCCTGCTGGCAGCTGGCGTCGCGGTCACGGCCGCTTGTGCCGGCTCCTCCTCGGGGGCTGCCAGTGGTGTGCCCTCTGCTGGCGCGACCGGCTCCAGCGGCCCAGGGCGCTCAGGCTCCACCAGCGTCCCTGCGCCCACAGGCGGTGCAGAGGGTGAGGCTCGGCTCATAGGCTCTCGTGACGACCTGTCCTCCCTTCAGCCTCAGGCCTGGGAGTCGTGGCGTCTGGTGGACCCCACCACGGTCGAGGTGGTCTTTATCGGTGGCAGCACGAACTGCTACGGGGTCCACGTCGACGTCGTGGAGACCGACCAGGACGTCACCATCAACCTGAGCACGGGCAGCCTGCCCGGCGTCGACGCGTGTACGGACGAGGCGGTGCTGCTGGCGACCCACGTGACCCTCAGAGAGGAGCTCGGCGACCGCGAGGTCCGCCAGGACGCTGAGTCGTAGGGATCTGGGCGGCTTGGGGCAGGCGGTCCGTCCGCCCGCTACCCAGGCAACAGAAACGTCATAGGACACCATGGCACCGTGCTGTCCTATGACGTTTCTGTTGCCTGGCGGCGGCGCGGGTGGGCTTGCCCCACCGCTGCCAGGCAGGCTCAGCCCGCCAGGAGCGTGCCCTCGATGTAGGCGCGGGCCTTGCGGGCGTACTCCAGGGGATTGGCCAGGGCCGGGTCCTGCTCGGCCTCCACGAGGATCCAGTCGGAGTAGCCGTGGTCCACCAGGAAGGAGTACGGCTCGGTGAAGTCGATGGTGCCGTCACCGGGGACGGTGAACATGCCAGCCAGGAAGGAGTCCAGGAAGGAGCGCTGTGCGGCGCGCGACTCCTCCATCTTGTCGGGTCGCACATCCTTGAAGTGGACGTGCTTGACGCGGTCGATGGTGGCGCGCAGCAGCCCCATGACGTCACCGTCGCCCACGAAGGCGTGTCCGGTGTCGAACAGGAGGGAGACCTTCGAGGGGTCAGTCAGCTCCATGAGGCGGATGGTCTCGTCCTTGGTCTGGACAACCGTGCCCAGGTGGTGGTGGTAGACCAGCTCCAGGCCGTGGGCGTGAGCCACCTCGCCCAGCCGGTTCAGCCCTGCGGCCAGGATAGGCCACTCCTCCTCGGTCAGCACCGGCTTGTTGGTGAAGATACAGACGTCGCGCTGCCCCTGGACGGAGCCGGTCTGCTCCGAGACCACCACGCGGGTGGCCCCCAGGTACTCCAGGTAGGAGCAGGTCGCCTCAAAGTCGGGCACGATAGCGTCCACGCCGTCACGCAGGATGAAGGAGGAGAACCACTGGGCGGCGATCTTGAGGCCCCTGGCCTCCACGGCAGCCTTGACCTCTTCCTTGGGTGGGAAGAACCCGGCGCACTCGGTGCCCGCGTAGCCGGTGTCGGCCAGGTCCAGCAGCATGTCCTCCAGGGTGTTGAAGGCGCCGACCTCGGGGATGTCGTCGTTGCGCCAGCTGATGGGGTGCATGCCCCAGGTGATGCCGTGCGGGTCCTTGATGGCGGTGTCGGGGTCGAGGCGGAAGGCCATGTGCGTCTCCTTGGGTGGTGGAACAGTTCCGGTTGGTGAGGGCTGGGTTGATGTGGTTTCAGTGTCGGGGCGGGGTGCCGGGATGCGGTGGCCGTGCGTGACGCCGGAGCCCCGCTGAGGGGCTGGGGGCCGTGTGGCAGCGCCAGGGTCCTGCTTGGTGAGACTGGCCGGAGCCCGGTGGTCAGCGGTTGAAGGTGGTGGGGCCGGTGACACGAGGCACGTCGTGCCACTGGCCGTCAGCGGCCGAGGCGACGACCGCCTCGTCAACCTCTGCGGCGCACCAGGCGTCCGCGGCTGAGGGGGCGAGCTGCTCGCCACGCAGGATCGACTCGATGAACTGGGAGGCCTCGATCACCTTCATGTCGTCAAAGCCCATGGAGGTCCCGATAGCGGGCTGGAAGCGCTGCCACTGGCCCCACTTCGGCCCGGCCATCGCCCGGGTGTATCCGTGGGTGGCGCCGCCGTCGGCTACGGGGCAGACCTGGAGCTCGTTGAAGCGCTCAAAGTTCCACCGGGCCGATCCCTGGGTGCCGTAGACCTCGACGACGTACTCGGCTCGCGGGCCGACGCTGACCCGGGAGGACTCCATGGTCCCGACCGCGCCGCCCTCGAAGCGCACCAGCATGGCCACGTAGTCCTCGTTGCTCACGGGTCCGGTCTCCTCCCCGATCTCAAAGCCGGAGTGCCCGACTCCCGCCTTGGTGGGGACGGGGCGTTCGGTGATGAAGGTGTCGGTCAGGGCGGATACAGAGCTGATCCGGCCCACGAGGTACTGGGCCAGGTCGGCCCCGTGGCTCATGAGGTCGGGTACGACCCCGGCGCCGGCCTTCTCGCGGGAGGAGCGCCAGGTCAAGGGGCCGAGCGGGGAGGAGCCGTAGTCGGCGATGAACCATACGCGTACGTTGGTGATACGTCCCAGGTCGCCGTTGCGCACCAGGGTGCGCAGGTACTCGATCGCCGGGGTATGGCGGTAGTTGAAGCCGACGGCGGTGACCAGTCCCGCGTCCTGGACGGCCTGGGCGATCGAGCGCGACTGGGCGGCATTGACGCCCATCGGCTTCTCGATCCAGAAGGGCTTTCCCGCCTCGACGGCGGCCAGCGCCATCTCCTGGTGCAGGTAGTTGGGAGCGCAGATGGAGACCGCCTCGACCTCGGGGTCGGCCAGGAGCTCGCGGTAGTCGGCGTAGGCACGGTGGAACCCGAGGTCGTCTACGGCGGCCTCACGGATCTCCTCCACCGGGTCGGCGGCGGCAACCAGCCGGGGGGCGACTCCCAGCTCAGGGAAGTGCTCGGAGACGGAGCGATAGCTGCGGGCGTGGAGACGGCCCATCCAGCCCAGTGAGACGACGCCGACGCCCAGGCTCTTCTTGGCGGCCATGCATGATCCTTTCCGACGACCTTGTCGGGACGGTGTGGTACCTCAGCGGTACCGCGAGTGTCGAGACGATGAGACTGCAGCCAGGCGCATCGGCACGGCACCCGGTCAGTGGTACCGCCACGATGCGCCCTGGTGAAGGGGCACGCCAGTGCCGACCCCGTACTGACCTGCGCGGGTGCGTCCCGGCGATGCTGCGTCTCTGACGTTATCAGAGGGTCATTTGTCTTGACAAGCGGGTGTGTCGTACGTTCGAGGAGGTGGTTCTGTCAGGTCACCATCCTGGTCCTGGTGATGTGGGTGTGTCGTGTGTGCGAGGAGGTGGTCCGCCTTGAGGACGTGACGCTCTGCCTCGCGCGGAGTGCTCCCAGCCAGCTGTCCCTAGCCAGGTAGCCTGGGCGGCCCCGGTCCTCGCACCAGTCCTTCGCTCCTGCCAGGCACGGCAGGCCCGCAGCTCACCGGCCTCCACCCAGGTCGCCAGCCCCTCGCTCCTGTGGGACACGGTCTCGCTGTGGTACCGATCGTGCGAGAAAGCCCTCTTCTCATGCGGTTCGTCAAGTTCTCAGGGGCGAGCTCCTCGTTTGCTTGTGAGTGGTTCTCACTCAGCGGGACTCGTGCGAGGCGGGGAGGTAGTGGTCACGATGGGCTGGAGAGCGTCGGCAAAGGCGTGAGCCTCACCAGCCGACCTGGAACCGGGCGAGTAAGCTAGGCTCACGCCATTCCACGACACCTGCGTGATCTCTATCCGGGCGAAATCTGGGCCAGCCAGGCTCGCGCCACTGCACCCCACCTGGAACGGCGACAGCACCTAACTACTCCGTGGGCACACCGAGGCCTCGGCTAGGATGGCAGGAGTCGTCAGCCGCAGGTAGCGGCGGTCAGCGGCAGGCGGCAGCAGGCAATAGCGGGCGGGAGGAGGTGCCCATGCGTCGAGGACGCGACGGTCGGGCCACGATCGCTACTGTGGCTGCACGTGCGGGTCGTTCCATCTCCACGGTCTCAGCGGCCCTCAACGGCGGGCCGGGAGTGGCGGCGGCGACCCGGGCGGAGATCCTCCGGGTGGCCGAGGAGCTTGGCTACGAGGCGGACCCGCGAGCGCGTATGCTGCGGCGCCACCACACGGGTCTTGTCGGTGCCAGCTTTGCCGTGGGACAGGCCTTCCAGGGGCTGGTGGTGGACGGGCTCTACCGGGCCTGCTCCGGCCTGGGGCACTCCCTGGTGCTGGCCGCCTCGACCCCGCACCGCGACGTCGTCAAGGGCCTGCGCGGCCTGCGCTCAGAACGCTGCGAGGGCCTGGTGCTTGTTGACCCCGGCGTGCCCGGCTCCTCACTGGTCCAGGCGGTCGGTCGGACCCCGACGGTCGTCATGTGTACCACCACGGACCTGACTGGTGCCGACGAGGTCGTCTCCCGTGACGACCTCGGTGTGGGCTTCCTGGTGGACCACCTGGTGCGCTCGGGGCGCCGACGCATTGTCTATGTGGATGGGGCGGGAGAGACCGCCGCCAGAGGCCGTTCCCAGGCCTACGCCGCCGCCATGGCTCGCAGCGGCCTGGGTGAGCAGGTCCAGGTCCTGCCCGGCGGCGCCACCGAGGAGGACGGTGCCAGGGCGGCGCACGCCCTCCTGGGCAAGGGCGGCTTCCCGAGGCTCTTATGTGCTTCAACGACCACTGCGCTGTCGGGGCGCTCATGGAGCTACGCCGTCACGGCGTCAGGGTGCCCCAGGAGGTAGCAGTCACCGGCTACGACGGTATCCCGGTCACAGGTGCCTCCTCCTTCTCCCTGACCACGGTGCGCCAGGACGCGACGCTGCTGGCTGAGGTGGCCATCAGCGCGCTGCTGGCGCGCGTCCACCCGAGCAGTCGCTCCAGGTGCCGCCCACGGTACTGCGCGAGGAGCGTGCCCGGGGAGGGAGCACCTACCGTGTCACCCCGGACCTGATCGTGCGCGACACGACAGCGCCTACAGACCACAGCCCCCGCCTGCGGGCGTGATCCCGGGGCGGGGCTGTGGCTGTGGTCTGAGACGGGGCAGGCTAGCCCAGCCGTACCGGCTGCCCGGTCGTGGCTGACTCCGTGGCAGCCTCGGCCAGGCGCAGGGCCTCCACGGCGTCGGCGACGGAGGTCGGAGGGGTCGTGCCTGCCTCGACCGCCTCGATGAAGGCCGACAGCTCCAGGCGGTAGGCGTCGGCGTAGCGCTCCAGGAAGAAGTCCAGGTAGGGCTCCTGGGCGTCAGTCACCTCCGCGTTGGACAGGCGCACGGTAGTGGCGCGGATGTTCTCCGCGAACAGGGTGCCCTCACGTCCGGAGGCCTCCAGGCGCTGGTCGTAGCCGGAGGCGCAGTGGCGGTTGTTGATGATGGTGGCTACGGCTCCGGAGGCGGCCCTGAGGGTCACGACCGCAGCGTCGAAGTCCCCCGCCTGCGCGACCTCCTGGTCCAGGTGCTGGCCCACGGCGTGGACCTCGACGATGTCACCCAGGAAGAACCGGGCGGTGTCAAAGTCGTGGATGGTCATGTCGCGGAAGATCCCCCCGGAGACCTTGATGTAGTCCACCGGCGGGGCGGCCGGGTCACGGCTGATGATCGTCAGCTGCTCCAGGGCTCCGATCCGGCCCTCCTGCACGGCGGCGCGGGCGGCGGCGAAGCTGGGGTCGAAGCGGCGGTTGAACCCGAACATGACCGGGACGGTGACGGCGTCCAGCTCGGTGCGGGCCGCGTCAACGTCCTTCATGTCCAGGGCGATGGGCTTCTCGCACAGCACGGCCTTGCCGGCCTTGGCGGCGGCCAGGAGGTGGGGGATGTGCAGGGGTGT
Organism: Actinomyces lilanjuaniae; assembly: GCF_003606385.1. Taxonomy (NCBI): domain Bacteria; kingdom Bacillati; phylum Actinomycetota; class Actinomycetes; order Actinomycetales; family Actinomycetaceae; genus Actinomyces; species Actinomyces lilanjuaniae. Next base: position 2,264,219 of record NZ_CP032514.1, on the reverse strand, counting down.
GGGAGAGCCGATGATGACGGCGTCGACCTGGGGGTCGGCAAAGACCTCCTCCACGTCCTGGCAGGATCGGGCTCCGTAGGTCCCGGCCAGCGTGGCAGCGGCGTCCTGCACGGGGTCGCAGACCAGGGCCAGCCTGGCCTGAGGGTGGGAGGCGATGGTCCTGGCGTGGACCTGGCCGATACGGCCGGCGCCGATAACGGCGATACTGAGCATCCTTGCTCCTTGTGTCGTGACTGTGGTGTAAATGTTGTGAGTGTTGCAAGTCGTGGGATGGCGGGCCCGCGACATGCGGGGGCGGCTGCAGCCGCCCCCGGCGCGGGGCTGCTCAGGGCTGAGGCATGATGACGTCGCGGACCAGGGAGTCCAGGTCGGCGTCGGCCTGCAGGAAGCCTCGCAGGGTGCGTACGGTGGCGCCGTAGGTGTCAAACTCCTCCGGTGTCATGCCGTCGGGCTCGTAGGCGCGCACGAAGTCGGGGATGCCCATGAGCGTCCTCATGATCTCCGGGGCCACGGGCACGTCGATGCGGGGCTCGACCTTGTAGCCGGAGTCGTTGATGAGCTGCTGCCAGGCAAAGGGCGGGGAGATCACGATGTCGCCGCCGAGGAGCTCAGACCAGTGCATGACGTTGCGGAAGGCGGCGGACAGGGGGCGGGCGCGCAGGCCGCGCTCGCGGAACTCCTGGTAGGTCCGCTTGAAGGCGGCGATTCCGGCCCACTCCAGGTGCCCGGGGTCAAGGAACAGCTTGTCGCGCTTGGCGACGATCTTGATCCAGTCGTCCAGACGACCCACCATGAGGGTCACGACCGGGCCCATGGTGGAGACGTCCTTGCCCTCGGCCTCGCGGCGCCTGAGACCCCGCTCGATGGCCTCGCCGGTAGCCACGGCCTGAGGGACGGAGAAGGACACGGTGACGTTGACGGAGACCCCGCGGTAGGTTGCCTCCTCGATAGCCTTGACGCCCACTGAGGTGGCCGGGATCTTGACGATGATGTTCTTGGCCAGGTTGGAGAACTCCTCGGCCTGGTCAGCCAGCGCGGTAGCGCTGCGTGCCAGGCGGGGGTCGGTCTGCATGGACAGGCGCCCGTTGCGCCCGTTGTGCTCCTCGAAGGCCGGCTCCAGCAGCTGGGCGGCCTGCAGGCTCAGCTCGCGAACCACCTGCCAGCCGATCTGGGCCTCGGTGGCCTCGGGCATCTCCTCGGCGAGCTCGGCGATGCGGGGCAGCCATACGTCCTTGCGCTGGTTGATGCAGGTGTAGGCGATGGTGGGGTTGCAGGTGGCGCCGACGCCACCGAAGGCGATTGACTGCCGCAGCTCGTCAGGGTCGGCGGAGTCGTTCCACAGCGCTGTGGGTGTGCTGCGTACGGCGTCGAGGAGCGGTCCGGGGCGTAGTCGATACTCATCTGTGTGTGCTCTCTGGTCGGGGTGGTCTGCGGTCAGCGTCCTTGCGGCCGCGGGCCGATGGCACTATTGAAGAAGATGACGGGGAATCTGTCAACGATTTGTCCGGACATAGGTGGTGTCGGGCTGGTTTCTGCCACCTCCGGACGCCGGGGCTCGGGCGGCTCGGGGCCGTGGCCTCAGGGGGTGGGTCCCGGGGCCAGGGTGCTGTCGTGCGGGGGTGCTCCGGTCTGCCCGGGCCTCACCCCGTGAACAGGGTGGTCTCGAAGGAGTAGCGAGAGGCCCTGTAGATGTGGTCGCCGAACTCGACGACCCGGCCGGTATGGTCGTAGGTGGTCCTGGTCGCGGTCAGCAGCGCTGCCCGCCTGCGCTCGTGGAGGAGGTCGGCCTCCTTCGTGGTGGCGTTGCGGGCACCGATGACCTGTCGGGCCGTGGTGGGGACGATCCCGCTGGTGCGCAGGAGCTCGTAGAGGCCGGCGGTCTCCAGGTCCTCGCGCGCCGGGGCGACTGAGGCCGGCAGGAGGTTGTGCATGATGGCGACGGGCTCGTCGTCGGCGGCCCGGATGCGTGTGAAGGTCACTACGGGCTGGCCCTCCCGGGTCTCCAGCCTGTCCGCCTCCTCGGGGGAGGCAGGGTGCTCGTCGTAGTCGAGGAGCGTGGTGGAGGGGGTGTGCCCGGCTGCCGTCAGGTCTGCCAGGAGGCTGGTCAGCTCCATCGGCCGGTGGACGTGGGGCGGGGCGACGACGGTGCCCACGCCGCGGCGCCGGGTGAGCAGCCCTCGGTCTACCAGGTGCTGGAGAGCCTGGCGGGCGGTCGGCCGGGAGACCTGCAGGCGCCGCGCCATGGACAGCTCGTCCTCCAGCCGAGTCCCGGGGGGCAGGGTGCCCTCGAGGATGAGGGCTGCCAGGGGCTCGGAGATCTGGGCGTGCAGGGGGGTGCGTATTGTGCGGTCGATGGTGACGTCAAGGGCGAAGGTGGCGTCGGCGTGAGGCTCGGCGGGCATCTCGGCGGGCGTGGCGTGTGCGGTAGGCGTGGTAGGCATGGAGCACCTTGTGGCGGTCGGTCGTGTTGGGCGCAGCTCGGTAGCCGACGGTGCCAGCATACGGAATATGAGCGGGGCACGGATGTCTGGTGGTGTCAGCGCCTGCCGCCGCCCTGTGACGTCCCTGGGAGGCTGCCCCCAAAATGTTCTGACAAATGCTTGACCTGAGGGGGTGGGGTGGGGCAGGCTTCGTCATGTGGCCGGGCCGTCCCGGGCACAGGCGATCCGCCCCGATGACGTGGAAGAGGACGTGATGACCGCACAAGCAGCGACGACCGGAGCGGCCGGGCAGGTACCTGGGGTCGAGGTCCTGACCATCGGGCGCTGCGGGATCGACATCTACCCGCTCCAGGTGGGTGTGGGCCTGGAGGAGGTGGAGTCCTTCGGCAAGTTCCTGGGGGGCAGTCCCACCAACGTGGCCGTGGCTGCGGCCCGCTACGGCCACGACTCAGCCGTGGTCACCGGGGTGGGGGCTGACCCCTTCGGCCGCTTTGTCCGTGCTGAGATGCGCCGCCTGGGCGTGTCTGACGACTACGTGGTCACCAAGGCCGACTACAACACCCCCGTCACCTTCTGCGAGATCTTCCCCCGGACAGCTTCCCCCTCTACTTCTACCGCGAGCCCTCGGCTCCGGACCTAGAGCTGGAGGTGGAGGACGTGCCTCTCCACGCGGTCCGGGAGGCGCCGGTCTTCTGGGTCTCCGCCACGGGGCTGAGCAAGGACCCCTCCCGCCGTGCCCACCACACGGCCCTTGACGCCAGGGGCGACGCCAGGGGGCGCCAGGCCGTGACGGTGATCGACCTGGACTACCGTGCGATGTTCTGGGAGAGCCGCGAGGCCGCCCACCGCGAGGTCTCGGCGGTCCTTCCCAAGGTTACGGTGGCTATCGGGAACCGGGAGGAGTGCGAGGTCGCTGTGGGGGAGCGCGATCCCGAGCGCGCTGCCGACGCCCTCCTGGAGGCAGGCGTCGAGCTCGCGATCGTCAAGCAGGGCCTGGAGGGCACCCTGGCCAGGACCCGTGACGAGCGGGTGGAGATGCCGGTGACGCGGGTAGAGACCAAGAACGGTCTGGGAGCGGGGGACGCCTTCGGCGGTGCCGTCTGCCACGGCCTGCTGGAGGGGTGGTCGCTGGAGAAGACGGTCTTCGCCGCCTCCACAGCCGGGGCGATCGTCTCCTCCCGCCTGGAGTGCTCCACGGCGATGCCTACCGAGCCCGAGCTGCTTGACATGATGCGGCGCAACCGCGGGGTCTGTGCCCCTGATCTGGACCTGTGAGGTGATGGTGATGGAACAGCGCGCATCCGCAGCCAGGGGAGGCGGACCAGGTGATACGGGCGCGACTCTGGGGACGGGAGCACCTGCAGTGGTCCCCGGCTCCACGTCGCGAACCCCCCTCACGGACGCGGTTGTGGAGGTCCGTGCCACCAGACCTGATCTTGTCTCCCAGGTCCTGCGACACCGCCCCCGGCCCAGCCTGGAGCAGGTCCGCTCGCTCATGGTGATCGCCTGTGACCACCCCGCTCGTGGCGCGTTGGGTGCCGGGACCGAGCCCATGGCCATGGCCTCGCGCGAGGACCTCCTGGCACGCTGCGTGGAGGCGCTGTCCCGGCCGGGGGTCAACGGCTTCCTGGGAACGCCTGACGTCGTGGAGGACCTGGCGCTCCTGGGCGCCCTGGACGGCAAGATGGTGTGGGGGTCGATGAACCGGGTGGGTCTGCAGGGAGCCTCCTTCGAGGTGGACGACCGGTTTAGCGGCTACGACGCCGCTGGTATCGAGGCCTCCGGGCTGGACGGGGGGAAGCTGCTCACCCGTATCTGCTACACCGACCCCGCCAGCGCCTCGCTCCTGGAGGCCTGCGCCCGTGCGGTCAGCTCCCTGGCCGAGCGCGGCCTGACTGCCATGGTGGAGCCCTTTGTCTCCCACTGGCAGGAGGGCCGCCTGGTCAACGACCTGAGCCCGGAGGCGGTGATCCGCTCCGTCTGCGTCGCCCAGGCCCTGGGGAGGACCTCCGCCTACACCTGGCTCAAGCTGCCCTGCGTCAAGGAGATGGAGCGGGTCATGGAGTCCACGACCCTGCCCAGCCTCATCCTGGGAGGGGAGGTGTCCCGGGACCCGGAGGCCGCCATGGCCTCGTGGGCGCGGGCACTGGCCCTGCCCAACGTCAGGGGGCTGGTCATCGGCCGGTCCCTGCTCTACCCGCCTGGCGACGACGTCGCGGCCGCCGTCGACGGCGCTGTCGCGCTCCTGTGAGACTGCGTGCCTGCCGTGCCGCCCACCGCAGGGGCTCTAGCCCCTGCCATCAGTGCAGTGCCCGGCCTCCTGGGCCTGGTGCCGTCCCGCCCGGTTCCCCCGGGGCGGGCCTGGCAGCACCTGCCCCGGCCACCGCGCCCGCACGTCCATATCGCATCCGATAATTGCATCCGATAGCCGTACCCAGTAGACCGAGCCCAGGCTCTCTTCAAGCTCTCAGCCGGACACGACACGTGAGGACACTCCTAATGACTCAGCAGCCCCAGCACTCCCACCCCGACCAGCCAGAGCGGTCAGGCCAGTCACAGTACGTCATCAGGGCAGGCGGGCTCGCCCACGACGCCTACGAGCTCGACCTGAGCGCCGAGCGTGCCGGGTGGGAGTGGTCCTCCCTGCGGGTCCTGGCCCTGGAGCCGGGGCAGGGCGTGGACGTCCCCGGCGGCGAGCACGAGTTCCTGGTGCTGCCGCTGAGCGGCGGGTGCACCGTGGAGGTTGAGGGGGAGGCTGCAGGCCAGACCCTGGAGGTGACCGGGCGCGACTCGGTGTTCACCGATATCACCGACTACGTCTACGTCCCTCGCCGTACCGACGTGCGCCTGACCAGCGCTCAGGGCGCGCGGATCGCGTTGCCAGGTGCCCGGGCTACCACGGACAAGCCGCTGCGGTACTGTCCCCGTGAGGAGGTCGGTACCGGACTGCGAGGCGCAGGCCCCTCCTCCCGCCAGGTGAGCAACTACGCCCTGGGCAACGAGGTGGAGACCTCCCACCTGCTGGCCTGCGAGGTGCTGACCCCTGGAGGGAACTGGTCCTCCTACCCTCCCCACAAGCACGACGAGCACACCGAGGTGGAGCGGGTCCTGGAGGAGATCTACTACTACCAGGTGCGTGAGGGGGCAGACGGCGCCCAGGGCTTCGCCCTCCAGCGGATCTACCCCTCTCCCGGCCACGACATCGACGTGTGCACCGAGGTGCGTGACGGCGACGTCGTCGTCATGCCCTACGGCTACCACGGCCCGTCGGTGGCCGCCCCCGGCTACGACCTGTACTACCTCAACGTCATGGCCGGCCCGGCGGAGGACTCGGTGTGGCTCATGACCGACGACCCCCACCACACCTGGGTGCGCCAGACCTGGCAGACCCAGGAGGTCGACCCCCGTCTGCCCATGACCCCGATGAACTGACAGCCACTCACTGACCACCAGCAACGAACAGGAAGAAGACACACGTGAGCAACGAGGCCTACGCTGGCACGGTCCGCCTGACCGTGGCCCAGGCGACCATTCGGTTCCTGACTAACCAGTACTCCGAGCGCGACGGCGTGGAGCACCGCCTCATCGAGGGCGCCTTCGGCATCTTCGGCCACGGTAACGTGGCTGGGATCGGCCAGGCACTGCTGCAGAACGAGGTCGACCCCGCCGAGGGCGAGGACGAGATGCCCTACATCATGCCGCGCAACGAGCAGGGCGCCGTGCACGCGGCTGCGGCCTTCGCCAAGACCCGGGACAGGATGTCCACCTACATGGTCACGGCCTCCATCGGCCCGGGCTCCCTCAACATGGTCACCGGTGCCGCCCTGGCCACCACCAACCGCCTGCCGGTCCTCCTCCTCCCCTCCGACCAGTTCGCCACCCGGGTGCCTGACCCCGTGCTCCAGCAGCTGGAGGACCCCACCACCCTGGACCTCACCGTCAACGATGCCTTCCGGCCCGTGTCGCGGTTCTTCGACCGCGTCAACCGGCCCGAGCAGCTCATCCCCTCCCTGTTGAACGCCATGCGGGTCCTCACCGACCCCGCCGAGACCGGCGCCGTGGTCATCGCCATGCCCCAGGACGTCCAGGCCGAGGCCCACGACTGGCCGGTCGAGCTGTTCCGCAAGCGGGTGTGGCACGTGCGTCGCCCCGTCCCCGAGCCGGCCGCCCTGGAGCGCGCCGTGGCCGCTATCAAGGCGGCCAGGCGTCCCATGGTTATCGCCGGGGGCGGCGTCATCTACTCCCAGGCTAGTGAGGAGCTGCGTGCCTTCGCCTCGGCCACGGGGATCCCCGTGGCCGACACCCAGGCGGGCAAGGGCGCCATCAACTTTGACCACCCCTGCGCCATCGGGGGAGTGGGATCCACCGGGGGTGACTCCGGCAACCACATCGCCGACAAGGCTGACCTGGTTATCGGCATCGGCACGCGGTACTCGGACTTCACCACGGCGTCGAAGACGCAGTTCAAGAACCCGGAGGTGCGCTTCGTCAACATCAACGTGCGCGCCTTTGACGCCGCTAAGCAGAGTGCGGAGATGGTGGTGGCTGACGCCCGGGAGGCGCTGACCGCCCTGACCACCGCCCTGGAGGGCTACCGCGTGTCCGAGGACTACTCTGCCGAGGTCACCGCCGAGCGCGAGGGCTGGCTGGCCCGTACCCAGGAGTGCTACCACCGAGGGCACGGCCCCTTGCCCGCCCAGACCGAGGTCTTCGGCGCCCTCAACGAGCTCATGGGAGAGGAGGACATCGTCATCAACGCCGCCGGCTCCATGCCCGGCGACCTCCAGGCCCTGTGGCAGGCCAGGACCCCGGTCCAGTACCACGTCGAGTACGCCTTCTCCTGCATGGGCTACGAGGTCCCGGCCGCCCTGGGGGTCAAGCTCGCCCGGCCCCAGAGCGAGGTGGTCTCCATCGTCGGTGACGGCACCTACCAGATGCTGCCCATGGAGCTGGCTACCGTGGTCCAGGAGAACATCAAGGTCATCTACGTTCTGCTACAGAACTACGGCTTCGCCTCCATCGGCTCCCTGTCGGAGTCCCGCGGCTCTCAGCGCTTCGGCACCAGGTACCGCCAGCGCGGCCAGGGTGGCCACCTTCAGGACGAGCAGAAGGTCGTCGGGGTGGATATCGCCGCCAACGCCGAGTCCTGGGGGCTCACGGTCTACCGGGTCTCCACGATCAAGGAGTTCAGGCAGGCCTACGCCCAGGCCCGCGCCGAGGACCGTGCCTGCATGATCCACATCGAGACCGACCTCTACGGCCCTAACCCGCCCGGCTCCTCCTGGTGGGACGTCCCGGTGTCGGGGGTCTCCCGCTTGGAGTCCACCCAGAAGGCCTATGAGGACTACGTCCAGGACCGCAGGCCGCAGCGCCACTACCTGTGATATTGTCCGGACAATAGGACACGAAGTGTGAGACGGACCAAGGTCCTCAAAGAGGGCGTAGTGTCATGTCCGTCCGCCCTGGGGTCGGGCGACCTGCCCGGCCCCGGGCACCTCCAGGCCCCGGAGGACCCCGGGGTCACCCAAGACTCAAAGGAGAGATAATGACAGTCAAGCACTGGGTCTCCGGCGGCCCGTGGACCGGATCGGGAACTGAGACGCTGCCGATTGAGAACCCGGCCACCGGCGAGGTCATTGATGAGCTGGTGCTGGCCTCGCAGGAGGACCTCGACCACGTGGTCGAGGTCGCCCGCAAGGCCCAGAAGGAGTGGGCGCGCGCCTCCCTGGCCAAGCGTGTAGACGTCATGTTCCGGATGCGCGAGCTGGTCAACCAGCACGCGGACGAGCTGGCCGAGCTCATCGTGCGTGAGGGCGGCAAGACTCACGGTGACGCCCTGGGGGAGATCGCTCGCGGCCGGGAGACCATTGACTTTGCCTGCGGCATCAATGCTGCCCTCAAGGGAGAGTTCACCGACCAGGCGGCCACCGGGGTCGATGTCCACACCCTGCGCCAGCCGGTGGGGGTCGTCGCGGGGATCTGCCCGTTCAACTTCCCCGTCATGGTGCCCATGTGGATGCATCCCATCGCCCTGGCCACCGGTAACGCCTTCATCCTCAAGGTGGCCTCGCTGGTGCCCTCAGCCTCCCTGAAGATTGCCGAGCTCTACAAGGAGGCGGGCCTGCCTGACGGCCTGTTCAACGTGGTGGCGGGCAACCGCACCATCGTCACCCGGGTGCTGGAGCACCCCGGCATCGACGCCATCTCATTCGTGGGCTCCTCGCCGGTGGCACACATCGTCCAGGACACGGGCGTGTCCCACGGCAAGCGCGTCCAGGCCCTGGGCGGGGCGAACAACCACGCCATCGTCATGCCTGACGCCAATATGGAGTTCGCCGCCCAGCACGTCTCCGCCGGTGCCTTCGGGGCGGCGGGGCAGCGCTGCATGGCCCTGCCGGTGGTCGTGGCCGTGGGTGACGCCGCTGAGCGCCTGATCCCGCTGGTCAAGGAGCGTGCCCAGGCGATCGTCACCGGGCCGGGCACGGACAAGGCCTCCGAGATGGGGCCGGTCATCACCCGCAAGGACCTGCAGCGTATCGAGGGCTGGATCGCCCGGGCCGAGGAGGGCGGCGCTGACGTGGTGCTCGACGGGCGCGGCTACCGTCCCGAGGGTGAGGACTACCAGGACGGCTTCTGGCTGGGCCCCACGATCGTGGACAGGGTGCCCACCGAGCAGTCCCTCTACTGTGAGGAGACCTTCGGCCCGGTGCTCGTGGTGGTGCGGGCCGAGACCTACGAGGAGGCCATCGAGCTGGTCAACTCCTCGGAGTTCGGCAACGGCGCGGCCATCTTCACCTCTGACGGGGACGCTGCGCGTCAGTTCGTGGTTGACGTGGAGGCTGGCATGGTCGGGGTCAACGTGCCCATCCCAGTGCCGGTGGCCTACTACTCCTTCGGCGGGTGGAAGGAGTCGCTCCTGGGCGACCACCACATCCACGGCCCAGAGGGTGTGCGCTTCTACACCCGGGCAAGGTGGTCACCTCCCGGTGGGCGCGCCGCGGCGAGAAGGTCGGCTACGTAGGGATGAACTTCCCGACCAACGGCTGACACTGGCACCGCACTGATACTGCGCTGGCCTGCCTGGGGGCTCACCGGGACGGGCCGTGTCCTCAGAATGTAGCGAATCCTCACAACGTACCTGCACGTCACTACGTTGTGAGGATTCGCTACGTCTGGCCGCCTGGCGGCCATCGCCGGAAGGCCGGGCTGAAGGTGACGGGGTGTCTGGCGGCCGGGTCGGGCGGTACGCGTTCCGACAGGCATGTCCTGACAAATCTCTGGACTTCTGGACGTGAGTGAGGTAGCCTCGATCATGCGTCCGAAACGATTCGGTCGACACCGTGACTGAGGAGAGACAAAGATGTCCAAGACGTCCAAGGCCGTCAACACCACCAACCCCAAGTACTCCAAGCTGACCATCGGCGTGTGCCCGGACCAGTGGGGCGTCTGGTTCCCCGACGACCCCAAGCAGATGGACCCCCGCCAGGCCTGGGAGGAGATGGCAGAGGCTGGCTTCGAGGTGATCGAGACCGGCCCCTACGGCTACTTCCCCACCGACCCCAAGGAGCTCCAGAAGTGGTGCGACGAGTACGGCATGCGGGTCGTGGCTGGCACCGGCTGGGGCATCCTCCACAAGGAGGAGGCCTGGCAGACCACACTCAGTACCTTCCGGGCCATCGCCGAGACCCATGCCGCCGTGGGTGCGGAGTACATCGTCCACCTGCCCCCGCTCTACCGCGACGACAAGACCTGGGAGTGGACTGACGACCGCGTGCTCTCCGACGACGCCTGGAAGCTCTATGTCGAGCACGCCAACGCCCTGGGGCAGATGCTCCTGGACGAGTACGACCTCAAGATGGTTCTCCACCCCCACGGGGACTCCCACATCGAGACTCCCGAGGAGATCGCCCGCATCTTTGACGCCACCGACCCCAGGTACGTCAACCTCTGCCTGGACTCCGGGCACGTGGTCTACGGTGGCGGCGACCCGGTCGAGCTGTGCCGCAAGTACCCCGAGCGCATCACCTACGTCCACATCAAGGCCTTCGACGAGGCCATCACCAAGGAGGCCCACGAGAAGGACTGGCCCTTCGGTGAGGCGGTCACCAAGGGCGCCTCGGTGTGCCCGCCTGCGGGCCTGCCAGAGATGCACGAGTTCGTCGACGCCCTGGCTGACCTGGACAAGCCCATCTACTGCATCTGCGAGCAGGACTGCTACCCCTGTGACCCGTCCTTCCCCAAGCCCAACGCCATCAACATGCGCACCTACCTGGCCGAGTGCGGCCTGGGGCTGGCCTGAGCGCCCGGCGGGCTGCTGCGCTGGCTCATACTGGCTGTGGGCAGCCCAGTCTCGGTGCTGAGCCGTACCAGCCGTAGCGGGCCAGGTGCCAGCACGGCTGCGTCATAGAAGCCGCTTCATGGAAATACTGACTGACACTACTCAACGAGGAGACAACCATGACTGTCCGTATCGGACTGATCGGGGCCGGCGGCATGGGCCGCGCCCACGTCGAGCGCATTGAGAACGAGCTGGCCGGGGGACGGGTCGTCGCCGTGGCCGACCTCAACCTGGATGCTGCCAAGGAGGTCGCCGAGCCTCTGGGTGCCACGGCCTACGGCAGCGGTGCCGAGCTCATCGCCGACCCTGACGTCGACGCCGTGCTCGTGGCGACCTTCGGCAAGGTCCACGCCCCTGACGTCATCGCCGCCGTCGAGGCGGGCAAGTACGTCCTGTGCGAGAAGCCACTGGCCACCACACCGCAGGACTGCATCGCGATCATGGAGGCGGAGCAGAAGGTCGGCAAGAAGCTCGTCACGGTGGGCTTCATGCGCCGCTTCGACCCCGGCTACCAGGAGATGCGCGCCACCCTGGCCAGCGGGGAGCTCGGTTACGCCACCCTGGTGCACTGCCGCCACCGCAACCCCTCGGTGCCCGAGGGCTACGTCACGCGCAACATGATCGACGACACCGCTATCCACGAGATCGACACCTGCCGCTACCTGCTGGACGAGGAGATCGTCTCGGTGCGCGTGGACGCACCGCGCTCCACCAGCCGCCGCTTCGACCACCTGCGGGACCCGCTGGTCCTGGTGGCCAGGACGGAGTCCGGCGTGCTCATCGACGACGAGGTCAACGTCAACATCCAGTTCGGCTACTCCATCGAGTGCGAGCTCGTCATGGAGGCCGGCACCATCCGCCTAGGGGACCAGAACACCACGGTCACCCGTGACTCCCACGGCAACCGCAACCCCATCTGCCGCAGTCACGTCGACCGCTTCCACACGGCCTTCAACCAGGAGGTCCAGCAGTGGATCCGGGCGGTGGAGCGTGACGAGCACACCGGGTCGACCTCCTGGGACGGCTACGCCGCCACCTGCGTGGTGGACGCCGCCCTGGAGTCCCTGGAGAGCGACGGCCGGGAGGTCACGGTCTCCACCATCGACAAGCCCGCTTTCTACGCCTGAGCCGCGCTGACAGACGCCCGTAGCGTGGTGCGACGCTACCGACCGACGCCGTCGCACCGGAGAGGAGACCACCTGTGGTTGATATCGCTCTTGACCCCAACATGTACTACCGCACCATGCCCACCGTCCGCACGCTGTACAAGGCGGCCGAGCTGGGCTTTGAGCACGTGGAGCTGTCGCCCAACGCGGACTTCCACCTGTGGCACCACCGCCCGGCCGCTGACGACGCCTTTGTCGCCGAGCTGAACAGGGCTCAGAAGGAGACGGGGGTACGGGTGCGCACCCTTAACCCGGTTTTCAACTGGTCCTCACCGGTGGAGGAGGAGCGCGCTGCCCAGGTCTCCAACTGGCGCCGCCTGCTGGAGCTGGCGGACCAGCTAGACGTGCGTGAGATCACCTCGGAGTTCTCCGGGGACCGCAACCAGGCCCGCCGCAGCGAGGAGCAGTGGTTCCGCTCCATCGAGGAGCTGGCGCCGCACTTCGAGCGCTACGGCATCCGCCTCAATATGGAGGCCCACCCCTACGACTTCGTTGAGCTGCACGACCCGGCCCTGCGTCTGGTGCGTGCTGTCAACAAGGACTGGATCGGCTACGAGTTCTGCTGCCCGCATGCTTTCCACCTGTCCGACGGTGCCGGTGACGTGGAGCGGATGATCCGCACCGCCCACGAGGCCGGCAAGCTGCGTGAGGTCCACGTCGCCGACGGCTTCAACCACCGTGCCAACGACGGCAACCGCTACATCGTCAACCCGCCCGGCGCCGACGTCACCGTGCACCAGCACAACGAAGTAGGCAACGGCGAGGTCGACTGGGACTCGGTGTTCTCCACCCTGAGGGACATCGCTTTTGACGGGGTGCTCTCCGTGTGCGTCTTCGGCTGGCACGAGCACGCCGACGACATCAACCGGCGCGTCCTGGCCCGCCTCAAGGACGAGCTCGGCGCCTGAGACGCGGCTGGGTGGATCCCTGACCTGTGCTGCGGCCTCACGGGACGCCCGTGAGGCCGCAGCCGTTCATTCTTCCTGGGGCACCGCCTGTCCCCGACAGGGGGAGGTGTGTCGAGACCGTATCCTGCCGCCTATGACGTACACGGTGAGCCGGTCATGACCTCGCCCGCGCCGCGCAGCCCCTTGCGGCTGCGCCTGTACACGTGGGTGGCAGGTGCGCTCCTGGGCTCCCTGGAGGGAGCGCTCGCGGTTGCTGTCGCAGGTGCTGGCCGTGCTGCCGCTCGCGCAGGCTGCGGCCCGGGGCCGGTCTGGGCGGTGCGACGGGGGAGGGGCCGGGCGGGGTCGGTGGAGCAGGGGGCTGGGTGGTGTGGGCGGGCTGGCAGCAGCTGTGCCCGTTGCCCTGGTCCTGTGCGCCGCTACCGTGGCGGGTGCGCTGTGCGGTCCACTGTTGAGCCGCCTGCTCGGAAGGAGAATGGCTGGTGCGGGGGCTGGCGCCCTGGTCGTGACTGGGGCAGCGCTGGCAGCGGTCCTGCCTTGCGGCGCGGGCGCCGTCGGTGCTGGTTCTGCCGGTGCCACGGCAGCCGGACTGGTCGGACCTGCTCTTGCGGGGACCGGGGCGGGTCTCCTTCTCCTGGTGGTTCCTCAGGTCTGCCACGAGCTGTCTCTTCCCGGTCACAGGCGCCTCATGCCTCAGGCAATGGCACTCGTCCCGGCGGGTGCCGCGCTGGACGTGGTGGGGGCCGTACTGGGGGCGCGGTGGCAGCAGGAACCGGTGCGCGCAGCGTGGCTGGGTGTCCTCGTGCTGAGTTGCGTGCACCTAGGGATGGCTCTGAGCCTGCCCGAGAGCCCGGTCTGGCTGGCGGGCCGGGGCCGGGACGTCCGGGCTTTCGAGGCACTGCGGCGCCTGCACGGCAACCTGGAGGCCGCTGTCGCCGTCGACTGGGCCCGCCACGAGGCAGGCATGGCCCGCGAGCAGCAGCGGCTGACCGCCGCCGACCTCAGGATTCCCCAGATTCGCCAGGCCACCGTGACTAGCGTGGTGCTCGTGGTGGCGCAGGAGGCGCCCCTGGGTGCCGCCGCGCTCGTCCTGGCGCCGACGGTGGCGGGCCACCTGGGGGGAGGCACGATCACGGTCGTGGCCGCCTGCGTGGGCTGGAGCGCGATGAGTGTCCTGGCGCTGCTCCTGGGGCGGGTGGAGACCCTGGAGCAGCGACGCTTCCTGCGGGTGGTGCTGGGCAGCGTGGTCGCGGTGGTGGCTGCCACGGTGCTGGTGACCACCACTAGCGCTGGTGGCGGGGGGCCATCAGGCGCGGACCTGTCAGGAGGGGCGCTGGCCGGGACCGTCGCCGCCTGCCTCGTCGCTTTGGTGGGCGGCCAGTACGTCCTGGTGCTGCCCGCATGCCAGGGTGCAGTAGATCCGCGGATTCCGCCGTGGCTGGTGGATACCCAGCGTCGGCTGGTGGCGGTGGGACAGTCCCTGGCCCGCGCCGGGGCGATTGTCGCCCCGCTGATGGTCTACCAGCGCTGGGGCCTGGACGTGCTGGGCTGGGTGCTGTTCACCCTGACCGTGGTCGCGCTGGCGGTGGTGCTGGTCCGGATGCCGCGCGCGCTCAGGGCTGCCTGACCTGTGGGACTCCCAGGGTCTCGCGTGCCTGGCGCATCTGCTCCGCCTCCTCCTGGGAGAACTTGAACTCCTTCTCGCTCCAGTCCCACATGGTCTGGACGAGCGGCCGGAAGCTCTCTCCACGACGGGTCAGGCGGTACTCCACCCTGGGTGGGACCTCGCCGTGGTCGATACGCTCAAGAAAGTCGTCCTCGACCAGCTCTTTTAGCTGCTTGAACAGCGTGGAGTCCGATATGCCGTGCAGGCAGCGCCGTAGCTGTCCAAAGTGCCTGACGTCCGCCAGGGCGACGTAGAAGAGGATCTCAATCTTCCACTTCCCGCCGATAACCTTTTGAAGGGACGTGATTGCAGGGCACCACGTGATCTTGGGGGCCTCTGGCATTGACGCTACCTCTCGTCGTGGGTACTGCAGAAAAAGACAGTACTAGGAAGTCGTGGCCGCGCTCGCTACGGTAGTCATGCCGCAGGACATGAGCAAGTCTGAGGCCGGTGGCCGCACGCGCGGTCCCGTGAGGGCCGACGGCACACGACCTGCGCTCGGCTGGCACAGCCCGTACACGCGGCCGAGCGCAGGAACTCCACCGGCAGCAGAGCTACTACGAGGAGGAAGCACATGAAGGTGACCTACTGGTCCGACTACGCCTGCCCGTACTGCTACATTGGCAGGACGCGCCTGGGCAGGGCGATTGACGGCCTCGGGCTGGCCGACGAGGTCGAGTTCGAGATGAAGTCCTTTGAGCTCTACCCTGACGCCCCCTACGAGGTCCAGGGCGCCACGGTGGACAGGTTTGCCCGGAAGTACCACCTCACCACCAAGGCGGCCCGTCAGCGCGTCGAGGCGATCAGCCGCCTGGGGCGCGCCGAGGGAATCGACTTCAACTACGCCACGACGCTTAACACCAACATGCTCGACGCCCACAGGCTGACCAAGCTCGCCCACGACCTGGGCGTCACGGGATTTGAGGAGCTGTGCTTCCACGCGTACTTCGTCGACAACGAGGTCATGGCCGACCACGACGTCCTGCGGCGCCTGGCAGCGGAGGCTGGTCTGCCCTCCCGGGAGGTAGAGCGGGTGCTGGCAGGCAGGGACTACGCCGACGCCGTGCGCGCCGACGAGCGCGAGGCCCACGAGATGGGTGTCAGTGCCGTGCCGTACTTCGTGGTGGACGACACCTACGTCATCACTGGCAGTCGGCCCACCGAGGAGATGGCGCGCGTGCTCTACCAGGCCAGCGCCGAGACCCTGGGCAGGCAGGACGACTCCGTCGGCGGTGCCTGCGGGCCCCAGGGGTGCGCGCTGCCGTGAGCGTGAGCGTCCACCCGCTGCGGGCGCAGGGCGTGTTCGCTACCTACGGGTACTTTGTGGTGGAGGAGGAGACCGGCCGCGCCGTCCTGGTCGACCCTGGCGCGCAGGCGCAGCTGTTCCTGGCAGCCGTGGCTGAGCACGGGTGGACCGTGGAGGTCATCGCGCTCACTCACGGCCACTTTGACCATGTCGGCGCGGTGGAGGAGCTGCGCGACGCGTTGGGCGTGCCCGCTGTGGCCCACGTGGAGTCCCAGAGGTACCTGGCTGACACCTACCTCAACCTCTCTGCCCGGCACGGGCTGGATGTGCGTGTGCGCGACGTCGGGACGTTTGACGACGGGGAGCACGTCGCGCTGGCAGCGGCCCCGGGTGCGGCGCCCGGCGTGGAGCTGGAGGTCCTGCACGTGCCCGGGCACACCGACGACTCCTGCGCCTTCTACTGCGAGCAGGCTGGGGTGGTGCTCGTGGGTGACACGGTCTACGAGGGGGGTCCCGGGCTGACCATCTTCCCCACAGGCGATGCGCGCAGGCTGCGGGAGAGCCTAGAGACCAGGCTCCTGGGGCTGCCTGGCCAGACGGTGCTGCTGTCAGGCCACTCGGCTCCTACCACGGTGGCCCGACTGCGGCGGGCCCTGGGCCTGGGGTGATGCCGGGGCGACGGTGAGCGAGGCTCCAGCCAGGACCGCCTGGGACCTGCGCCCTGGTGTTTGTCAGGACAAACATCGTAGGCTAGGTGATGGCGGGAGCCGGGACGGCTGACGGGTGCGACGCGGCTGCGTGACGGCATACGGCACACAGTTCAAGGCGCTTGCTGCCCCTGACTACCTGGCACCTGGGCCCTCCGGCGGGGCCTGGGGCTCCGTGGCCAGCTCGCCGCCTCGAGCGCTCACTTACTGAGAGGTAACCAGCAATGACCACCACGACGAGCAACGACGCCGTCCAGGCGCCCGGCACCACTCTGGGGGCCGCTCCAGGCGCGGTCCCCGACACAATGCAGGCTGCGGTTCTGCGCGAGGCCGGCAAGGGCCTACAGGTCGAGACGCTGCGGACTCCTCGCCCGAGGGCGGGCGAGGTCCTTGTCAGGGTCGCGGCCTGTGGGCTGTGCCACTCCGACCTCCACGTCATGGGGGGTGCGATCTCCTTCCCGCTGCCCGCGGTCCTTGGGCACGAGGTCTCCGGGACGATTGTCGAGATGGGTCCGGGCGCCGAGCACACCGGGCTGGAGGTCGGCCAGCAGGTCGCGGGCGGCTTCCTCATGCCCTGTGGCCAGTGCGAGGCCTGTGCCTCTGGCCGTGACGAGCTGTGCGGCCCCTTCTTTGAGCTCAACCGCCTCAAGGGCGTTCTCTATGACGGCACCACCCGGCTGGCCGCACTCGACGGCGAGCCGGTGTCCATGTACTCCATGGGTGGTCTGGCCCAGTACTGCGTCATCCCCGCCACGTCGGTGGCGCCTGTGCCTGCGGAGATTGACATGGTCCCGGCGGCTATCCTTGGCTGCGCGGCGCTGACCGCCTACGGTGCGGTGCGTCGTGGCGCGGACCTGCGTTACGGGGAGACCGTGGCCGTCGTGGCCACCGGCGGCGTGGGCACCAACATCGTCCAGGTAGCCCGGGCCTTCGGTGCCAGCCAGGTGATCGCTATCGACGTCTCTGACGACAAGCTCGCCCCCATGCCTGGCTACGGGGCCACCGCCGTGGTCAACTCCGTCACCCAGGACGCCCGCGAGGAGGTGCTTCGTCTTACCAGGGGTAAGGGTGTGGACGTGTCCTTCGAGGCTCTAGGAATTCCGGCGACGTGGACCACCGCCCTGGACGTGCTGGCCGACGGCGGCCGCATGGTTCCGATTGGCCTGGGAGCAGGGGTCCAGACCGCCGAGGTGGAGATCAACCGGACCGTGCGCCGCTCCCAGTCGATCCTGGGCTCCTACGGGGCGCGGACCCGTCAGGACCTGCCTGCAGTGGTGGACCTGGCTGCCAGAGGGGTTATCAACTACAAGGACGTGGTCTCCCGCCGCTTCCCGCTGGAGCAGGTGGGGGCTGGCTACGAGGCGCTCCACAACCGGGAGGTCCAGGGGCGCGCCGTGGTCGACATGTCCTTGTAGCGGGTCTGGCGGGCCCGCAGCGCTGGCTGCGCGGGCTTCGTCGGCCGCGCAGCCTCACATGAGGCTGATCAGGCGCCTCAGCGGGACAGGGTGCTGATACCGGTGTAGACGCAGGATCCAGCAGCCACGACACCCAGCAGGGCGGCAGCGAACATGACTGCGGGCACGCCGGTCACGGCGCCGATGACGGCCATGGTGGCGATACCCAGCATGACGGCGACCATGGCCACCAGGAAGGTGGTGCGGTCCAGCTCGGCGTGCCGGGTCTCCTGCTGCGCCTGCGTGCTCACGCGCTCCGAAGCGGTCGTGGCAGTGGTGGTCTCGATAGTAGCGGTCATGGTGGATTCCTCTCCGTGGTTGGTGCTCCGGGCCTGTGATGACCTTGTGGTCCGGGGCGTCTTGAGGGGTGCCGTGCAGGTCCACCTGACCTTGTGGGTCGTGCGTCCCTGCACGACCCTGTGCAGCCGGTAGCCCGGCTGGTCGGTCCAGGCCAGGCGTGTAGCCCGGACCGGCTGAGTGGCTTGCGCCGGAAGGAACACTACGGACCTGCGTCCCAGTATGTCCAGACAAACGAGGGTGAGGTGCGTTGCGTCGCCGAGGTGTGGGACGCACGCCTGTGACGAAGCGTGGGAGCGTCGGGGACGTGGACGGGAGCTCGGGGACGGTAGGAGGACTGCGGCGCGCGGGCAGGTGTCGAGGCGTGGACAGGCGCCGGGGGCGCGGACGGGTATGCTGCCGTGGTGACGACACCTCAGAACAGCCCCGGTACCGTCGCTGGTTCCGTCGGCCCCGTGCTCGTGGTGGACTTCGGTGCCCAGTACGCCCAGCTGATTGCTCGCCGGGTCCGTGAGGCCTCGGTCTACTCCGAGATCGTGCCCCACACCATGCCTGTAGAGGAGGTGCTGGCTCGGCGGCCCGCCGCCGTCATCCTCTCCGGAGGGCCGTCCTCGGTCTACGCGTCCGGCGCTCCCAGGGTCGACGTGGCGCTCCTTGAGGCAGGGGTGCCGGTGCTCGGCATCTGCTACGGTTTCCAGGCCATGGCCCAGGCCCTGGGGGGGCGGGTGGGGCGCACCGGTACGCGCGAGTACGGGCACACCACGGCGCGCGTGGATCCTGGCAGCCAGCTGCTCGCCGGGACCCCTGCCGAGCAGGTGGTGTGGATGAGCCACGGCGACGCCGTGCAGGCAGCCCCTCCCGGCTTTGTAGTGTCCGCCTCCACTGACCAGACCCCGGTGGCTGCCTTCGAGGACGTCCAGCGCCGTCTTTACGGGGTCCAGTGGCACCCGGAGGTGCTTCACACCGACCACGGCCAGGCGGTCCTGGAACGCTTCCTCCACACGGAGGCCGGCGTTCCTGCCACCTGGACGCCCGGCAGCATCATCGACGAGCAGGTCGAGCGCATCCGTGCCCAGGTGGGTGAGGGCTACGTCATCTGCGGGCTGAGCGGAGGCGTGGACTCCTCGGTGGCTGCGGCCCTGGTCCACCGGGCTGTCGGTGACCGTCTCACCTGCATCTTCGTGGACCACGGGCTGCTGCGCTCCGGTGAGCGCGAGCAGGTGGAGAGGGACTACGCCCAGGGCATGGGTATCCGGGTCGTCACCGTGGACGAGACGCAGCGCTTCCTGTCCGCCCTGACCGGGGTGAGTGATCCGGAGGCCAAGCGCAAGATCATCGGTAGGGAGTTTATCCGCTCCTTCGAGGCGGCTCAGCGCCGCGTGATAGAGGAGGTCGGTGCCGCAGGCGGACAGATCCGCTTCCTGGTGCAGGGCACTCTCTACCCCGATGTCGTGGAGTCTGGCGGTGGCGAAGGCGCAGCCAGTATCAAGAGCCACCACAACGTGGGCGGACTGCCTGAGGACCTGGACTTCGAGCTGGTCGAGCCGCTGCGCACGCTGTTCAAGGACGAGGTTCGTGCCGTAGGCCGTGAGCTGGGGGTGCCCGAGCAAATTGTGGCCCGCCAGCCCTTCCCCGGGCCGGGTCTGGGCATCCGGGTCATCGGGGAGGTGACGGCGGAGAGGCTGCGTGTCCTGCGCGCGGCTGACGCTATTGCCCGGGAGGAGCTGAGCGCGGCGGGCCTGGATCCCGAGATCTGGCAGTGCCCGGTGGTACTGCTGGCCGATGTGCGCAGCGTGGGGGTCCAGGGTGACGGACGCACCTACGGCCACCCTGTCGTGCTGCGGCCGGTCACCAGCGAGGACGCCATGACTGCGGACTGGACCCGGCTGCCCTACGACGTCCTGGCGCGCATCTCCAACCGGATCACCAACTCGGTCCCGAGGTCAACCGGGTGGTGCTCGACGTCACCAGCAAGCCCCGGGCACCATTGAGTGGGAGTGAGCCGCTGCCCTACGGCTCGCTGCCCAGGTCGCCCAGGAGGTGGTGAATAATCGCGGGGACGCGCCCGGTGACGGCAAGCCAGAAGAGGTCGTCATACTAGGCTGCCGAAGGGGTTTTTGGTATAGCGCCATGCACCTCCTCGTATGCGGCGAGCCACCACAGTCCGCCGCACACGATAGTCGCACACGTGATGAAGGCCGTCAGCACGGGGCTGCTGGAGAGCGTTCCACTGCTAGCCAGCCTTACGGTAAAGAAGACGCACCCAGTGTAGAGCGCAGCGACGGCAGCCGTGCGAAAATAGGTCCTCCAGTTGAAGGGCTTGTTCCTGCCGTAGAAGGTGACGGTGGTGTAGGCGCCCAGTGGGATGAAAAGAAGAAGGGACGTCGCCAGACCAGCGTTATAGCCGAGGCTGGGAACATACGCCAGGTGTGACAGGCCGTTGACGGCAGCGAACAGTGGCATGGCTCCGCATAGGGCGGGACGCCTGCGAGAGAGCACCGCCAGCGCCGGACCGACGAGCCACACCAGGGTGATGTTGCAGCCAAGTAGGCGCCCTCCGTGACTCCGTCCATGCCAGCGCGCTCCATGAGGTGGACAAAGGCGAATGGCTCGCCAGTGACAGACACGCCGTATTCCTCAAAATTGTGGACCATGTACTCAATGGCTCCCAGCCAGGCGATGAAGACGGGATCCTTCCACCTGCTCCTCGTCGTGTCGGAGCGGAACAGGTTGGTCGTGAACGCGATGGCAGTGAGCACGATCCCGGCTCCGAGGCCCATCCACGGCCAGGAGTGCATAAACAGGCTATAGTCGTCTGTCGGGATCACGGTGGTCTCCTTCCTTGTGCCACCGAGGCCTTCTACCTTCCGGAGGTGGTTTGACCCTAGCACGCACGTCGCGTCCCTATAAATGGAAGGTGAATCCCAGTTTGTCCGGTTTGTCGTGTGCTGGCTGTGGCAGATTGTCCGACTCTGCGGGAGGAGGTTCGGGCTGACGGAAGGGTTCATTACCGGGAGCCGGGTCGGTGCGTAAATGCCTCGCTGCCCTCTCGTGGATCGGCAGCCTCGCCGGGAAGGTAAGGTGTGTGGAGGGCTCGTGAACAATCACGCTCATGGCCAGGGGCCGTCTACAAGATCCTCTCCCGCGTGTGCCCGGTGCCCCGCACCGGGGCTCCTGCACGGCGCACTACGAGGCGATCCTGAACAGCCTGCAACCGAGCCAGGCCAGGGCGAGCGGAAGGAACACGGCCACGACATCGCCAGCCAGGACCGCGACCGGGCCCAGCGGTGCCAGCGCGTAGACCCTGAAGAAGATGACGTGGGCCAGGATACCTGCTCCGAGTGTCACTGCCAGGCCCGCGCGCGACATGACGTGCTCTCTGAGGCACAGGACGACCATCCACACCGTGCCGGGAATGAAGAGGAGGGTGCCCGTAACCACGCCGGGGTTCTGGGACGGGTCGAGGCCTCCGGTGATGTGCGTGATCCCGTTGAACAGCATGAACCCAAACAGGGAGAACCCGACGACAGGGTTTCTTCGTGCCAGGAGGGCGGCGAGAGGAGCCACGAACCACGCGAGGAGAATATTGACCACGGGGAAGTGGGCCGCAGGGAGGTTCGTCAGGTCGAAGGGGAGCACCCCGCTCGTGGTGACAAAGCGCACTAGGTCGTACTGCCCGTCGGTGATGTGGAAGGAGTACTCCTCGAACTGGTGGGCCGTATAGGTGACTACCGGGAACCAGGCGAACCATGCCGGGTCCCTCCACCGGCTGATGCTGGTGGAGCTGCGCAGCACGTTAGTGCCACACATAAGAACCAGCACCGTGAGACAGATGCCCAGCCCCATCCAGGGCCAGGAGTACCAGAACTGGGTCGCCATTAGAGCCTGCCTTTCTCGTGAGCCGCGGTGTTCCCTGACCGCTTCCCGGGCTTTTTCGGCCTCTGAGTTCTCAGAGGCGAGTTGACCCTAGCGCCTGCGCTGCTGAGGCTAAATGGAAGGTCACGGCCGGTTCTTCCGGTTCCTCGTGCGGCGTCATCGGCTGTGGTGGTTCCTGCCTGCTGAGGAGAGGAGCCGGGGCTGGTTGCTGGCGGCGGGGCTGCGTGGTCCTGCTACTGGTAGCCTGTCCATGTGGCCTAAGGCAGGCACAGGGGGTGTGGGACGTGGCGCGACCGAGGGCGGACCTGGGTGAGGACTCTGCGAGGAACCGGATCAAGGACGCGTTCTGGGGAATTCTGTCGCAGCGCCCGTACGCTGACGTGACGATCAAGCGTCTTGCCCGCGAGGCCCGGGTCAACCACAAGACGATCTACTACCACTACGCAAACGTGGACGACCTGGCCGAGCAATTATTCCGCGAGAACCAGGCTGAGGCCGATGTCTCCCTGCTGGTTGGGCGGCTCATCCTGGATGAGGATGAGGAGGTGTCAGTACTCCTTTCCAGCCCGCAGGTCCGGGCCTCGTTGCGTCGGGGGTGGCTCTACGCCAGAGGTGACTCCCCGTATCTGTTGAGCATCTTCAGGAGGCACGTCATGCGAGCCTGGCTGGACTACGCGGGTGTCTCGCGCGAGGAGCTGTCGGAGGAGGAGCTGTTCGACATCGACTTTGTTGTGCACGGACTGACGGCCTCGATCGGCGACTCGCTCGCGTCAGGGAGAACTGAGGCGCTGGCCGGGCTGGCGCATCGTGAGCTCGGGAGGGCTGTGCGCGCGGTGATGCGCCGAGCCCTCGTCGAGCGGCACGACCAGTAGGCTCACGCCTCGTGGGGCGCGGCGCCGACGCCCCGCTGGGGACGCTGGTAGCAGACGCTGGTCGGGGCGGTGCTGGTAGTGGGGTTGGGATGGTCGGGGAGGTTGCGCGCGCTCGGCTGCCGTGTGAGACGATCTCGAGATGCTGAACCGATACGCCACCGGCCTGACCCTGCGTCGCGGGGCGGAGGTCGCCGCGCTGTACCACCGTGCCTTCCCGCCCAGCGAGAGGGTCCCCCTACCGCTGCTGTGCCTGGCTTCCCTGCGCCGCGGCGTGGACCTGGAGGTCTATGAGGAGGGCAGCGCGCTCGCCGGAGACTGTGCGTCGGCTGGAAGCGGTCCCTCGGCCGGGGTCGGGCGTGACGCGCGTGCCAAGGGTGGTGCCTCCTGGGAGGCTGCTGGCTGCCACGGCCCTGGCCGTGGCTCGTGCAGCGGCCTTGTCGGCTTCACCTACACCGTCCAGACGCCGGAGGTCTTCTTCCTGCTGTTCCTGGCCGTCGACGACGCCCACCAGGGACGCGGCTACGGCTCGCAGATCCTGGGTGACGTGTTGGAGCGGGCCGGGGGGCGTCCTGTGGTCCTGGAGATCGAGCCGCTGGACCCCAGCGCGAGCAATATCGGCCAGCGGTACCGGCGGCTGGCCTTCTACCGGCGCCACGGGCTGGAGCTGACCGGCTACGACGTCCTGGAGGGCGGCGAGCGCTACACCGTGCTCTCCAGCACCCTGCCGCTCCACGTCCCCGCCCTGGGCCGGGCGCTGCGCCGCCTGGTGCCCAGCCCCCTGGGCCTGCCAGGCCTGGAGCGCACCAGGTTCTGGCCAGAACGGGATACCTGGCCGCAAGCGGCCTGCTCTGTCGCGTGGCCAGCTGGTTCCGTCAGTGCCCGGGGGCCGGTCGAGGCTGCGGGCGCGGGGAGCACCGCAGATTCTGCTGGTGCCGCTGCGTCGGCAGGTGCGGTGGAGGGGCCGCGCCCATGACGCGGTCGGCACGGGGGACAAAGGGCTACAGCTCGAGGCCACTCGCCTTGACCGTGGCGGGCCAGCGCGTGGGCGGCCTGGTCTACGTGCCGGGCTCTGCGACCGCTGCCAGCCCGGCGCCGCTGGTGGTGTGCTGCCACGGCATGGACGGCTCTCACCTGCGGGTGGCACCCGTAGCCCAGCGCCTGGCGGCGCAGGGGGCGGTGGCGGTGTGCTTCGACTTCCGCGGCGGCGGGGGCGCTGCCAGCCAGGGGAAGGCTGAGGACATGTCCGTTCTCACCGAGCTGGCTGACCTGGAGGGGGTCCTGGCCCAGGTCAGCCGGTGGGACGTTGTTGATGCCACGCGCGTGGCGCTGTTCGGGGTGAGCCTGGGTGGGGCAGTGGCCGCGCTGGCGGCGGCCCGGCACCCCTCACAGGTGTCCGCGCTGGCCTTGTGGTACCCCGCGCTGGGCCTGGCGGAGGACCTGCGCTCGCGGTTCCCGACCTTGGCGGCGGTGCCGCAGCGCTACGAGCACCGTGGCACCGTCCTGGGGCGCGCCTACGCGGCCGACGCCTGGGACCTGGATGTCTACGCCGAGGTCGCCGCCTACCGGCGGCCGGTGCTCATCATCCACGGAGACCAGGACCGTTCTGTCCCCCTGACCTCCTCCCAGCGGGCGGTGCGCGCCTTCCCCGACGCCGAGCTGGTCACCGTGCCCGGGGCGGGACACGGCTTCGGCGACGAGCGGTGGGAGCGGGCGGTGGGGCGCACGGTTGAGTTCCTGCGGTGGAACGAGGTCCTGGACTAACAAGGCCTGGACTAACCAGGTCCTGGGGTCCTGAGCCGTGCCGGGGCGCCAGGGCCTTGTCACCCGTCATGAGTCTGGGAGCCCTGCTGCCTCGACGTGCTGTCACCGAGTCGGCACTCTACCGTGTGGCCGTGGCCCATCGGCAGTGGCCTGAGGTCTTCACCGCCCGTACGGCAGGCTCGGCTGAACGACTGACATGATCGTCTGACCGGCGGGGTAAGGTGGTCAGACGATCGACGGAGGCGTCATACTTTCGACGGTAAGATCGACATCTCTGTTGACTGGAAGTGTTCATGGATGTAGCGTGTGCGTCACGTACGATATCGTATCGTGAGCGTACAAAGGAGTCGCATCATGAGCCTAAGAGCCCTAGTTGCAATGAGGCGCCAGAGTCGGCGTGTCGGCGCTGCCTGTCTTGCCGCAGCAGTATTCTTTTCGATGTCGGCCAGTGCATGGTCGTCAGAACAGTTTCCAGATGCCAGTTCGGAGGATCCAGCTGCAGTTGCGGAAGCGATTTCAAGCATCAGGGATCGTGACGCGGCGTGGGTTGGGGAGCCGATCAACCCGGAGGGCGTTGGGCAGACGGCCCTGAGTGGCGGTACGGTCGATGTACCTTCCAGTGGCGGTGAAGGAGTCACTTTTACGGATGCAGAGGGAGAGTCGGTAAGAATCGGGCTCCCAGAAGTTGCGGAGTCGCAGGAGGCTGAGGTCCTTGATGGTGGCACGGTGGTGTTTCCCGGCGAAGAGAGCGCAAGCGCCGTCATTGTGACCGACCACGGCGCCCAGATGCTAACAGAGATAGCCGATGGCGCCGCCCCAACGCGGTACTCCTACGAGATCGATCTTCAGGACGACCAGCATCTTGAGCTTGTTGACGACGGGGCGGTTGTCGTCGATGGTGATGGCAGTGTCACTCTCGCTGCAGGCTCGGCGTGGGCGACGGACGCCGAGGGGAGAAGCGTCCCGACCTGGTACGAGACTGACGGGAGTACGCTGGTCCAAGTTGTTGACCACGCGTCTGCTGAGGACGTTTCCTACCCGGTTGTGGCCGATCCTATTTGGCTGGCGCCATGGATGATAAAATGTCTTGTGGGCATCGGGCTGGCGGGCCCGCAGATCAGTGCAATCGCCTCAATGGGAAACCCGGCATCAATCCTTGCTGCGTTTGGTCGAGGGGCGTTTGCCTGCGTGGTTGGAAGGTAAAACGTGATGCTGTTTATGCGTCCATCGGAGAAGGTGGTCTCCGCTAGAATTCGAGCAATTGACGCAAAAATCG
The DNA here is from genome assembly GCF_003606385.1 of Actinomyces lilanjuaniae. Lineage (NCBI taxonomy): Bacteria > Bacillati > Actinomycetota > Actinomycetes > Actinomycetales > Actinomycetaceae > Actinomyces > Actinomyces lilanjuaniae. The sequence goes on along the minus strand of NZ_CP032514.1, from coordinate 2,238,214 downwards.
CTGCGCACCCCTTGGGGTCGGAGAGGGTGCGCGAGGCTCACCGTCTCATTGAGGAGTACGGGCACGATCGGGGCCGCGTCAGCAGTGGGCTGGCCCAGAGAGGTCTACCGAGCCTGCGGGAGCTTGGCTCGCTCCAGGTGAGGCACACGTTGAGCTGGTGGTGGCTTCACCGGAGACGAAACAGGCTGGCTTGGCGCCTGGCGCGCCTGCGCAGATAGGGTCGTGCGGCGCCCCGTTCTTTTCGGTGCTGCTTCTTTAGGGCGCCGTTGTTCTCGTAGAGTTCTACGAGAGCAGCGGTCGCCACCGCACAGGTGCGTGTGCCAGCCCTCCGGGCACCCGGCTGCTGGAGGAACCTGAGACTTCTTGCCAGAGCCGTGGTATGCACCGCCTACGGTGGATCTCCTCGGTACCGGGGCGGATGGGACCCGCACGGCTCAGAGCGGCCCGGCTGGCCGGGTGTGCTGCCCAGCCGTGCACTGGCGTGGTGGCCTCGGGGTGACTTGTGCCGGTGGGGGTTGTGAGGGCAGGATGTCTGGAAATCCTGGCTCATGTGTGGTGAATCATATTGTTCTGGTGGTGGGGTGCTTTCTGGGCAGTTCCGCCTCAGCGTGAGCCGCGCGAGGTGGGCTGGCGCAGATCATACTCAGGTGGAGGTTGTCGAGGAAAGCGGGAGCGGTACCAGCCTGGCTCGCGTGAGGTGCGTGCGCCTAGCTCACACGGTTCCGTCTTAGCAGGACACTCTCCACCCGTACGCAAGTCGCGCCAGGTAGGATTACGCGGTTCCACCCCACCTGGAACTGCTACAACGGGTATATGCGCCCGGATGCCCGACGGAGGGGCTGCCCGGTCGCCAGGTACGCCGACGACCCAGCCGCTCGACATTGCTCGACCTCGTTCGATGTCGCTCGACAGCGTGGTCGCCTGTCTACCCGGCAGACGGGTTCAGCCGGTGGCGCCAAGGGGGTCAACTGGCTCAGTCAGCGTGGAGCCGGTGATGAGCCCGGGTGGGGGTGGTTCCTGGATAAGAGCTGCCTGTGGCTCAGCCCTCGTGGAGACCCAGGGTGGGGCGCTCAGCGGTCAGTTCCTGGGCGTAGGCTGCGGCGCGCTCCTCCAGGGTCTGCGGGCTCATCCCGTTGGTGCCGGTGGTGACGAAGGGGGTGAGGAACCGGGTGCCGATGAGGTTGCTGGTGGCCTGGAAGGGGCGCAGCAGCTCGGTGACCGAGTAGTGGAACTTGCCCTCAGGCGTGTAGCTCGCGGCGTCTGCGCCGGGGGAGACCGCTACCAGGAGCTCCTTTCCGTGCAGGGCGGTGCCTGTGGACCCGTATGCCCATCCGTGGGCCAGCACCTCGTCCTCCCACTTCTTGAGCAGGGACGGGCTGGAGTACCAGTACATGGGGAACTGCCACACGATGCGGTCGGTGCCCAGGAGCACCTCCTGCTCGGCAGCGACGTCGAGGTGCTCGTCAGGATAGAGGCCGTACATGTCCCGGACGGTGACGCCCTCGACGTCCCTGGCCGCGCGCGCCAGGCGCGCGTTGACGACGGAGACGCCCAGGTGGGGGTGGAAGAGGAAGACGGTGGTTCTCAACTGCTGCTCCTTGAGGTGCTGGTGGGTTGTAGTGCGGAGCACACGGGAGGTGCGGGGCAGGACGTCGGGCGGTCTGCGGCTGGCCGGGTACCCCGCCAGCCGCGTCATGGAGATGCCCCTGGTTGCGACAGCCGGGAACTAGTGTAGTGACCAGGACCGGCGGGACCGACACCACCAAGGAGGAACCATGCCCGAGCTCAAGGCAGGAACAGAGGCGACGGACAGGAAGGTCGCCGTCTTCATCGCACCCGGACTGGAGGAGGTTGAGGCGCTGGCCGTGGTGGACCTGCTCTTCCGCGCTGGCATCCCTACCGACATGGTCGCGGTGTCCCAGGAGCGGGCCGTGACCTCCTCCCACAACATCGTCCTGACCTGTGACCGGCTCCTGGCCGAGACCGACCTCGCCGACTACGACATGCTTGTCCTTCCCGGTGGTATCCCCGGTACCCCCAACCTCCGCGCCTGCCAGCCTCTCATGGATGAGGTCACGGCTCGCGTGCAGGCGGGCCGTCCGGTCGCGGCTATCTGCGCTGCTCCCTCGATCCTGGCCGAGCTGGGGCTGCTGGAGGGGCGTGAGGCGACCTCCAACCCTGGTTTCACCGGTGTCCTGGCCGAGCACGGCGCCAGGGTCAGTCAGGACAGCGTGGTCGTGGACGGCAGTATCATTACCTCCCGGGGTATGGCCACGGCGGTGGACTTTGGCTTGGAGATCGTGCGCCACTACCTGGGTGACGATGTCGTGGCCGACCTTAAGACCAAGGTTGTCTACCAGGGCTGAGGTCTCAGCGGTGCTGGCACCTGCCAGGGGGCTGTGTCCGCGCTGCTGGGCATCTTCAGGTCCTGCGCGGCAGCATGGCTGCGGGCGGTCGGCTGAGTCTGGCCGCCCGCCCGCTCGCCTGTCCGGTAAAGATGTGCAGGCTGGGGGTCAGCCCTGACCGGTGCGACGGGGCACAAGTGCCAGGATCACCAGCATGACCCCGATGCCCCCGAGGCACACGATCGCCGTGGTCGTCGGATCCAGGCTCACGCCCAGCCCGGTCGCGACCAGCAGGCTACCTACTAGGAGCAGGACGGAGCCCCACAGAAGAGTTGAGCCCTGGACCCTCCCCGGGGAGCGGCTCGTTGTCTCCAGCGTGGTGGTGCCCGCGCTCCAGACCGTGTCCGTAGACTCCGAGGACTCCGAGCTGCTGCTTGCTGCTCCCACAGGGGCAGTCGTGCCAGAGCCCATGCCCGCGTCTGCGGCTTGTGTCGGCTCCGTTGCCGCCTCCGTGGCACTTGGCGAGCCGGACGTGTCCGGAGTGCTGGTTGCGCGGGGTGGCTCGGACGGCGTTGTTGGACCGCCGGGTGATGAGGCGCTGTTGGTGCTGCTCATGGCGTCTTCCTGTCTGTCTGTGTTTCTGGCCGTGGTCGGCGTGGTTTCTGGCCGTGGTCGGCGTGAGGAGCGTGCGGCATCCTGCACTGTGCCTGGTGCTCACGGCGTAGCGGTGGCGGACGGGGCGGAGGAGGCCGTGTCGGAGGCCTGTGTCGAGGCGCTGTCGCCAGGAGAGGGGTCGGTGCCGGGTGAGTCGGAGGTGGTAGGACTCGGCGAGGCCGCAGGGTCCTCTCCGTCCTCTTCCGACCGGCTCCCCGCTCCCGCAGCGAGCTGTCGGGTGAGGCAGTCGTCGTAGGCGGCTCGCTGCTGATCTCCAAGACCCGATAGGTCGGTCCAGCTCGCGTAGTCGTCCCAGTCGTCCCAGTCGTCCTGGTCCTCCCGCTGTTCCTGGATGGACGCCAGGCACTCGCGGGCAGTGTCCGAGGAGACCGCCGGGTGGTCCATTCCGGGCACAGGAAGGCTGGTGCGCGGGCTGGAGCCCCCCGCCGGGTACCAGCGGTAGATGATCCAGACGTCCTCCTGCGCGTTGCCGGACCAGGTGACCTCCTCCGGTCCCGCGATGATGTTGACCGACCCGATGTCAGTACTGGCGTCCACGGTGACGATGGGTGCCTCGCGCTCAGTGTCAGCAGCCGCAGCCGAGGACACGGTGGCCTCCTGCTCCAGTCCGCTGACGTGGTACTCGGACTGGGCGACCCGCTTTCCGCCGGTGGTGTAGCGCCCCGCTCCCTCCTCGCCGTCGGTAGTGCTCACGGTGGACCCGTTCAGCTCCCAGTTCCCGGTCATCTCCACGTTGACGCCGCCCACGTCGACCCGGGCATGGATCCTGACCGCCTGGTCCTCGCGGGTGAGGACCGACAGGTTACCGACGTCGACACGGGCTGAGATCGTGGCGAGGGACTCACCGGCGTCGGTCGGCATGTCCCGCAGGTCCAGGATGAGGCGGCCGATCCCCAGGTCGCGGCTGACGATGCTGCTCCCACCCGCAGACGCGGACAGCTCCTCCCAGGTGACCACGGTCCTGGTCCCGGCTCCGTGGAGTATCTGCGGCCAGGTCGCCCTCATGGCTGACGTCGGTGTCAGCATGCCCAGCACCAGGCCCGGGAGCACGACCAGGAGGACCGGCCATCCCAGGGCCGTCATCCAACCGCCACGGCGACGGCGCAGTCCGCTGACCAGGACCCCGGCACCCAGCAGTCCTACGACGCAGCCTGCCAGAAGCATCTGGGACTGGAGAAGGCCGATGCGCTCCGTGCTGGCAGCGAACCAGATGGCGGCGGTGCAGATGAGGGCGAGCCCCAGCACCGTCAGGGAGACTCCTCTGCCCGGCCCGGGGCGCTGGGGTCGGGGCCCCGGGGTGGCAGCCCTGTGGCCAACGGGTGCTGACGGCGGGTGGGGCACGCCGCCCGCGCCGAGCGGGTAGGGCGCGGTACGGCTAGGGTGGTAGCCGCCGTAGGACTGGTGCATGCCGCCCGGGTAGCCCGGGCCGGGGTAGGGCCTTGCGGACGGGGCTGACCCCGGGGCTGTCCAGGTTCCGGGTGCGCAGGACGGACCTGTCGGGGGCGTGGCGCTCACGGAGGACGGGGCACCCGCTGATGCTGGAGCGCCACTGGGATGCAGGTAGTCTCCAGGGGCGACGGGGCGCGCAGCGCCTGAGGAGGCGGCTGGAGACGGAGCCCCCACTCCCGTAGGAGGCTGGGATGCCTTCCCCGCCCGCTGCCCAGACAGGTAGCGGATGCCGCCGACGAGGACCAGGGCCAGCAGCGCTACCCAGAACAGGGACCACAGGGTCCAGCCGAGGCCTGGCACGTCCCACAGCCCGATGTACCATCCGGGCAGGAGCCCGTGGTCCAGCAGGCTCATGCCGACCAGGACCGAGCCTACTGCTCCCGCCAGTCCTGCCTCAAAACGGCCCGCCAGGGCCTCCTCCACGTGGATGCGTCCGTCGCTCTCCTCGGGCAGCAGTGCCCAGCCCAGCCCGTAGGCAAGGAGACCGATACCGGTAAAGACGGAGACGACAACCCACAGGCACCGTACGAGGGTGGGGTCGATCCCCAACCTGCGAGCGACGCCGCCCGCGACACCGCCGACCCACCGGTCCTGCGGGCGTACCATCCCCGTCCTGCGCACCGAGCCGAAGAACCCTCTGTCGGTGCCCTGCTCCGGGGCGTAGGAGGCCCCGCCAGAGGCCTCCTGAGGTCCCTGGTGAGGTCCCGCGGGCCGTGCGGGGCCGCAGGGTCCTGGGGCCGGTCTCGTGGGGGCTGGTCTCGTGAGGGTCGGTGTCGTCGTTGCTTGTAGGCTTGTTGCCGTTGACAGGGTTGACAGGGTTATCGGCGTTCACAGGCTTATCGTCACCGAAGGGTGCCGTCCCACGCGATCCGGGGACGCCCTGAGTGTCCCCGAGCCGACCCCTGGGTCACCCGGGCTTTCGCCCGTCGTCGTGGCTCAGGGGGCAGGGACGTGCCACGATGAGACCGTGACCCTCCGGCCTCCTCCCGCCCCGAGCCAGCCGGTGCGGCTCCTGAGGCTCCTCCGGTGCCCGTACCCGGCAGGCCCGCCCAGCGGCTCCCCCTGCGCCGCCCGCCCAGGGGCCTCAGGCTGCTCGCCTCCCGCTCGTCAGCCGCCTCCCAGGGCTCCGTGCCAGGACGCCCCGTGTCCCCCGCCTGCTGGCTGGAGTGTGCTCCGGGGTCGCAGCTCACCTGGGGGTGCCTTCCTGGTTGGTGCGCACGGGGTTCCTGGCGCTGGGTATGATCGGTGGAGCGGGCCTTCTCCTCTACGTCCTGCTGTGGGGCACGGTCCCTGCCGGGGACCCGTGGGCACAGGAGGACGGGCAGCTCTCCCCGGCGCGTGCCCGCCTGGCTACCAGGACCGTCGCCAGAAGACCCGGGAGGACCGCCTCCAGCGGCCTCCAGGGAGTCATCGACGGCAGCTCCTTCATCCTGGCCGCCGTGCTGCTCGCGGCCTGGCGCCTGGACCTGCTGGAGCGGGCGGGCAGCCTGGTCATCATCCTCATCGTCGTCGCCGGGGTCGCCTTGGCCTGGTCCCAGGGCGAGGCCGTTCTCGCCCCCGGGCGCAGCGCAGGCGCCGTCCTCAGGCTCCTGGGCGGCACCGCCCTGGCTGCCGTCGGCGTCCTGGCCTGGGTCGCCAGCGACAGCCCTCCCGGCGAGATCCTCTCCGGGGCGCTGGCGGGGGGCGCCGTCATCGCCGGGGTCGGTGCGGTCCTGGTTCCCCTGTGGCTGAGGACAGCCCGTGCGCTCACCGAGACCCGTGAGGCCGAGGCCCGTGAGGCCGAGCGGGCCGACATCGCCGCACACCTCCACGACTCGGTGCTGCAGACGCTGACCCTCATCCGCAGGCGGGCGGCGGAGCCGGAGACGGTGGCCCGGCTGGCGCGGTCCCAGGAGCGCGAGCTGCGTGCGTGGCTCTACACGGACCGTCCCGAGCCCGGCACCTCCGTGTCTGACGCCTTCAGGGACCTGGCGGGGGAGATCGAGGACCGCTACAGCGTGGCCGTGGACCTCGTCTGCGTGGGCGACCGTGTACCGGACCGCGACACCGAGGTCGTGGTGGCAGCATCCCGCGAGGCCCTGTCCAACGCCGTGCGCCACGGTGCCCCGCCGGTGTCGCTCTACCTGGAGGCGGGTCCCGACCGCCTGGAGGTGTTCGTGCGGGACCGGGGACCCGGCTTTGACCCCGAGGACGTAGCGCCGGACCGCCACGGGGTGCGTGAGTCCATCGTCGCCCGCATGGAGCGTCACGGCGGCAGCGCACGTGTGCGCAGGCTGGAGACGGGTACGGAGGTCGCCCTGTTCCTGCCTGCGCCCTCCGCCCAGGACGCCTAGCATGTGAGCACCAGCCACCGGCATGTGCGCGTGCCACCACAGCCTGCGAGGAGCACTGACAGTGTCCGTCCCCCTGCCGTCCGCCGCCCCGCCACCCGTCCCGGAGACGTCCTCGTACCTGCGTGTCCTTGTCGTCGACGACCACGCCCTGGTACGTGCAGGAGTGCGCGCCGAGCTGACTGCTCACGCGCCGGACCTAGAGGTCGTGGCTGAGGCCAGCGACGTCGAGGGGGCTGTCGCAGCGGTGCACGCCCTGACACCTGATGTGGTCCTGCTCGACGTGCACCTTCCCGGGGGAGACGGTGGGGGAGGAGCTGAGGTCGTGGCCGCATGCCGTGACGTGAAGACGAGCCGCTTCCTGGCGCTGTCGGTCTCTGACGCGGCGGAGGACGTCGTCGCCGTCATCCGCGCCGGCGCCCGGGGCTACGTCACCAAGGCCATCTCCCCGCAGGACCTGGCCCAGGCGGTACGCCGCGTCGCCGCCGGGGACGCCGCCTTCTCACCCCGCCTGGCCGGCTTCGTCCTGGACGCCTTCGGGACCGGGGCGGGGGAGGTCGCGGTGGCTGACTCCGAGCTGGACCGCCTGTCCGCTCGTGAGCGTGAGGTCATGCGCCTGATTGCCCGCGGCTACACCTACAAGGAGTGCGCCTCTGAGCTCTTCATCTCTGTCAAGACCGTGGAGACCCACGTCTCCTCGGTCCTGCGCAAGCTCCAGCTGTCCAACCGCAACGAGCTGACCCGCTGGGCTGCGGCGCGTCGCCTGGTGTGACGCACCTTGCTGCCGACAGGAGCTGATCGTGCGAGGATGCGCACCGTGAGCCAGCAGCACGAGACCGCAGCAGCGGCAGGAGCACGAGGGGCGGCTGCTGAGCACGTGCGCGGTGGCGGCCTCGTGGCCCTGCCGACCGACACCGTCTACGGGCTAGGATGCAGGGCCGCTGACACCCAGGCCGTAGGTCGGCTTCTGGCGGCCAAGGGACGTGACCGTCGTAAGCCGCCTCCCGTTCTTGTCGCCGATGCCGCCGAGCTGGACAGCCTGGTGTCCTCGCTGCCCCCCCTCGCCCGAGCCCTCACGCAGGCCTTCTGGCCCGGAGGGCTGACCCTGGTCCTTGATGCCAGGCCCGGCCTGGGCTGGCGGCTGGGGCAGAGGTCGGCGACGATCGCGGTGCGCATGCCTGACCACCCTGTGGCCCTGGCGCTGCTGCGTGACGTGGGTCCGATGGCGGTGACCTCAGCCAACCGTTCCGGCCAGGCTCCCGCCACTGACGCCGACGGCGTGCGCGCCGCCTTTCCCGACAGGGTGGTGCTGCCTGGCGGGGATGCTCGCGGCCGGGACAGCCATGACCGGGACGTCCTGCATGACATCCTGCTCATCGACTCCGGCCCCACCCCGGGGCCCACCCCCTCCACCATCGTCGACCTCTCCGGTCCCCGCGGCTGTGCCGACCAGCCGTGCGTGATACGCCCAGGGATCCTGGACCCCAGCGCCTGGCCGAGGTCGTCGCCGCCTTCCGGGAGAGCGTGGGCACCCCGGGGCCTTTGCCAGGGACTTGGCCGTGGATGCTGCCTCGGCCTCTGCCGGACAGGTGAGTGGGAGGGCAGGGGAGTGAGGGTCTACCTGCTCGTCCTCCTCGTGGCGGCTGCGGGAACCTACGTGATGGTCCCCGTGGTGCGCCACGTCGCCCTGGTGAGCAACGCACTCACCCCGGTGCGTGCCCGTGACGTCCACTCCACGCCCATCCCGCGCCTGGGCGGCGTGGCCATGTTCGTCGGCCTTCTGCTGGCGGTCACCGTGGCCTCCAGGATCCCCTACCTCTCCAATGTCATCGACTCCTCGGCGTGGGCCGTGGTCCTGGGAGCCGGGCTGGTGTGCCTCCTGGGGGTGATTGACGACCTGTGGGAGCTGGACTGGGCGACCAAGCTGGCGGGACAGGTGCTGGCCTCCGGGGTCATGGCCTGGCAGGGGGTCCAGCTGCTCACCTTTCCCATCGGCGGGCTGACGATCGGCTCCTCACGCCTGTCACTGGTATCCACGGTCCTGGTCGTCCTGGTGGCCATCAACGCCGTGAACTGGATGGACGGGCTGGACGGGCTGGCCGCGGGGATCGTCGGCATTGGCGCCACCGCATTCTTCCTCTATGTCTACGTGCTGACCCGCGCTACCAGCCCGGAGTCCTACACCTCCCTGGCAGCCACCGTCGTGGCGGCACTCATCGGCGTGTGCGTGGGCTTCCTTCCCTACAACTTCAACCCGGCGACAATCTTCATGGGCGACTCCGGGTCCATGCAGCTGGGCCTGGTCTCGGCCGCCTCGACCATCATCGTGACCGGTCAGATCGACCCGGGCAGCTTCGAGGGCTCCCGGGCGGTGCCCGTATTCCTGCCGATTCTCCTGCCTCTGGTCGTCCTGCTGCTTCCCGTGGTGGACATGGTCAGGCTCATACTCCGTCGTGTCCTGGCCGGGAACAGCCCCTTCCACGCCGACCGGATGCACATGCACCACCGGCTGCTGGCTGCCGGCCACTCCCACCGCCGTGCGGTGCTGGTGATGTACGTGTGGGCCGCTGCTGCCTCCTTCCCGGTGGCGGCGATGGGCTTCCTGCCCCTGTGGTGGGTCCTGGCCGGTACCCTGGTGGGCGTCGTTGCGGCGCTTGTGGCCACGGTAGACATGATGCCGGGGGTACGTAGCATGGTGGCGCGGCACACGGGCGCCCGACACGTCCGGGTGGTCTCCTCCCGGCTGGTGTCAGGAACGGGTGAGGTCTCGCTTCCCGCCAGCGGCCAGGCTCCCCAGGGTACTGCGGCAGGTGCTGAGGGATGTACGGGGGCATCTGTGGCGTTGGCTCACGGGTCGCAGGCCGTGCAGCCTCAGATGCCGCCGCAGGCGCAGCAGGACCCCCAACACGTAGGGAGGCACTAGTGGTAACCCACCAGCGCTATGGTGGCCGACAGCGCGGCGACGACAGCGCGCAGGCCCGGTCGGCAGCTCGGCAGGATCGGCAGCAGGGGGCGTCAGTCTCAGGGCTGTCCGGGCCGTGGCCCGGGTTCGCCGCTGCCTCCGCGTGGTCGCTGTGGTCATGACCGCCCTGGAGGCAGTCTGGGTGGTCCTAGGTGATGTCGTCTCCCCCTGGGCACCTTCCTCGTGGCGGCAGTGGCGGTGGTGGCCCTGCTTGCCTCGGTTTGGCTCTTCCTAGAGCGTATGGTGCGTTCCGGCCCCGGCCTCATGGTGGCCTGGGTGGGGGCGGGTACCTCCTCCGCCTGGCGATCCTGGGTGCTGCCATCATGGGCGGCAGGGTGCTGGGCCTGGACACCAGGGTCATCGGTATCTCCCTCATCCTGGCGGTCCTGGCTGGTATGACCTGTGAGACGGCGACCCTGGTGCGGGTGCGGGGGGACGTGGATCGTCTTCCACCCGAGGCCCAGCCCCCGGTTCGCTGAGGAGCGCTGAAGATTGTCCACGCTGCACTGGCGCAGGGTCAGAGGGGTCACAGGGACCGCTGTCGTAGGGGGCTGGCGCCTGCCGTTGGCACCTGTAGCGTCATCCTGCCTGGTAACATGAGCACCGCTTTGCACCGCTGAGAGACCTACTGAGATAGCCCACACGCAGGAGGAGACCCTGTCCGCACACGCTGCCACTGAGGACGCTGCCGACACGGTGGGTGCGTCCTCGCCTGACTCCAGCACCCCGGTGCGTCGTCCGTGGCCCGTCTGGTACCGGATGCTGGTCGGGCTGCTTGTCGTCGTGATTGCCGTGACGGCCGTCCCGGCCTTTACCGAGCACCCCCACCAGCCGGGGGTCACCGACTTCTTCCCGCAGACCTTCCTTGGTGAGGGAACGCTCCTGGAGGTCAACCGGCTGGTCCTGGTCAGGCTCGTCATGGCTGCTGCGCTGTGCCTGCTGGTGGCTGCGGCAGCATCCGGCACCAGGCGGGTGCCGGGCCACGGGCGGGCGCTCCTGGAGGTGGTAGCGGAGTTCCTGCGCTCCAACGTTGCGCTGCCCATGCTGGGGCCTGGCAGGGGGCGCCGCTTCGCCCCCTTTCTCGCGGCCCTCTTCCTCGGTGTCCTGGCGATGAACCTGGCTGGGATCATCCCGGGACTCAACATCGCCGCCTCTGCGGTCGTCGCGGTTCCCCTGGTGTTCGCACTGGCCACCTATGTCACCTTTATCGGCGCTGGCGTGCGGGCGCAGGGGCTGGGTAGGTTCCTGTCCTCCCAGCTCTTCCCTCCCGGGCTGCCCAGGCCTATGTACCTGCTTATCACCCCGATCGAGTTCCTCTCCACCTTCATCGTGAGACCGGCCACCCTCACGCTGCGTCTGCTGTGCAACATGGTCGCGGGACACCTGCTGCTGGCCATGACCTATTTCGGGACGACGACCCTCTTGCTCCACCTCCAGGCAACGTCGGTCCTGAGCGTTCTGACAGGAGTGTCCATGGTGGTGATGACCCTGTTCGAGGTCTTTGTCGCTGTCCTGCAGGCCTATATCTTCACCATCCTCAGTGCCGTCTACATCAGGCTGTCTGTCGAGGCCCACTGACGTGCACGAGCTGGTCGCGCCGGGGCGGAGCCCGTGATGAGGTACCTCCTGCTAGTGCTGTCAGTAGCTGTCGACAGCGGACAGTAGCTGACAGCACTGGAAGGGCGACGCCCACCCGGCACCTGAGAAACCTGAACCCAACCCGCGCCCCGGCGCCAGAGCAAAGGAACACACATGACGTCTGTCGCACTCGCCTACGTCGGCTACGGACTGGCCACGCTGGGCCCCGGCATCGGTATCGGCCTGCTCGTGGGCAAGACCCAGGAGGCCACTGCCCGTCAGCCGGAGGTCGCCGGCCGCCTGTTCACCAACATGATCATCGGTGCGGGCATGGTGGAGGCGCTCGGTCTGATCGGCTTCGTCCTGCCGCTCGTCGTCAGCTGATGCTTTCCGTGGTCATCCCGGCTGCCGCCGGGGAGGAGGTCGGAGGCGTATCCTTCCTGCTTCCCCCGTTGTACGAGGTCTTCTGGGCGGCCGTCACCCTCCTGGTGATCCTCCTCCTGGTGGGCAGGTACGGTCTCCCCCGGATCTACGCCGCCCTCGACGAGCGCGCGGCGCGCATCCAGGAGGGGCTGGACCTGGCTGACAAGGCCAGGCAGCAGCAGGCTGACGCGCAACAGCAGGCTGCTCAGCTGGTGGAGGAGGCGCGCCACGAGGCTGCCAGGATCCGTGAGGACGCGCAGGGTCAGGCCAGGGAGATCCTCGCCCAGGCGCGTCGCGAGGCCCAGACGGAGGCGGTCGCTATCCACGAGGCGGCCCAGCGGCAGATCATGGCTGACACGCAGGCGGCCCAGATCTCCCTGCGTACCGACGTCGGCCTGCTCGCCTCCTCGTTGGCTGAGCAGATCGTCGGCGAGCAGCTGCGCGACACCGACCTGTCGGCCCGCGTCATCGACCGTTTCATGGATGAGCTTGACACGCTCGGCCCCATCGGCGGCGTTGACGACGGCGCTGCCGCCGAGGAGCTGCGGTGAATACCGGGACCGCCGCAACCCGCGCCGAGGTCCGGGCCGCCTGGGCCCCGGTGCTGGCAGCCGCAGGTCCCCAGGGGGAGGAGCTGGGCCGCCAGATCCTTGACGTCGCCCACCAGGTCGCAGCCTCCCCTTGCGGGGGCCGCTCACGGACCCGGGGCGCGAGGGCAGGACAAGGCTGACCTGGCATCGCGGCTCCTGCGGGGCGGGTGGATGAGCGTGTGGTGGAGCTGCTGTGCTCCATGGCGCGGCGGCGCTGGTCGCAGCCGGTCGACATTATCTCCGCCCTCCACGACCTCGGTATCGAGGCGCTTCTGGCCGGTGCCTACGCTGACGGAACCGTGGGCGGTATCGAACGTGAGATCTTTGGCGTCCTGGAGCAGCTCGCAGCCGCTCCCGAGCTGCGTGAGGCGCTGGATCCTTCCCGGCGTACCACCACCGAGGCCCGGGTGCAGCTGGCGGAGCAGGTCTTCGCCTCCCATCTGTCCGCCCCGGCGATGAGCCTGCTGCGATGGTGCGTGCGTCACCGTGCTGAGGGCGGCACCCAGCGCAACCTGAGACGTGTGGTGGAGAGGGCTGCCGCTATCCAGCACCGCACTATCGCTGACGTGGTCACTGCCCAGCCCCTGAGCACGCAGCAGGAGGCCCGCCTGCGCTCCATCCTCACCCGCCGCCTGGGCACCGACGTCGAGCTGAGCACTGAGGTGGACCCCTCGGTTATCGGCGGCATGCGCGTCACGGTCAAGGACTACGTCCTGGACCGCACAGTTGCCAGCACCATCGCCGACCTGCGCCAGCAGGTGACGGGCTGATCTATCGTGGTTCCACCGGTCATAGCGCGCCCTGCTCCCGCTGCCAGTCTGGTCACGGGCGCGTCCACCCAGCGGGGACGCGCCACTGCGCGCACACAGCACCCACTCATCCAAGGAGACGACAGATGGCAGAGCTGACCATCAGGCCCGAGGAGATCCGCTCGGCCCTTGCCGAGTTCGCCGCGTCCTACAGGCCCGCGCAGGTGGCCGCGGAGGAGGTCGGGCACGTCGTCTTCGCCGCCGACGGGATCGCGCATGTCGAGGGCCTGCCCGGAGTCATGGCCAACGAGCTGCTGACCTTCGAGGACGGGACCGCCGGGCTGGCCATGAACCTGGAGGAGCGCCGGATCGGCGTAGTCGTCCTGGGCGGCTTCGACGGTATCGATGAGGGCCAGGTAGTGCGTCGCACCGGCGAGGTGCTCTCCGTGCCGGTAGGTGACGCCTTCCTGGGGCGCGTGGTTGACCCCCTGGGTCGGCCTATCGACGGGCTGGGTGAGATTGCCGCGCAGACCCGGCGTGCCCTGGAGCTCCAGGCGCCCGGCGTCATGGCCCGCAAGTCCGTCCACGAGCCGCTCCAGACCGGCCTGAAGGCCATTGACTCGATGATCCCTGTCGGTCGTGGCCAGCGCCAGCTTATCATCGGTGACCGCCAGACCGGCAAGACGGCCATTGCCCTGGACACCATCCTCAACCAGAAGGCGGCCTGGCAGACCGGTGACCCCGCCCAGCAGGTGCGCTGCATCTACGTGGCCACCGGGCAGAAGGGCTCCACCATCGCCTCCGTGCGCGCCACCCTGGAGGAGCACGGCGCCCTGGAGTACACCACCATCGTCGCCTCTCCGGCCTCCGACCCGGCGGGCTTCAAGTACCTCTCCCCCTACACCGGGTCGGCCATCGGCCAGCACTGGATGTACCAGGGCAGGCACGTGCTCATCGTCTTCGACGACCTGTCCAAGCAGGCGGAAGCCTACCGGGCCGTGTCCCTGCTGCTGCGCCGCCCCCCGGGCCGCGAGGCCTATCCCGGTGACGTCTTCTACCTCCACTCCCGCCTGCTGGAGCGCTGCGCCAAGCTCTCCGACGATCTTGGCGCCGGTTCGATGACTGGCCTGCCGCTCATCGAGACCAAGGCCAACGACGTCTCTGCCTACATCCCCACCAACGTCATCTCCATCACCGACGGGCAGATCTTCCTCCAGTCCGACCTGTTCAATGCTGACCAGCGCCCTGCCGTGGACGTGGGCATCTCCGTGTCGCGAGTGGGGGGTGCGGCGCAGGTGAAGGCCATGAAGAAGGTAGCGGGAACCCTCAAGATCACCCTGGCGCAGTACCGCTCTATGCAGGCCTTTGCCATGTTCGCCTCCGACCTGGACGCCACCACCCGGGCCCAGCTCACCCGTGGGGAGCGCCTCATGGAGCTGCTCAAGCAGCCCCAGCACACGCCCTACCCCGTCGAGGAGCAGGTGGCTTCGGTGTGGACAGGGACCAACGGCTACCTGGACGACCTGGAGGTCTCCGAGGTCCTCCCCTTTGAGGCCTCCCTCCTGGACCACCTGCGACGCCGTACCACGGTGCTGGAGACGATCCGCACCACGGGTGACCTGGATACGGAGACTGAGGAGGCACTGCGCCAGGCGGTGGAGTCCTTCCGCACCTCCTACGTCGCCGACGGACGGGTGCTCGGTGCTCAGGCTGCTGACCCGCAGGCACCCAGCCCCGCCGAGCGTACCCACGAGCGGCTCGTGGTCAGGAGGGACTGACGTGGCGGGCAACCAGCGCCTCTACAAGCAGCGCATCCGCTCCACCCAGACCCTCCAGAAGGTCTTCAAGGCGATGGAGCTGATCGCCTCGTCCCGGATTGGGCAGGCGCGACGCAATGCCCAGGAGGCCTCGCCCTACGACCACGCCCTGAGTCGGGCTGTAGCGGCCCTGGGCTCCTACGCCCGTCTAGACCACCCCATCACCCGGCCTCGTACCGACACCAACCGGGTTGCCGTCCTCGTGGTCACCTCAGACCGGGGCATGGCGGGGCCTACTCGGCCACGATTCTGCGTGAGAGCGAGCACCTGCTCAACCAGCTTCAGGACGAGGGCAGGCAGCCGGTCCTGTTCACCTTCGGCAGGCGGGCACAGTCCTACTTCTCTTTTCGGGCCGTGATATCGAGTACTCCTGGACGGGGGAGTCTGACCGGCCCAGCGACCCCACCATCAACGAGGTCGCCTCGCTGCTCCTGGAGTACTTCCTCGCCTCGGAGTCGGCCGGGGGCGTGGCCGAGGTCCACATCGTCTTCACCCGCTACGTCTCCATGGTCTCCCAGGTCCCTGAAGTGCGTCGCATGCTGCCGCTGACGGTGGTCGACGTCGACGAGGTGCGGGAGCAGCCGCAGCAGGCACTGCCTCTCTACGAGCTCGAGCCGAGCCCCAACGAGGTGCTGGGTGCCCTCCTGGCCCGCTACGTGACCACCCGTATCCGCAACGCCTTGCTGCAGTCGGCGGCCTCGGAGCTGGCGGCCCGGCAGCAGGCCATGCACACGGCTACGGACAACGCTGAGGAGATCATCACCACGTACACCCGGCTGGCCAACGCGGCCCGCCAGGGGGACATCACCCAGGAGATTACCGAGATCGTCTCCGGGGCTGACGCCCTGGGCTCCGGATGAGGCCCAGGACCTGCGATACTCCAGACCAGGAGGGCTCTGCCAAGCCCCGCGCGCCCTCGGGAAGACCCCAGGAAGACACGGACACGGAAGAACGAACATGGCTGACACCACCACCCCCGGTACGGGACGCATCGTCCGCATCATCGGCGCCGTCGTCGATGTCGAGTTCCCGCCTGAGGCCGTCCCCGCGATGTACAACGCCCTGCACGTAACCGTCCAGGCCACCAGCGAGGGCGAGGAGTCTCACGAGATCACCCTGGAGGTCGCCCAGCACCTGGGTGACAACGTCGTGCGGACCATCTCCCTCAAGCCCACCGACGGCCTGGTGCGTGGCACCGAGGTCCGTGACACGGGTGCGCCGATCTCCGTGCCCGTGGGCGAAGTGACTAAGGGCCGTGTCTTCAACGTCACCGGGGAGGTCCTCAACCTTGCCCCCGGCGAGTCCCTGGAGGTCACCGAGCGCTGGCCTATCCACCGCCAGCCCCCGGCGTTTGACCAGCTGGAGTCCAAGGAGCAGATGTTCGAGACCGGCATCAAGGTCATCGACCTGCTCACTCCCTACGTGCAGGGAGGCAAGATCGGCCTGTTCGGCGGTGCCGGGGTAGGCAAGACCGTCCTCATCCAGGAGATGATCCAGCGCGTGGCCCAGAACCACGGCGGCGTCTCGGTCTTCGCCGGAGTGGGTGAGCGCACCCGTGAGGGTAACGACCTCATCGTGGAGATGGAGGAGGCCGGGGTCTTTGACAAGACTGCCCTGGTCTTCGGCCAGATGGACGAGCCCCCGGGCACGCGTCTGCGGGTGGCGCTGTCCGCTCTGACCATGGCGGAGTACTTCCGCGATGTCCAGAACCAGGACGTCCTGCTGTTCATTGACAACATCTTCCGCTTCACCCAGGCGGGCTCGGAGGTCTCCACGCTGCTGGGCCGCATGCCATCCGCAGTGGGCTACCAGCCCAACCTGGCCGACGAGATGGGCCAGCTCCAGGAGCGGATCACCTCGGCAGGCGGGCACTCCATCACCTCGCTGCAGGCCATCTACGTCCCTGCCGACGACTACACCGACCCTGCTCCGGCCACGACCTTTGCCCACCTGGACGCCACGACCGAGCTCAGTCGGGAGATCGCCTCGCGCGGCATCTACCCTGCGGTGGACCCGTTGGCCTCAACCTCGCGACTGCTCGCTCCCGGCTACGTGGGTACCGAGCACTACGGCGTGGCCACCCGGGTCAAGTCCATCCTGCAGAAGAACAAGGAGCTGCAGGACATTATCGCGATCCTGGGCGTGGACGAGCTGGGCGAGGAGGACAAGGTCACCGTGGCCCGGGCACGGCGCATCGAGCAGTTCCTGTCGCAGAACACCTACATGGCGGAGAAGTTCACCGGTGTGCCTGGCTCCACTGTCCCCCTGGCGGAGACCATTGAGGCCTTCCGGCGAATCTGTGACGGTGACTACGACCACCTGCCGGAGCAGGCCTTCTTCAACATCGGCGGTATCGAGGACCTAGAGCGCCGGGCCGCTGAGCTGCAGGACTGAGCGAGGCACCGGACGGGAGGAGGAGCCATGGCACTGGGGGCGCTGAGCATCGAGGTGGTCTCACCCTCCGGCCACCTGTGGTCTGGCGACGCTGCGCAGCTGTCTGTCCCGTTGGTCGACGGTGAGATGGGCGTCCTGCCGGGGCGGCAGCCGATCCTGGCCGTGATCGGCTCCGGGCTGGTGCGGATCACGACCCACCGAGACAGCGGTGACGACGGTCGGGACAGCAGCCCGGGTGACGCGTCGGGTGACGGTTCGCTGGTACTGATCAGGGTCACGGGCGGTTTCTGCTCGGTGGACCACGACACCGTCACTATCGCCGCAGACGAGGCGACCATGGAGGGGACGGCTGAGGACCGTGCCTCCCGCGCTGGCGGCGGCTCCCCAGAGGAGAACAGGGTCTGAGCATGATGGCGCACACGTGGGCAGTCCTGGCGGTCGCCACCCTGGTCGTCGTGCTGCTGTGTGCTGCTGGCTTCCTGGTGCGCGTGCGCCACCTGGCGGGGCAGGTCGGCTCCTTCGAGTGCGCCTGGCGGGTGAAGGAAGGCACCCGATGGTTCAGCGGGGTGGCATCCTTCCGCAGCGAGTCCCTGGAGTGGTACCGGCTCATGTCCCTGTCCCCGCGTCCCTCACGCTCCTTTGCACGGATCGACCTGGAGGTGGAGGGTGCCCGCCGCCGCCGGGCGCAGGGACGTGTGGTGGAGGTACGCTGTCGTGACGCGCTGGGCAGCTTTGACCTGGCGATGATGGAGGACTCCTATGCGGCACTGGTGGCCTGGGTGGAGGCTGCCGCACCCCAGCAGCCCCGCCTGTTCTGATCAGGTCCTGGCAGCCCTCGCCTGCTGTCTCTTTCCCCCACGCGTTATCCCCCACGCGACTGAGGTGGTTACGCGGGGACGTCAGTCCGGCTAATGGGACGGTCCGGCGCTGCGACTAGTCCCTGGCCCTGGTGGCCCGAACCGAGACCACGTGCACCAGGTGCTCCAACGGACCCCGGGCGAACACCGCGAACCAGGCCATGGCGAACACGCAGGATCCGCCAGCCATGGCCGCCCACAGCAGGTTGGACTCCCCGTAGCGCAGGGTGGTGGACCCCAGCACCCAGAACACTACCAGGTGTCCGCAGTACACGGTCAGGGACATGGACCCGGCAGCAGCCAGAGGGGCGAGGAGGTAGCGGGCACGGCGGGCCACCAGCTGGGCCACGGCGATGACTACCATCGCCACGCCCCCGGAGCCCACGACCTCGAAGGGCGATCCGGAGTGGGGCTCGGTTGTGGCCAGGTATCTCAGGTCTGGCAAGGAGATCGTCGGCTCTGTGGACAGGGCGCCCTTGCTCAGGACGCTACTGTCTGCCGACCCCGGCTCAGGGATCCCAGAGCCTTCAGACCCATCTGGGACGGTGTCCTTCCAGGAGCTCGACCCGGAGGGAAGGCTGCTGCCCGGGTCGTTCACGACCAGGGAGGACGACAGCTCACCAACGGAGAAGCACTCGGCAGGGTCGGCCGGGCTGACAAGGTGGAAGGTCTCCGGAAACTCGGGGTTGACAACCTGCGAGAGCGCCCATCCTGAGCCGTAGCCGATAACTGCGCACAGCAGGCCGGCTCCCGCCAGCCGTCGCAGGTTGACGGTACGGGACCAGTCCAGCCGGGACAGTCCCAGGCCCAGGAAGATGAAGGCCATCCACACCACACCCGGGTAGGTTCCGGTAACAAAGAAGTCCGTGACGGCGTTGTTGCCGTCGCCCATGGACGGCTGGAGGGTGAGCCCCAGCTCCTGGGCGAGGGCCGGTAGACCGACGGAGACGACGCCGCCGGTGAGCGCGCAGGCTCCCGCCAGCAGGAACAGGCGCGAGGGGCGCACACGCAGGAACGGGATCCCCAGCACCAGCCAGGCTGCGTAGAAGCCGAGAATGATCGCTACCGGCGTGCCCAGCCAGGATATGACTGCGGCCAGGACCAGGAGCATGGCGCTGCGCACCATCAGCCGCAGCCGGGTGCGCACCAGGCGCTCACCGCTGTGTGGGTTCCTGCCGCCTGACATGATACCCAGGGAGAACCCGGCGATAGTGGCGAAGAGGATTGAGGAGCGCCCGTGACTCTGGTTGAGCAGGCCCGGTAGCGTGGTCAGCCCGCAGGTGGTGAAGGCTGCGTGCGCCGCCATCATGCCGATGAGCGCCAGTCCGCGGGCGGCGTCCAGCCCGGTAAGACGGTCGGGGCCAGCCGTGCCGGTGAGATAGGCGCCCCGGCGCCGTGGCAGCCGCCAGGAGTAGTACGAGGCGTCGGGTCTGCTGGGCGTGGTCGGTGCCGGGGAGTCGGCGGGCTCAGCCAGGTCTGAGGCACTGGTGGAACCGGGAGCCTGCGGGGTGCCGTCGTCGTCGTGGCTGGGAGGCTCAGGTGCGGGGGGAGTAGGGGGAGCGGCTGTCATGGCGCAAGTTTGCTGTGGCAGCGTCTCGCAGCGCGTCCGTCCCGAGGATGACCCGGCTCGTGCGGACTTCCTCCTCCGGGGCCAGATAGGCGCGGTAGCCTGCGGTCCCGTGTGGCTGGGCACGATCCTGTGCGGCCGTGTCGTGCCGGTAGCGGACGGCCCGACCCGGCTGGTGTCCAGGTCCGGCGCGCGCTGCGCCCGGCTCCGCCTGCCTGAGCCGTTACAGTGTCCGGGTGCGCCTTGTCATCGCCTCCTGCTCCGTGGACTACTCCGGCCGTCTGGACGCCCACCTGCCCCGGGCCAGGCGGCTCCTCATGCTCAAGGCCGACGGGTCGGTCCTCGTCCACTCTGACGGAGGCTCCTACAAGCCCCTGAACTGGATGACAGCCCCTGCTCGTCTCACTGTCACCGACCCTGACCCGCAGGACGCGCTGGACGGCGTCACCCAGGTCTGGCAGGTCCAGGCCACCAAGACTGACGACCGGCTGGTCATCCGCGTCTACGAGGTGCTGTCTGACGTCACCCAGGACCTGGGGACGGACCCGGGCCTGACCAAGGACGGGGTGGAGTCCCACCTCCAGCAGCTGCTGGCCGAGCAGATCGAGCTCCTGGGACCCGGGCACCGGCTGGTGCGCCGGGAGTACCCCACAGCCATTGGCCCGGTAGATCTCCTGGCTAAGGCTCCAGACGGCACCTCCGTGGCCGTGGAGATCAAGCGCGTAGGCGGGATCGACGGGGTCGAGCAGCTGACTCGCTACCTGGAGCTGCTGGAACGTGACCCGCTGCTGTCACCGGTGCACGGAGTGTTCGCCGCGCAGACCATCAGGCCCCAGGCCCGGGTGCTGGCCCAGGACCGGGGGATCCGGTGTGTCGTGCTCGACTACGACGCCATGCGCGGCATGGACGACTCCGCCGCCCGGCTGTTCTGAGACGTCATGCCTGCTGCTCGGCCCGCGGCCGCCCCGCGCGAGATGTCCTACCTGCGCATTGTCGCCCAGGGGTTCGTCCCCGCCACGACCGCCCCGGATGCCGTCGAGGCGGTGCGACGCCTGCTGGCAGTCCAGGGCCAGCAGGTCTCCGCTGTTGCGCACGCTCTGGTCGTGCGTGCCGAGGACGCAGGAGGGCCGGATGTTGACGCGGCCTTTGAGACAGGCAGGCTCGTACGCTCCTGGCCGATGCGCGGCACCGCCCACATCACCACGGCTGCCGACCACCACTGGCTGCGCGTGGCACTGATGCACCGCACCGACGCGTGGACGCGCTCCAGCGAGCAGCGTCTTGGAATCGATGACTCCGTGCTGGCCCGTGCGGCCGACACCGCCCTGGGACTCGTTGCCGAGCGCGGGCCAGTGACGCGGGCCGCGCTTGTCAGTGCCTGGGTGGACGCGGGTCTGATCCCGGCCACAGAGGCTGCTGGCTCCTTGGCTACTGGGGCCGGGCGACGGCGCCACCTGATCGTGCGCCTCCACCGCGAGGGCGTGCTGGCCCAGGGGCCTAGGCGGGGCAACGAGCACCTTGTCGTGGACGCCCGCAGCCTTCCCGGCGCACAGACGGGACCAGGCGGCACGGGAGGCGGCGCCCGCGGAACCGGCGGACACCGGGCCGCGCTGGCGGAGATCGCCCGTAGGTACGCGACCTCCCACGGACCGGTCAGCGCTGCGGACCTCGCCAGATGGACTACGCTGCCGGTTAGGGAATGCCTCCAGGCGCTTGAGGACGCCGTCGAGGTCACCACCGCTGCCGGGTACCAGGTGGACCTGGCGACTGCACGGGTACCTCTTGCCCGGGCGACGGTGAGGGGTGGTCTGCGAGGGGCAGTTGATGTCCTGGGTGCCCAGGGCGTCGTTGGCCGCCAGGGCAGAGCCTCCCAGGACAGCAGCTCCTCGGTGGCGCCGAGCGACCGGGCGCGGGTCCGTTACCTGCGCGCTGACCTGCCAGAGCTCCTGGCCTCCAGCCGTCGTGCTGCCGGGCGGACCTTGTTCCTTCCCTCCTTCGACGAGCTGCACGTGGGGTACAAGGACCGCCTGTGCCTGACTGACGCGGCCGGAGAGGCGCTGATATGTCCGGCATCCAACGGCATGTTCCGCCCTCTGCTGGTGGACCGGGGGCGCCTGGTCGCGGTGCGTCCGGTTAGTGAGGGTCTGTTGTGGCTGGGCGGGCAGGCTCCGTCCGCCCGGCTGGAGCACGATGTGGAACGGGTTGTCGGGCACGTCCAGCGGCGCCTGGCCCAGGTCTAGGTCGGCTGCGCACCGACTGGGGGCTGGCTGCTGCCGGCTGGACGGGCAGGTCGTAGCACCTCGCTGCGCCCAGGCTGGAACGTACGGAAGTGTCACTGCTTCTGCGGGTGCCACACTGGTGCCGTGAGCAACGAGCAAGTGATGACATGCACCCATGTCCTGCGCGGTCGGGTGGTCACGCCGGAGCGGGTCATTGACGACGGGCTCGTGGTTACCGAAGGCAGCCGCATCGCCTGGGTGGGAGAGGCTGACCGAGCCGGAAGCGCAGGTTATGGTCCGGCTCTGGACCAGGCTGTGCCTGCACCGCAGGGAGGCTATCTGCTTCCCGGTCTGGTGGACCTCCACTGTCACGGGGGCGGGGGTGCGTCCTTCCCCGATGCGCAGACGCCGCAGCAGGTCATGGTCGGTGTCATGGAGCACCGTCGCCACGGCACCACCTCGCTCGTAGCCTCCTGCGTTACGGCGGCTCCTGAGGTCCTGCGTCACCGGACTCGGCTCCTCGCCCGCCTGTGCGAGGACGGTGAGCTGGCCGGCATCCACTACGAGGGGCCCTTCCTGTCGTCACGGCGCTGTGGGGCCCAGGACCCGGCCTTCCTCACCGAGCCTGACGCGGACCTGGTCCGTGAGCTCGCCCGCCTGGCCTGTGGCCATGTGGCAACCATGACCGTGGCCCCGGAGAAGCCTGGTGTCACGGGGACCGCAGGGGTCAATGCTGCCCTTGTCAGCGCGGGGGCGCTGCCTTCCTACGGGCACACCGATGCTGACGGTGATGCGGTGCGGGCTGCTGTGGCCGACGCGGTCGACCGGATCTCCTCCCGCCGGGCCGCAGGTCTGCCGGTCCGCTCCCGGCGCCCCACGGTCACCCACCTGTTCAACGCGATGCCTCCTGTCCACCACCGCCACCCGGGTCCCGTTCCTGCCTTCCTGGCTGCGGCTCGACGTGGGGAGGTCGTCCTGGAGCTGGTTGCCGACGGAGTGCACCTGTCTGCTGAGCTGGTCACCGAGCTCTTTGAGGTCCTGGGACGTGAGAGCCTCGTGCTCGTTACTGATGCCATGGCGGCTGCGGGTATGGCGGACGGGAGCTATGCGCTCGGCCCGGCTGCCGTCACGGTGTCCGGCGGGATTGCCCGGGTCACGGGTAGCAGCACCATCGCCGGGGGAACTGCCCATCTCATCGACGTCGTGCGCACCACCTGGCGCGGGGGCGTGGATCTGACGGACGCCGTATACGCCGCCAGCCTCCAGGGGGCGCGGGTCCTGGGAGACCCGGAAGTCGGGGCGCTGGTGGCGGGTCTGCGGGCTGACGTCGTGGTCACGGACACCGCGCTGCGCCCTGTCCGGGTGATCAGGCGCGGTCGGGAGGTGCCCGGGTGCGCCGGTTAGCACCAAGTGCCGTATCGCTGTTCAGCCAGTCTTTTCCACTCTGCTGGCCCGGCCCTGGGCCGTGCCGTCTACCGCTATGACTCGCGGTACCGACGTGACATGCGGGTGTGTCGCGCTTGTGTCACCGAGTTGGAATGTAGGGTGTCGATATGGAATTTCTTCACATTCGCAATGCCACGGCCAGGCTGACCTACAGCGGGCAGGTATTTCTTATTGACCCGATGCTGTCGCCCAAGGGTTCCCTCGACCCCTTCCCGTCGCTTCGAGGCAGTGAGCGCAATCCGCTCCAGGATCTCCCCCTTCCAGCCAAGGAGGTCGTGCGTGGTATCGATGCGACTATTGTCACGCATACACACATAGACCATTGGGACCAGGAGGCAGCTCACTTTGTTCCCAAGGAGATACCGGTGTTTGTCCAGAATGAGTACGACGCCGACACCATCTCCTCCGCAGGCTTTACCGACGTTCGGGTCCTGGAGGGGACGGCGCGTCTGGGCCAGGTGGTCCTAGCCAGCGTCGCGGGTCAGCACTACGACACTCCTGAGCTGGTGCAGCCGATGATCGAGCGCACCGGCAGCGCGGACACGATGGGGGTGGTCCTCAGCGCGGAGGGGGAGCCGACTCTCTACCTCACTGGTGACACCGTCTGGTTCGCCGGGCTGGAGAAGGCCCTGGACGTCTTTGCTCCCGACGTCGTGATAGCTAACGCTGGGGGCAACAGCATCCCCGGGGGGCGGCTGGTCCTGGACGACGCGGAGGTGGCCCAGATCCACCGAGCGGCGCCTGAGGCCAGGATCGTGGCTGTCCACATGGAGGCCCTCAACCACTGGGGCACCTCCAAGGAGCGCCTGCGCCAGACTGCTGCCGAGCAGGGTTTCGAGGGAAGCCTCCTCATCCCTGACGACGGCCAGTCCCTGGTGCTGCACACGCGTTGACAGCCGCTGCCAGCGGTGGCCTAGCGCTGCACCTCCGTCAGTCTCCCGGTGGCGACGTCGTAGACAAAGCCTCGCGCGCTCGCCCCGCCAGGCACGTGCGGGTCGGCAGTCAGCCCGGCCAGGGCCTGGCGCACGTCCTGGGCAGCGTCGGTGAAGCCTCCGGGCCGCCAGGGAGGGCGATGGCCAGTCTCCCGCTCCAGGGAGTCGGTGAAGGTCTCGTCGTCCAGGCGGGACATGCCGCAGTCGGTGTGGTGGATGAGCAGAATCTCCTGGACCCCCAGCGCGTGCTGGGCGATGGCCAGGGAGCGGCGCACGTCCTCGGTGAGGATACCTCCGGCGTTGCGGATGACGTAGGCGTCTCCGGCCTGCAGCCCCAGCAGTGACATGACGTCCAGGCGCCGGTCCATGCAGGCGACGACGGCCAGGGTGGCGTGCTCTCCTCGTGCGGGGACAAAGTCCGCGGCGTAGTGGCGGGCCGCCTCAAGCGCTGTGGCAGCTGTGGGAGCGGAAGGGGCGGCGTCAGGGTTGGTGGGGGACTGGGACGACATGGGCGCTCCTTGGGTCTGGTCGTGCTGGCTCCCGGCTGGGGCGCTGGTCACGACGGTGCTGGAGCCACTGACACTACCGGTCACGCCTGCTGGCGGGAGCGGTGACTCCTCAGACTTCTGTCTAGGCTTGCCGCCGTGCCCTCCTACCGCACCGTGCTCACTGTGACTACTCTGCATCCCGGCCGGGTGCCCTGCGATGTCGAGGAGGCCGCCCGTGCTGCGGTCACCATCTCGACCGCGCTGGAGGCCTTCCAGGTCGACGTCGTGAGTGGTGAGCCCCGCGTCACCATTCGCTTCACTGGGACCGACGACGTCGATGCCCGCCGCACCCACCGCCGCGTGGTAGCCGAGGTGCGCGGTGTTGCGGATGTCTCCCGGCAGCTGCTCGCTAAGGTCGTTGCTGGTCGCAGCGTGCCGACGCAGGTGTGAGGCCGCAGGTGTGAGGCGTGGCTGCTCCAACTCCACGACGATCTGCCGTGCGAGAGGTCCTGCCCGGCCGGGTCCTGGACCGGGGCTCAGGCCATGATCTCAGGCGAAGACGACGGTGCGGTGCCCGTTGAGGAGCACCCGGTGCTCGGCGTGCCAGCGCACGGCCTGGGCCAGCACCCGCCGCTCGACGTCCTGGCCCTTGGAGCGTAGCGCCTCCACGGAGTCCTCGTGGCTGGCCCGGGTGACGTCCTGCTCGATGATGGGTCCCTCGTCGAGGTCGGCTGTCACGTAGTGGGCGGTGGCGCCGATGAGCTTGACCCCGCGCTCGTGGGCCTGCCGGTAGGGGTTGGCCCCTTGAAGCTGGGCAGGAAGGAGTGGTGGATGTTGATGACCCCGCCGTGGAGGCGCTCACACAGGGTAGGGGAGAGGATCTGCATGTAACGGGCCAGGACTACCAGCTCCACGCCCAGGGAGTCCACCAGGCCCAGCAGCTCGGCCTCAGCCGCCTCCTTGGTGTCCTTGGTGACCGGGATGTGGTGGAAGGGGACGTCGTAGAACTGCGCGACGTCGCGCAGCGTCTCGTGGTTGCCCACGACCCCGGCTACCTCGACGGGCAGGCCCTGGCTGCGGGCGCGGAAGAGAAGGTCGGTCAGGCAGTGGCCCTCCTTGGAGACCATGATGAGGGTGCGTACCCGGCGGCCGACCTCATCCAGGGTCCAGGTCATGGAGTAGGTGCGGGCCAGCTCGTCGAGGTCCTTCTCCAGCTCGGTGCGAGGCACGGTGGTCATGACCTGGACGCGCATGAAGAACAGGCCCGTGCGCTCGTCCCCGAACTGCTTGGACTCGGTGATGTTGCCCCCACGGCGTGCCAGGGCGCCGGTGACCGCGTGGACGATGCCGGGCCGGTCCGGGCAGGACAGGGACAGGACCAGGTGCTGGGCGTGCGCGCCGTCTGCCGCTGCCGGGGAGGGCTCCGGAGCCTGGGCGCCCGAGGAGCCGCCCGGAGTGCCTGGGCGGCTCTGGGTGCCCAGGCTCGTCGGGGAGCCCGGGGACATCGGGGTGCCTGGTGAGCCTGGGGTGCTCGTCGGGGTGGTCATGGGGCGAGGGTAGCCTGCCCCGGTGAGGGAGGGTAGCCGTGGCGCTAGCCGACTGACCCCGTTGAGGGCGGTACCACGGTGATGGGAATCTCGACCGAGCGCATGGACGCCGAGCCTCGCAGGACCAGGACGTGGTCGCCGGGTGCGAGATCCTCCGGCAGGGTTGCTGTCACGGAGAAGGGGTCCCTGCCGTGAAAGGGACGAGTCGGCCAGATCTCCTTCTGCCCTCCGATCCAGGTGTCGGAGTCGTCGACAGTGACGTCGATGTCCTCCTTCTCCAGGACCCCGTTCAGGAACCCGTTGCCGACGATGGTCACTGTCTGTCCTGGCTGCACGGCGGAGGCGTCCTCAACGAGCTCGGCCTCCACCGGGGTCGCTGCGGAGCACTCGTCACCGAGCTCGTCGGAGTAGGTCAGGGAGTGGCGCGCACCGGTGTCAATCCCGTTGATCAGTACCTCGAAGAAGATGTTGTCGGTGAAGGTGCGCCGGGGGCGCCCCGTGATGGTCCAGGTGTGGACAGTGGTCGTGTCCTCCTGGGTGTCCCAGACGATGGAGTCGAGCATTGTCTGGTTGTCCCAGACCTGCAGCTCGTAGGTGTAGCTGCCGGTCGTGGTGACCGGCAGCGTCACCTCGCAGCCGTCAAGAGTGACCTCGCCCATCGTGGCGCTCAGCCCCTCTGGTTGAGGCTCGAGGACTCGTACCTCTACCGGGGCGTAGGTGACCGGGGCGCCGTCGCCCTGGCAGGTCACCTCATAGGTGTAGGTCCCCGGCTGGTCCGGGGCGTTGACCCAGGCCCACCAGTAGTGCGTTTCGGGCATGGGCTCGAAGGAGTCGGCCTCCCGGCCGTCTACCGTGATGCTCACCTGGGATGCTCACCTGGACGTCCTCCCCGCCTCGCCATGCTGTGGAAGGTCCTCCCCGGCGAGAGCCTCCCCTTGTTGCCGGGGGCGGGTGAAGGACGGCTGCGGCATGCCTCCGGCGGGGCTGACCTCTCCAGGCGGCGTTGCCTCTGTGTGTTCCGGGGGCGGGGCGGGAGTCCAGGGCCGCAGCGCAAGGGCTGGTGCGACTGTTATGCCGCCAGTTTATTGAGGATAGGGAGGTGCGACTTCGCTAAGGCGCGCTTCTGGGCTGCCGGGGCTGTGGGAGGTGTCAGGCGTGGTGCTGGGTATACCTGTTGTCGGTAGGTCAGGTGGGCTGGAATGGTGCGAGCCTGTGTGACGTGGATTCTGGCTGGGTGGATCGTGCAGCGCTGGACTGGAGTGGTGCGAGCCTGGCTCGTACGCGTAGGTTCACCTTGGCTGGTGCAGCTCCAGCCACCGGCGCCCTGACCGTGGGGGGCCGCTGTGGGGGGGGTCACCTTGGCTGGCGCGGCTCCAGTCCTGGTTGACGTTTTTGTCTCAGCGTGACTTGTGCGAGCCCATCTCGCACGGTTCCTGCTGCGATGGCGCTGCTGATAGGACAACCCCTGCCTCCGTGCTCTGCTCGGTGGTGTCTGGTCCTGGCGGGCCTGGCGGCTTGGAAGGCGGAGAAGGCAGCACGGAAGGCCGCCCGGCCTGGCTCGGTGCGGGCTGAGGCTGGTGCGCTTGAGCTGTAGGCGGCGCTGGGCATAGCAGGCGACGACCTGGGGGAGTGGCTCGGGCCGGTGTGAGGGCTGGTGGAGGGGTGGCGAGGGGTCGCGCCCGACGAACGTGCGGTCACGATGCGGTAGGCTGCGTCCGTCGCGACTGGCGCCGGGTGGAGGACCACCGGGGAGCGGCACGAGGATCGAGACCACGGGGTCGCCCGCCTGGGCCACGGGTCACCCGCTCACGCGTCGGCTGAGCCGCGCGTCCCACCACGGAGGAGACCACATGACCGCTGAAGTTCCCTCTGCTCCTAGCGCAGCCGCTGAGACTCCCGAGGCCCAGGCCGTCCCCGCTGGAGCCCGCGCCGTGGGAGCCACCACCACAGGGTTCCCTGACGCCCCCGCGCAGCCCAGCCTGCTCAGCCAGCCCCTGGCGCAGCTGGACCCGCAGATCGCTGCCACCCTGGCCGGGGAGTTGGACCGCCAGCGCTCCACCCTGGAGATGATCGCCTCGGAGAACTTTGTGCCCCGGGCCGTCCTGGAGTGCCAGGGCTCGGTGCTGACCAACAAGTACGCGGAGGGCTATCCGGGCGGCGCTACTACGGGGGCTGCGAGGTCGTCGACGTCGCGGAGTCCCTGGCCATCGAGAGGGCCAAGGCTGTCTTCGGGCCGAGTGGGCCAACGTCCAGCCCCACTCCGGCGCCCAGGCCAATGCCGCTGTCCTGCACGCCCTGGCCGCTCCCGGTGACACGCTCCTGGGGCTGTCCCTGGCCCACGGCGGCCACCTCACCCACGGGATGAGGATCAACTTCTCCGGCAAGAACTACCATGCCACCGCCTACGGCGTGGACCAGGCCACTCACCGCATCGAGATGGACCAGGTGCGCCAGGCCGCCCTGCGCGAGCGCCCCCGGGTGATCATCGCCGGGTGGTCGGCCTACCCCCGCCACCTGGACTTCCAGGCCTTCCGTGAGGTCGCCGACGAGGTCGGCGCTGCCCTGTGGGTGGACATGGCTCACTTCGCCGGGCTGGTTGCCGCAGGCCTGCACCCCAGCCCCGTGCCGTGGGCCGATGTCGTGTCCACCACTGTCCACAAGACGCTGGGCGGGCCGCGCTCTGGCCTGCTGCTGTCCAGCCGGGCCGAGCAGTGGGGGCGCAAGCTGGACTCCGCTGTCTTCCCCGGCCAGCAGGGCGGTCCGCTTATGCACGTGGTCGCCGCCAAGGCCGTGGCCATGAAGATCGCCGGGACCCAGGAGTTCGCCGAGCGCCAGGCCCGCACCGTCGAGGGCGCCTCGATCATCGCCGAGCGCCTCCTGGCCGACGACGTCCGCTCCGCCGGCATCACCCTGGTGACCGGGGGCACCGACGTCCACCTGGTCCTGGTGGACCTGCGTGAGTCCTCCCTGGACGGCCAGCAGGCTGAGGACCTTCTGCACGAGGCCGGCATCACCGTCAACCGCAACGCCGTCCCCTTCGACCCCCGGCCCCCGCGCGTGACCTCCGGCCTGCGCATCGGCACCCCCGCCCTAGCCACCAGGGGCTTCGGTGCGGCAGAGTTCACCGAGGTGGCCGACGTCATCGCCACCGCCCTGGTGCGTGGCGCAGCCGGCACCGCAGACGAGGATCTGCTGGGCGCCCTGCGAGGCCGTGTCACGGCCCTGACCGACGCCTTCCCCCTCTACGAGGGGCTGCCTGAGGGGCTGGGCCAGTGAGGGCGCCGTGGCAGGGGCCTGCCCGGGTCCTGGACGGCACGGCGACTGCCGCCCGCATTAAGGCCGAGCTCACCCAGCGGGTCACGGCCCTGGCGCAGCGCGGGGTCACCCCCGGCCTGGGCACCGTCCTGGTGGGGGAGGACCCGGGCTCGGTGCGCTACGTGGCGGGCAAGCACTCCGACTGCGCGGAGGTGGGGATCACCTCCATCCGGGTGGACCTGCCCGCCACTGCCACCCAGGCTGAGGTGGAGGCCGCCGTGGACCGGCTCAACGCGGACCCCGGCTGCACCGGCTACATCGTCCAGCTCCCCCTGCCCGCAGGGATCGACACCAACGCCGTCCTGGAGCGGGTGGACCCGGGCAAGGACGCTGACGGCCTGCACCCCACCAACCTGGGGCGCCTGGTGCTGCGCGCCTCGGAGCCGGTCACCTCCCCGCTGCCGTGCACGCCCCGGGGCTGTATCGAGCTGATGACCCGTCACGGCATCGACCTGGCGGGCAGGAACGTGTGCGTGGTGGGGCGCGGCGTGACCGTGGGGCGCTCCATCGGGCTGCTCCTGGGCCGTAAGGACGTCAACGCCACCGTGGACGTGTGCCACACGGGCACCACGGACCTGGCCAGCCACGTGCGCCGGGCCGACGTCGTCATCTCCGCCGCAGGCAGCCCCGGCATCATCACCGCCGACATGGTGGCTCCCGGGGCGGTGGTCCTGGACGTGGGCGTCTCACGCGTGGTGGACCCGCTCACCGGCAAGGGGCGGATCGCGGGCGACGTGGCCGACGGGGTGGATGAGGTGGCCTCCTGGCTGTCCCCCAACCCCGGCGGCGTGGGTCCCATGACCCGCGCGCTGCTGCTGGCCAACGTCGTGGAGGCTGCTGAGCGGGCTGTGGGCACGGAGGTCTGACGGATCGGTCAGCCACGGCGTGCTGAGCCCGTCCTGATGGCGTGCAGGGAGTCAAGGGGCAGCGTGGACGCCTCGGCTGGGTGAGTGCTGCACGGTGCGCGGGCTAGGCTGACGGTGTGGAGCCGGACCAGCCACCCAGGGATCTTGGGCCGGGAGGCAGCACCGTTGACGCGGCTGCTGCCGCCCTCGGCCTCGCCCTGTGCGTGCTCCTGGGGCTGGCGGGCCAGCCTGACTGGGTGTGGTCGGCCGCGATGGCTGCCACGCTGGGTCTGCGGCGTAGCGCACCAGTCGCCTGTGCCGCCGTGGCGACGGTGGTCTCGGTCGTGCACCTGCTTACCGAGGCGGCGCTGCTGTTCCCGGGCGACGTTGTCCTGCTCGCGGCGGCGTACTCGGTAGCCGCCTACGCTGATGGTCGGCGGCGGCGCGTGGCGCCGGTGCTGGGGCTGGTCGTCGTCGGGGTGCTGGGTGTCAGCCTGCCTGCTCGTGGGGTCGCGCTCACGGAGGGGGCGCTGGTTGCCGGTCTCGTGGCCGCCAGCCTTGTGGCGGCGTGGGCGACGGGACTCCTCCGGCGCCGCACGCTCCACGCGCTGCGCGATGCTGAGCACCGGCGACTGCTGTCTGAGCGCAACGCGCAGGCCCGCTCCCAGCTGGCGGCCTATGAGGAGCGGGAGCGGATCAATGACGAGATGCACGACGTGCTCGCGCACACGCTGACCAGTGTCGTGGTCCAGGCCGAGAGCGGCCGGGCCATTGCTGCCGACAGGGAGGTCGCCGAGCTGTTCGAGACAATATCGCGTGCCAGCAGGTCGGCACTTGGTGAGGTGCGGGCGCTGCTGGCTCCCTCGGACCAGAAGGGTGCCCACCCTGCTCTTCTTGGTCTTGCCCCCGGCCTCGACGACCTTGACGACCTGCTCGCCGGGGTGGAGGCTGCGGGCCAGCACGTGGAGTGCCGCACCAGCGGGACACCCAGCGATCTGGAGCCGGGGCTGTCGCTGGCGGTCTACCGGGTGGTGCAGGAGTCGCTGACCAACGCCCAGCGCCACGGCACGGGGGACGCGGTGCGGCTGACCCTGGACTGGGCCTGCGACCGTCTCAGCGTCACGGTCTCCAACAGCGTCGACAACCCCGTCGGTCCGGGTGCGGACAGCGTGCCGCTCCGCGAGAACCGTGGGCTCGCGGGGATCCGCCGCCGCTGCACCCTCTATGGCGGCAGCCTTCACTACGGCTTTCACCACGGTACCCGCAACGATCCTCACGGTGATCCTCACGGTCACCACCGCACCGACCCCGGCCACCACGACGTCAGCCAATACGACCACCGCGACAGCCACGGCCCGGCGGACACCTTTACCTTGGTGGCTACCTGGCCACTGACGGTAGCGGCGGAGGCCGCGACGGGAGTGTCGGGAGTATCGACAGACGCCCCCGAGGGCAGCGAGAGACGGTGAGTGGTGGTGACTGACCCCGAGCACGCAGGGCGCCGGATCTCCGTCCTCGTCGTTGACGACCAGTCCCTGGTCCGTGACGGGATCAGCCGCATCGTCAGGGCCCAGCCCGACATGTCCGCCGTAGCCAGCGCCAGCGACGGTGCTCAGGCTGTTGACCGCGTGCGAGAGCTGCGGCCCGACGTGGTCCTCATGGATGTGCGCATGCCTGGCCTGGACGGAGTGGAGGCCACGCGCAGGATCACCGCCGAGCAGGCCGACTCCGCTCCCCGCGTCCTGGGCCTGACCTCCTACGACAATGACACCTACGCGATCGGCATGCTCAGGGCCGGGGCCGTTGGGTTCATCCTCAAAGACAGCACGGCGGTCCAGCTCGCCGACGCGATCCGAGCCGCCTGGGACGGGACGTTCACCGCCGCCATGAGCACCACCCAGCGGCTGCTGCGACACCTCACCGAGAACCCAGAGGCACCGGGGGACGCGGGCCGCCCGGGGGCTCCAGGAGCCTCATCGGACACCCGCGCCCTGGAGGCCCTGGACACCCTGACCGCTCGCGAGCGTGACATCCTCGCCCGCGTGGTCGCGGGACGCTCGAACCCTGAGATCGCCCGTGAGCTCTACGTAGCAGAGGTCACTGTCAAGACCCACGTGGGCCACGTGCTCATGAAGCTAGGGGTCCGCGACCGGGTCCAGCTCGTCATCTGGGCCTACCGCCACGGGCTGGCTGACTCACTGACCACCCCCTCCACAGACCAGGGCAGTCTCCCTGCCCCGTCCGGCGGACCCGGTGCCTCCCGGGACGCTGGCAACGGCTCCTTGACCTCTCCGGGATCCGACGTGACCTCTCCGGGATCCGACGTGCCCGGGCAGTCCGGCTGAGACGGTGGTAGGAGCCTCTCCTGCAACCGTATGACGCGGGGATCGGAGCGGTTCCCACCGCAGCACGATGCCTGGGCAACCCCGCTCCTGCGAGCATGACGGGCATGCGTACGGATCAGAAGACGACCGCCGTCGCCACGCGCGGGCTGACCAAGCGGTTCGGGAACCGTACCGCTGTCGAGGCCCTGGATCTGAGGGTCCCTCAGGGTGCCCTCTACGGGTTCCTGGGACCCAACGGGTCCGGGAAGTCGACGACGATGAAGATGCTCCTGGGGCTGACCCGACCCAGCGCCGGAGAGATCGAGGTGCTCGGCCAGCGCCTGACCCCGGCGTCACGAGGAGATCTCCTGCCGATGATCGGGTCCATGATCGAGGCACCCCCCGGCTACGGCCACCTCACCGGCTGGGAGAACATGACGATCGTGCGTGACATGCTCGGGCTGTCCGACTCCCAGCTTGACCGGGCTCTGGCCACGGTGCGCCTGCGCGACCACAGGGACACGCTGGTGCGCCACTACTCCATGGGTATGAAGCAGCGCCTGGGCATCGCCATGGCCCTGGCCCGCGAGCCCTCCCTGCTGATCCTGGACGAGCCCACCAACGGGCTGGACCCGGCCGGGATCGAGGAGGTCCGCAGCCTCCTCGTGGAGCTGGCCCAGACCGGGGTCACGATCATGGTCTCCAGCCACCTCCTTGACGAGATCGACAGGATGGCCACGGTCCTGGGCATCCTCTCCTCCGGGCGGCTCATATTCCAGGGGACCCGCGAGGAGCTCTTTAAGCGTTCCGTCCCGGACCTGGTCATCGAGACACCCCAGCCGGACCGTGCGCGAGCCCTCATCACAGGGGCGGTCCCTGGTCAGGGCGGCGTCACCGTCAGCGGCCTCGACAAGGAGCAGACCGCCGAGGTGGTCAGGCGCCTGGTCGCTGCCGACATCGACGTCTACGGGGTGCGCCGGGTGCAGCAGAGCCTGGAGGACGTCTTCATGGACCTGACCGGTCGAGGTGGGCTGCTATGAGACGTGGCATTATGCTCGAGCTGCGCAAGACACGGCGCCTGCGGACACGCCCCCTGCTGGCCAGCCTGGTTGTTGCCGTGGCCGCGCTCAGCTGCCTGTCCCTGTTCGCCGGCAGTACCCGGGACTCTCTCGACGACCCCCAGGCCCGTCCCTGGGCCGCTCTCCTGCTGACCTACACGTTCATGGCAGCGATGACCTCCCCGCTGCTGACCGCGGTCCTCGCCAGCCGCCAGACCGACATCGAGCACTCCGGGCAGGGGTGGGTGCTTGCTGCCACCGCAGGCCACACCCCCGGCACCCTGTGCCGCGCCAAGCTGGTGACGCTGGCACTCCTCCTGCTGCCTGCGGTCGCGGTGCAGTCAGGTCTTGTCGTCGCTGTCGGCGTGCTCGCCGGTATCCGGGTCCCCCTCGACACCGGCTCCTGGGCGGGCTACACGCTTCTGCTGTACCTCCTTGACGTCGCTTTCTGTGCCCTCCACATCTGGCTCGCGGCGCGGGTGGACAACCAGCTCGTCAGTGTGGGAGTGGGTACGCTCGGCTCCTTCCTGGCTGTGTTCAGCCTTCTCATGCCCTCGGCAGTCAGCAGGCTGATCCCGTGGGGCTACTACGCCGTCATCTCCCACGCCGGGCAGGAGGGCGACCGCGTCTCCTACGTGAGCGCGCCTTACGGATGGGTCGCAGGCTTCCTGGTCCTGGTCGCCGTGGTGTTCACCGTGGTGACCCGACGTCTGGACCGTGTGGAAAGGTAGGGTGCCTGTGCTGCACGCAGAACTCACCAAGCTCAGGCGGTCCAGCACCTGGGTCATCGCGATCGTCCTGCCCGTCCTGGCGGTCGTCACCGGCACGCTCAACGCCATACGCAACGAGGACGCCCTCGGCTCCGGGTGGGGCCCGCTCACCTCCCAGGTGGTGCTCTTCTACGGCTTCCTGTTTTACTCGCTGGGCATCAGCCTGCTGACCGCGACCGTGTGGCGCACGGAGCACCAGGGCACCAACTGGAACCTGCTCCTGACCACCACAGCGGCTCCGCTGCGGCTGGTGGCTGCCAAGGCGGCCTCGGTCCTTCTGCTGGTGGCAGTCATGCAGGCCGTGCTGGTGGGCGGCACCGCTGCGGCGGGGCTGCTCGTGCTCCACCTGGAGGAGCCCTTCCCGTGGCAGTTCGCCCTGACGGGCCTGATCGCCCTGGTCGCGGCTCTTCCCCTGGTCGGGGTGCAGTCGCTGCTGTCGATGCTGCTGAGGTCCTTCGCCGCTCCCGTGGCGCTGTGCCTCCTGGGCTGCGTGGTCGGCATCGCCTCCGTGACCTCCACGGCTCTGCGCCCCCTCAGCTACGTGCTGCCCCAGGCTATCGCGACCCGAGCACTCAACCTGGGCTCCTTCGCCGCCCTGGCCGACTCCGGCGGTGTCGTCGTCCCCGACGTGGCACCCCTGCTGGCGTCCAGCCTGGTGCTTGCCGCCCTGCTCGCCTGGCTGGCAGCGGTGCTCATCCGGACGGTGAGGCTGCGCTGAGCGCTGAGCCAGGGACGGGGCAGGTGTGAGGTGAGTCTAGGTGAGCTTGTTGGGGCGAGTCCGCGAGGCGGGCCGCCTCCCCGGGTAGGGCTGTCCGCGTGTGTCCGGTGGCTGCCCGGTGCTGTTCGGTGGCCGGTCAGCCCGGGCGCTCACAGCTGCGTCTCCTCCTCCCGCGCCCGGCGTGCGGCCGCCAGATGCAGCGCGCCACGGCCCGCGACACCCGCTCCCGCCAGGCACAGGGGCATGGAGGCCAGCCACATGAGGGTGGAGGCCGGTGGGGTCGTGAGCTGGGCCGCGAGCGGCAGGCAGGCCGCCAGCACCATGATGGCCAGGCCCCAGCGCAGCGCCCTGCGCGCGCCCGGCGCACCTGGGGCCTGCGGGCGGCTCCCGGCTTGTGAGCCAGCCGGGGCTGTCGGTCCCGTCGTGTCCGTTGTACCTGGAATGTCCGTCATGTCTGTGCCGTCCCGTGTGGGCCGTCCCGTGTGGCTGCTGTGTGTGGCTGCTCTGTGCGTGCCGTGCCCGGCCAGCGTCAGCCGGTGACCTCGAAGCGGCGGCCGGTCAGGCTCCCCGCCCTGAGGTCGGTGATGCTGACCTGCTCCACGCGTGCCCAGCGCGGCCCCTTGTAGAGCCAGGCGACCAGCCGGGCGACGTCGTCGGCCGGTCCCTGCGCCATGACCTCGACGTCGCCGTCGGGCAGGTTGCGCACCTGGCCTACCAGGCCCAGCTGCTGGGCCTCGGCGGCACAGTGGTAGCGGAAGCCCACACCCTGGACCACACCGGTGACCAGGGCGTGGATGGTACGGGTACTGCGGGTACGAGAGGCGGAGCTGGTCGTGGGGGCCATGTGCCCATGGTGACAGCCTCCTGGGCTGTAGGCTAGGCAGCCATGCGTATCGCCACGGTCAACGTCAACGGTATCCGGGCTGCAGCCCGCAAGGGCATGGGGGACTGGCTGGCCGCCTGCGCCCCCGACGTCCTGCTGCTGCAGGAGGTCCGCGCCGACGAGCACATCGCTGCCGACCTCCTGCCCGGTTACACCGTGTCTACCTGGCCCTGTCGCATCAAGGGGCGCGCGGGCGTGTCCGTGGCGGTGCGGCAGGGCGGCCCGGCCGTCGTCAGTGCCGTGCGCCGGGGCGTGGCCGCGCCAGAGGCACCTGAGCCCGACGTGGACTCCGGGCGCTGGCTGGAGGTGGACCTCCGGCTGGGCAGGGACGTCGAGCCCGGTGAGACAGTCGGTGGCGAAAGCGGTGACGATACTGACGGCCCCGGTAGCGTGGCCACAGGGTCTGCTGTGGGGGGCACCGACCTGACGGTGGTCTCCGCCTACCTCCACTCCGGCCAGCTGGGCACGGAGAAGATGGATCAGAAGTACGCCCACCTGGCCCTGGTGGGGCGGCGCCTGGCCGCGCTGCTGGAGGCAAGCCGCCAGGGTGGGCCGCAGGCGCTGGTCGCGGGGGACTTCAACGTGGTCCGCTCCGAGCGCGACATCAAGAACTGGAAGCCCAACCACAACAAGATCGCCGGGGTCATGGACGAGGAGATCGCCCACCTGGAGGAGTGGTTCTCCTCCGGCTGGGTGGACGTCTCCCGTGTCCTGGCCGGAGCTGAGACCCAGGGTCCTTACACCTGGTGGTCCCAGAGGGGCAAGGCCTTCGACAACGACGCCGGGTGGAGGATCGACTACCAGGCCGCCACCCCGGGGCTGGCCGAGCGCGCGCGATCCTTCACGGTTGACCGTGCCCTGGACTACGCCTCCCGCTGGTCCGACCACGCCCCGCTGGTGGTTGACTACGCCGACGGCGCTGGCTGCGCTGACTAAGCCGACGGTGCTGCCGCAGCTCCTGCGGCTGGCTGGTCCCGACGCAGACCCTGCTGGTCCTGACTCAGGCCAGGCGGCCTGCGGGCGCTGAGGGGACGGCGTCGAGGAAGGCGGGCGGGGTGAACCCCGCCCGGGCGTAGGCGTCGGTGACAGCAGCCGCGACGTCGTGGACACGCGCGGCGTCCACCAGGGCGATCGCGGAGCCGCCAAAGCCGCCCCCGGTCATGCGGGCGCCGTGGGCTCCGGCGGAGCGGGCCGCCTCCACGGCTGTGTCCAGCTCGGGGCAGGTGCACTCGTAGTCCACGCGCAGGGACTCGTGGGAGGCGTCCATGAGAGCGCCAGCGGCGGCGAGCTTGTCACCTGCCAGAGGGCGGCCGTCCTGCAGGAGCCCCACCAGCTGGTGGGTCCGGTCAATCTCAGTGACCACGTGCCTGGTGCGGCGTACCAGCACGTCGGGCTCCAGCGTGTCGGCCCCGGCCGCGCTCGTGGAGCCCTGGGAGCCAGAGGCGGCTGCCCGCAGGCGCTCCAGCGCCTCGTCAAGGTCCTGCACGGCGACGTCGGCCAGCAGCTCGACACCCAGGAGGTTGGCCGCCTGCTCGCAGGCGGCGCGACGCTGGCCGTACTGGCCGTCAACCAGGGAGTGCTTTGCCTTGGTGTCGATGACCAGCAGTGCCAGTTCCTGGGCGGCAAGGTCAAAGGGCACGTGGGCTACCGACCCGTCCCGGCAGTCCAGCTCCAGGGCGTGCCCGGGCAGGCAGCGCAGGGAGGCGGACTGGTCCATGCCCCCGGTCGGTGCGCCAGCCATCTCGTTCTCAGCGCGCACGCACACCTGGACCAGCCGGGCACGCCCGGCGTCGTCAGGGGAGTCGGCACTGCCTGCCAGCCCCAGGCCTGCCACCTCGTCGATAGCGACAGCGGCCGAGCACTCCAGGGCCGCTGAGGAGGACAGGCCCCCACCCAGGGGCACGCAGGACACCAGGGCGGCGTCAAATCCCGGCAGGCCCGCGAAGCCCTCCCGCTCCAGCGCCCAGGC
This sequence comes from Actinomyces lilanjuaniae, assembly GCF_003606385.1. NCBI lineage: Bacteria > Bacillati > Actinomycetota > Actinomycetes > Actinomycetales > Actinomycetaceae > Actinomyces > Actinomyces lilanjuaniae. The sequence goes on along the minus strand of NZ_CP032514.1, from coordinate 2,199,964 downwards.
GACGCCAGCGACGTAGGCGGCCCACTGGCGGACCTCCCCTGGTGTCCCCTTGGGGCCGATCGTGTCCAGGTCCGTGACGTCAACCTGCTGCCTGGTCTGCGGGGAGACCAGGCGGACCGTGCGGTCTTGGCGCCTGCGCAGCGCCAGGTGGGCGCGGTGGGGCAGCGCGATGGGCAGGGCCAGGCCGCCGTTGTAGTCCGTGTGCTCACCGATGATGTTGACACGTCCCGGGGCGTACCACACGCCGTCGGGCTCGCCGCCAAAGGTCTCGCGGAACAGGGCGGTGGCAGCGCTGGTACCCTCCTGGGGCGACATGGCGGGGGTGAACAGAGGCTGGGTGGGCTGCTGGGTGCTCATCGGGGGTCTCCTGGGATTGGGTCAGTGGTGAGTGGAGCGGCGACGGCCGGGTGGGCTGTGGTCCGCGCAGTGGCTGGTAGCGGCTGGCGGCGGCAGCTGGTACCACGGGCGGCACGGCTGGTAGACCACCACGTCCTCGTGGGTGGTCGATCCGGGTGACACAGCGCGCACGTCGGTATTCTGCCAGAGTCTGCCGGTGTCTCCACCACGGGTGCTGTCAGAGGCTGGACGCGTCTGACCCCTGTCGGGACTGGTGCCCTGGCTCGCGGTAGTGTGGGCTCCTGCAGGGCGCTGCCACGCGGCTGCGGCAGGAGCAGACCTGTCCTCGCGGTCTCGCGGGCGGGTCCGGACAGGAAGGAGGTTGGTGGCCATGTACGTTCCTGTGACGGGCGCCAACCAGTGCGTCATCGGTGTGGTGCTTGCCCTGCCAGACGCGGGAGCGGAGCGGGTGCGTACCGTGCGCGCCATGGCAGGGGACCCCCTGGCCCAGGTGGTGCCACCCCACATCACGCTTCTGCCTCCTACCGCGGTGGACACTGACGCCCTGGCAGCGGTGGCTGATCACCTGCGGTGGGTGGCGTCCCGGACTGCCCCTTTGACGTCCGTCTGCGGGAGGTGGGCACCTTCCGACCGGTCTCCCCGGTGGTCTACCTCAGCCTGCGCAGCGGAGCCGCGCAGTGCGACCTTCTCCAGGCGCGTGTACGTGACGAGGCCGGCCCCTGGCGCGGCCGCTGAGCTTCCCCTTCCACCCGCACGTCACCTTGGCCCAGGGGCTGGACGACGCCAGCCTGGACCTGGCTGCCACTGCGGGCGCCGAGCTGGAAATCTCTTTTGAGGCTGCCAGTCTGGACCTCTGTCGCCTGTCCCCGCAGGGGCTGTGGGAAGAGATCAGGTCCTTCTCCTTCGGGACCTCCACCGACCTGTCCCCCCTCCCGCAGTTCCACCAGCACGTCTGAGAGGCTGGGCTGTGCTGGGAGGAGTCGGACAGCTGGTGGGACGCCTGCGGTGCTCGCGGGTGGGACGTGCCCTGGAGCGCTACCAGGAGGCGCACGGGAACCTCATCGCCGGGGGGATCGCCTACACCGGCCTGTTCTCGGTCTTCGCCGCCCTGGCGATCGGGGTGAGCGCCCTCATGGCGTTCGTCGGCAGCCACGACTCCGTGCGTCGGTCCGTCGTGACCACTATCGACTCGCTGCTTCCCGGGGTCGTGGACACCGGTAGCGGCGGCCTGGTCACCGTTGACCAGCTGGTGCTGGACTCGGCCCTCACCGTGGGGTCGGTCCTGGCCGTCGCAGCCCTGATGTTCTCGGCGATGAGTCTCATGGGGGCGATCCGGACGGGACTGAGAGCCGTGTTCACGCTGACGGACCAGTCCACGGGGCTGGTACGCACCCAGCTGATGAACCTGGTCGGTTTTGTCATCATCGTGGTGGGGGTCCTGGTGACTGCTGTCGCCTCGGTGCTCACCAGGCTCCTGTCGGGGGAGGCTGGGCAGGCCCTGGGGCTCTCAGGTGCGCTGACCAGCACCGGCTCCAGGGTGGCGGTCCTGGTGGTGTCATTCGTGATTGACTCCGGCATCCTGGCTCTCCTGGTGAGAGTGAGCGGCGCGCGGCCACCTCGGCGTGACCTGCTGTGGGGCAGTGCGCTGGGAGCGCTGGCCCTCGGGGTGCTGCGTGAGTTAGGGACCGACGTGGTGGGCTCCTCGGCGAGCAACCCCCTGCTGGCCTCCTTCGCTGCTGTCGCAGTGCTCCTGCTGTGGCTGAACCTGGCGGCCCGCGTGGTGCTGCTGACGGCGGCCTGGATGGCAGAGGCAGACGAGGCTCCCGCCGAAGGGTCCCACCGAGTTCCACCAGATGAGGCAAGTGCGCAGACCACGAAAGGCATAAGAAGAGCTCTTGGTGCTGGTGAAGGTCACTAAACTGTGTGAAGCGCTTGCGCCGCAGTACCATTTCGCTTAGACCGCAAGCACCAGTCAGGGTCAGCAGCCAGGCTGCGTCGGCAAGGCACGGTTGTGGTCCTGGAGGCGATACGGGATCATCAACCGGAAATCCCGCCCTAATAGGCTGTCAATCACGCAGGAGGGTACCTAGAATAATCTAAACAACAAATTATCGAATGAAGTCAGCTGATAGGTCGAGCAAGTTAAGGAGAAGGAAGATGAAGCCTGACCTCAGTCCATACCTGGCATTCGAGGGCAAGGCGCGCGAAGCGCTAAACTTTTACGCAGAGGCTCTTGGGGGAGACCCTTCGATCTACACTTACGGTAGTTATGATGCGAGCGACGACCCTCGTGACAGAGAAAGGGTGCTTTATGGTGTTTTGCGGACTCCGGACGGCTTTGTTGTTCGTGTGACCGATGTGCCGGTAGCAAGCAGCCTGACCCCAGGCGATAATTATTATATCTGCATAAGTGGTGACGATGAAGAGCTCATTCGGCGTTGCTGGAGCAATCTTTCTGAAGAAGCCACTATTACGATACCACTGGAAACTGCTAGTTGGGGTGACGCGTACGGACAGTTGATTGATAAGTTCGGTGTTACCTGGCAAATAAATATTGGCGACTCTGAATAAGATTCATCAGAATCGCCTGCATTCTTTTACCTCTTGATGACGGGGATACTGAACTGGGTATTTCCGGCCCTTGTTTAGCCGAAGGGTATGTTGGCGATTCTGATACTACAGATTCTACTTTTGTTTGGATTGATTCGACTCGAGTTTATCGTACCGGCGATGTTGTTTCTTCGGATTAGGGTGATTTGCAATGGATCCGGAGGCGAGATAGCCTTGTTAAGGTGCGTGGCCACCGCATTTCGACTTGGAAGTGAGGTTTGCTGTCGAGGCTTGTCCGGAAGTTATCGGATGTGTTATAGATGTTGTTGGCGCCGAAGTTGATGCGGCTGAAATGGTTGCGTATATTGCTGTTGTGGACGGGTTTAATGATCTAGGTTCTATTCAGAGTTTCGTTTCGTCTGAGTTGCCTGAATACATGTTACCTGACAGATGGGTTATAGTTGATGATTTTCCTTTGAACTCTAATGGTAAGTGCGATCTTCGTTTACTGCGATCTTTCGAGACAAATCGCCGACGGTGGAGGCGACGAGGTTTCCGACGAGAATCCGCAGTTGAATTTTAGATATTAGGATGCTTTTCAAGATGTATTTTCTACTATTTGTCCTGAAGCATTGGAGTCGCCGTCTGACAGTTTTGTCTCCTTAGGGGTGACTTCGGCGCAGGCTTTAATGATAGGGGCGCTTCTCAGCAGGAAGTTAGAGTTGCACATCTCCGCCAAGGACGTTATCGACGCGGGAAGCATTGATCGACTCGTCCTCCATGCAAAATATATTTGCAGTTCAGGAGATTCTTGAGTTTTAATGGATGACATCTATGCTTTGTCCCGTAGTGCATGAGTGAGTTTGCTCTCCACGGAACTAAGTTGAAGGGAGTCGTGCGCCTCGAGTGTCTGTGGTGTGTGGACTACGCTGTCGCGCTTCACCGGGGGTTACCTGCGTACTCGCCTGACGCGCTGCGGTACAGCGCCGGGGTAGTCTGCCGGGGTGGGTGACACGAGGACTGAGATGACCGGGCGGCCAGGGCGCCCGGAGAGAGCTGTCCAGGCCGCAGGCTCAGCAGGACAGGCGCGCAGGCTGGCACAGCGGCACGCTGAGTCGGTGGGGAGCAGGCAGATCCACGCGATCATCCCGGCCGGCGGGGCTGGGACCCGGCTGTGGCCGCTGAGCCGCCACCGCCGTCCCAAGTTCCTCCTCGACCTCACCGGTAGCGGACGCAGCCTACTCCAGGCCACGGTCGCCCGCCTGGCGCCGGTGGCGGCCACGACGACGGTGGTCACCGGAGCCGCCCACCTGGAGGCCGTGGCGGACCAACTTCCCGGGCTCCCGCCTGACAACCTCATTGCCGAGCCCTCACCGCGTGACTCCATGGCTGCCATCGGCCTGGCGGCAGCCATCATCGCCTACCGGTACGGCCGTGAGGCGGTCGTGGGCTCCTTCGCCGCCGACCACGTCATCACTGACGAGGCTGCCTTTACCGACGCCGTCACCCAGGCGGCTGTCCTGGCGGAGGCGGGCTGGGTGGTGACTATCGGCATCGAGGCCACCGGGCCCTCCACCGCCTTCGGCTACATCCGTGCCGGCCGACGCCTCGGGGTGCCAGGAGCCCCCCAGGGCTACCAGGTCCTGGGCTTCACCGAGAAACCGGATGCGGCTACCGCGCAGTCCTACCTGGATGCAGGTGGCTACCAGTGGAACGCGGGCATGTTCGTGGCCCGGGCCGGGGTGCTGCTGGACCACCTCGCGGCCCAGCGCCCGGACCTGGCAGCGGGGATCGAGGGGGTGGCCCAGGTCTGGGACACCCCCAGGCGGAGCAGTGTCGTCGCGCAGGTGTGGCCGGGCCTGGAGAGGATCGCCATCGACCACGCCATCGCCGAGCCGGTGGCCGCCGAGGGGGGAGTGGCCGTGGTCCCGGCCTCCATGGGGTGGGACGACGTCGGCGGCTACGACAGCCTCGTCCAGCTGGTGCCAACCCGCACGGAGGGGCCTGCCGCAGGAGCCGCCGTCCTGGACTTCGCCCTGGCAGGCCAGGACGGTACGACAGGACGTGCCTCAAGGCCTGCGCCTGTACCTGAGGACGGCCGAGCAGCGGTGGCGGCCAGTCCGCCTGCACCGGCTCGGGAGGGCACGGCTGCGCAGGGTGGGAGCGAGACTGAGGAGAATACCGAGGAGAATGAGGACGAGGAGGTTGAGGTGTTCTCCTCGCCGGGGTCGCTCGTGGCCGCAGCGAGCGGCAGGACGGTGGTGCTGCTGGGCGTGCCCGGGGTCGTCGTGGTTGACACCCCGGACGCGCTCCTGGTGACGACTCCAGACCACGCGCAGGAGGTCAAGGGTGTTGTTGACCGACTGGCCGACCACGGGCGGGATGAGCTGCTCTGACCTGCTCTGACGGGACGCCCCGGGGCTCCTAGAACGCGGACCGGGGCCGGAGCACACGCCCCGGCCCCGGGAAGGCCTGCCCCTCAGTCCTGTGAGGGCCGCAGGAAGACGGCGCCCAGCGGGGGCACGCGCAGCCGTACGGAGGCGGGACGCCCGTTCCAGGGCAGCTCCTCAGCCTCAAGGTGGCCCAGGTTGCCCACGCCGGAGCCCCCGTACTGCGGGGAGTCGGTGTTGAGGACCTCGTCCCAGTCGCCAGCGAAGGGCAGCCCCACGCGGTAGCCCTCGTGCGGGGTGCCGGCGAAGTTGACCACGCACACCATCAGGTCCGCCCTGCCCTCGGCGTCAGTGCCCTTGCGCAGGTAGGACAGGACGTTGTGGTCCCCGTCCCCGGCCTCGATCCACTCGAAGCCTCGGTGGGAGAAGTCCTCGGCCCACAGGGCGGGAGAGGCCTTGTAGAGGGTGTTGAGGTCGGTGACGAGCCGCAGCAGGCCCTGGTGGCCGGGGTCGTCCAGGATCCACCAGTCCAGGGAGTTGTCCGCGTTCCACTCCGCGCCCTGGCCGAACTCCTGGCCCATGAAGAGCAGCTGCTTGCCCGGGTGGGACCACTGGTAGGCGTACAGGGCGCGCAGGCCCGCCAGCTCCTGCCAGGCGTCGCCGGGCATCTTGGACAGCAGGGAGCCCTTGCCGTGGACCACCTCGTCGTGGCTCAGGGGCAGGATGAACTGCTCGGAGAAGGCGTAGACCAGGGAGAAGGTCAGCTCGCCGTGGTGGTAGCGGCGGTTGACCGGGTCCTCCGCCAGGTAGCGCAGAGTGTCGTTCATCCAGCCCATGTTCCACTTCAGGCCGAAGCCCAGGCCGCCGTACTCCGTGGGGGCGGTCACCCCCGGCCAGGCGGTAGACTCCTCGGCCGCCATGAGGATGCCCGGGCACTTGCGGTAGGCGGTCGCGGTAGACTCCTGGAGGAAGCTGATGGCCTCCAAGTTCTCCCGCCCACCGAACTGGTTGGGGTGCCACTGACCGTCCTCGCGGGAGTAGTCCAGATAGAGCATAGAGGCCACCGCGTCCACGCGTAGGCCGTCGATGTGGAAGTCCTGGAGCCAGTACAGGGCGTTGGCCACCAGGAAGTTACGTACCTCGTTGCGACCGAAGTTGAACACGTAGGTGCCCCAGTCGGGGTGCTCACCGCGCTGGGGATCGGGGTCCTCGTACAAGGCGGTGCCGTCGAAGCGCGCCAGTGCCCACTCGTCCTTGGGGAAGTGGGCGGGGACCCAGTCCAGGATGACACCGATGCCCGCCTGGTGGAGCTGGTCCACCAGGTACCTGAAGTCGTCAGGGGTCCCGAATCTCGCCGTGGGAGCGTAGTAGCCGGTGACCTGGTAGCCCCAGGAGCCTCCGAAGGGGTGCTCGGCCACGGGCATGAGCTCGACGTGGGTGAAGCCTGCCTCCTTGACGTAGGGCACGAGCTCCTCGGCCAGTCCCCGGTAGCCCAGGCCCTGGCGCCACGAGCCGACGTGGACCTCGTAGATGCTCATGGGCTGGTTGTGGGGGTTGGTCTCCGCCCTCCTGGCCATCCACTCCTGGTCACCCCACTCGTGGAAGCGGTCGGTAACCACGCTGGCGGTGGCCGGGGGGACCTCGGTGGCTCGGGCCAGGGGGTCGGCCTTCTGGTGCCAGGAGCCGTCGGCGAAGCAGATCTCGTACTTGTACCGGGCGCCCACCCCAACCCCTGGGACGAACAGCTCCCACACACCGGAGGAGCCCAGGGAGCGCATAGCGGTGGCGGTGCCGTCCCAGTAGTTGAAGTCGCCCACCACGCGCACGGCCCGGGCGTTGGGCGCCCACACCGCGAAGGCGGTGCCGTCCACGTCCCCCAGCGAGCCGGAGAAGTGCTTGACGTGGGAGCCCAGTACCTCCCACAGCTCCTCGTGGCGCCCCTCGGAGATGAGGTAGGTGTCCATCTCGCCCAGGGTGGGCAGGAAACGGTAGGGGTCGTCCACGGTCGTGGTCTCGTCCCCGTAGGTGACCTTGATGCGGTAGTCGGGGACCTCCTGGCCGGGCAGGACCGCGACCCACACGCCGTCCTGCTCGTGGGTGGCGGGATAGGCGCCCTCCGCAGTGACCACGACGACGGCGTCGGCCAGGTGGCGCACGGTACGCACCGTCACCCCGTGGTCGCCCACGTGGGCGCCGAGGACCTCGTGCGGGTTGTGGTAGCGGGCGTAGGCCACGTCTGCCAGCACCCAGGGGTCCACGGGGACGGGCCTGGGCTGCGCGGCGTTGTCGGGGGCGGGCTCGGGTGCGGTCGCATCGGTCATGAGTCAACTATTCCATGGGTCGAGGGCTGGTGGGAGTGTTTGGGCGGCCAAGTCAGTACCTGAGTCGGCAGCTCAGCCAGCGGGCAGGGTCGGCGGCCTGGTTCGTGGCCTGGTCAGCGGCCCGGCTAAGGGTGTCGCCGACTGAGCCGCTGAGCGCCTCAGCGGTGTGCAGGACCCGGGGCACCCGGTGCGGTAGGAGTCCCCAGCAGACAGGCGATACCGTCCAGAGGGATGTCGAGCCAGTCGGGACGGTTACGGGCCTCGTAGACGGCCTCGTACAGGGCCTTGTCCAGCTCGAGGCAGGCCAGCAGCACCTCGGAGGCAGCCTGGTCCAGCGCGGTTGGGCCGTGCCCGTGGCGGGCACGGCTGTAGTAGCCGTCAGTGAAGGCGCGGCGCACTGCGGGCAGCCAGTCCGGGTGCACGGTCCTGCCCACCGCCGCGGCGTAGTCGAAGGAGCGCAGCATGCCCGCCACGTCGCGCAGAGGCTGGTCGGGACGAGTGCGCTCCGCCAGCGGGCGCAGGGGCTCCCCCTCGAAGTCCAGGACGTACCACCGCTGCTGCCCGCCGGTCTCGTGGAGGACCTGGCCCAGGTGGTAGTCGCCGTGGACCCGTGAGGACGGGCCCAGGGTGTCCAGCGCCTCCAGGCGGGTGAGGAAGCGGCGGACCTGGTCTGCGGCACCGGGTATCCTCTGGGAGACCTCAGGGACCTCGGCCAGCGCCCACCCGGCGCGCAGCCTCAGGGCGGCCGCCAGGTCGCGGGGCGAGGGCGGTGCGCTGGCTCCCAGGGCGGAGACCAGGTGGTCGTGCATCTGCGCGGTCGTATCCCCCAGGGACGCAGCCAGGGACAGCGCCCTCTTGCGGCGCGGCCCGTCGGCGTCGTCGGAGGAGGCCAGCGCGCAGAACAGCTCGAAGCCGTCCTCGGCCTCGGGTACGAAGACGCAGGCCACGGCCGAGTCGGTGGAGACTGTGGATGCTGTGGCAGGTGCGGGCATCGTGCTGGGTCCTAGCTCCGACCGGGCAGGGTTCCAGGTAGCCACGGACCAGGCCACAGGCCTGCGGACCCGGTCCCAGCCGTCGCGGGCCAGGGCCACGGAGACCTCCACGTCCGGGTTGCGCCCCTCGTCCAGGACCCGGAGGAGCTTGACGACGAGGTCCGGGACGCAGGCGTCCTCAGGGCCGCCTGGCTGCTGGCCACAGGCAGGGGCTGGCAGTACCACCGAGCTGTTCGACTGCTGGGAGGTGGACACGCGCAGCCGGTGGGCGCGCTGGAGGATCGCCCTGGCCCCGTCCTCCTCCAGGACCGTGCCCGCCTCCAGGGCCTGCCGGGCCCAGGCCCGCCAGAAGTCCGGGTGGTGGGCGCCGTCGACGAGAGCCACCTGGCCGCTAGGACCTTCCAGGGTGAGGCCGTGGCTGCCCGGGGGCTCGCCAGCAACCGCGAAGGAGTCCAGGGCGCCGGGCTCCTCCAGGACCATGGGCACGTGCAGCACTACCTGCCCCCGCAGTCCCTGGGCCGCCTCCACTCCGTCAGTGCTTGCCCCGCTTGCCCTGCCGACGTCGGCCCCGCCCTGCCCGGTGACCCCCTCCTCCGCTGTGGCTGGCTGCGTGCTGCGGGGGACGGCGACGAGCAGGTCACGTACTGCCGGGGCCATATCCTGGCAGGCGACCAGCCTCAGTGACTGCGGCTCGGACCCGGCGGCGCCCTTGAGCGGGAACCACCGGCGGGCGGGCAGCCAGGCCCCCAGAGCCTCCAGCAGCGCCTCGTCCTGCGGCCAGGCCCCGGATCTCACAGCCCCTCCCCGGCGGGCTGCGAGGGCATACCCGGGACCGTGCTCCTCCACGTCGCCTCCGCGACCGCTCCTGAGGCAGCATCCGGGCGTGTCACGGACAGCCAGTAGTAGCCACGGGCCCCCAGTGTCAGGGTGAGCACACCGGACTCGTCGAACCGGGGGAAGACGGTGCCCCCAAAGACGTCGGTGGTGCTCATCCCGGCCAGGTCCGGGGCCTGGACCCTCACCGAGCGCGGCACGGAGGACAGGTTCGTCACGCACAGGAGCGTCTCCCCGCCCGGTCCCGCCTCGGAGCGGGTGTGGGCCAGGACCGCATCGTCGCTGGTGGGACGCAGACGGAAGTCGCCTCGTCCCAGTGCCGGGTGCTGGCGCCTCAGGTGCAGCAGGCGGCGCATAAAGTGCAGCAGGGAGTCGGGCCGGGCCATCTCGGTGGCTACTGTCAGGTGGGAGTAGCCCGGGGTCTGGATGAGGGGCAGGGTGAGGGAGCCCGGGTCCACCGCAGTGGAGAAGCCCATGTTGGGCGAGTCGTCCCACTGCATGGGGGTGCGCACGGCGTCGCGGTCCTCCAGCCAGATGTTCTCCCCCATGCCGATCTCGTCACCGTAGTAGAGGCAGGGGCTTCCTGGCAGGGACAGCAGCAGCGCGTTAGCCAGCTCGATCTCCGCGCGGGAGGCGTCCAGCAGCGGCGCCAGGCGGCGGCGTATCCCGATGTTGGCCCGCATACGCTCGTCAGGTGCGTACCAGGCGTACATCTGGGCCCGCTCGGCGTCGGTGACCATCTCCAGGGTCAGCTCGTCGTGGTTGCGCAGGAAGGTACCCCACTGGCCGTGGGCCGGAATCTGCGGGGTCTGCTCCAGCACCCAGCGGACCGCTGTGGCTGACTCCTGGCGCAGGGCGTAGTAGATCCGAGGCATCACCGGGAAGTGGAAGCACATGGTGCACTCCGGCGCCTCCTCGGTGCCGAAGTAGTCCACGACGTCGTGTGGCCACTGGTTGGCCTCCGCGATCGTGATGACACCGGGGAACTCCCGGTCCAGCATGGCCCGGATCCCGGCGACGACGGCGTGGGTGCCTGGCAGGTTCTCGCAGTTGGTCCCCTCTTCCTCGGTGAGGTAGGGGACCGCGTCCAGGCGGAAGCCGTCCACGCCGGTGCGCGCCCAGAACCGGATGACGTCGTGGACGGCTTCCACCACGGCCGGGTTGTCGTAGTTGAGGTCGGGCTGGTGGGAGAAGAACCGGTGCCAGTAGAACTGGCCGCGCTCGACGTCGTAGGCCCAGTTGGACTCCTCGGTGTCTACGAAGATGATCCGTGTGTCCGGGTAGCCGGAGTCGTCGTCACGCCACACGTAGAAGTCCCCGTAGGGTCCCTCAGGGTCCGAGCGGGAGGCCTGGAACCACGGATGGGTGTCCGAGGTGTGGTTGAGGACCATGTCGATGACCACCCGGATACCCCGCTGGTGGGCCTGGTGGACCATCTCGCGGAAGTCCTCCATCGTCCCGTAGCGGGGGTCTACGGCAGTGTAGTCCGAGACGTCGTAGCCGCCGTCGCGCATGGGGGAGGGGTAGAACGGCGGGATCCAGATGCAGTCCACTCCCAGCCAGGCCAGGTAGTCCAGGCGGGAGATGAGGCCGATCAGGTCGCCCGTGCCGTCACCGTCGGAGTCGGCGAAGGAACGCAGCAGCGCCTCGTAGAACACGGCGGTGCGGAACCACTCCGGGTCCGCGCTGATGCCAGGACGGTCCTGGTGGGGCAGCACGGGGATGCCGGGGACCGGCGGTGCCACTGTCATCGGGACGGCACTGCCTGCGGTGACAGGCGCAGCGGCGGTGGTGACGGGAGGACCTGCTGGAGCGGCAGCGTCCGAGGCCAGGACGGGTAGCCCGGCTGCTGGTGTCACTGACCCCGGTGCTGCCAGCAGCCCTGCCGTAGGCACTTCGCCAGCACCGGAAAAGGCCTCGTTCACAGCGCCTCCACCGCGAACACGTGGGCGGCCTGTCCGACGAAGGGGTCCAGACGCACGTAGTTCTGGCCGGACCACTCGTAGGACCCCTCGTCCAGGAGGTCGGTGACGCGGACCACTGGGCGGGAGCCGTCGGTCTCAGCGGGCAGCCCCAGGGCCTCCAGGTTGAGGAAGACCTCCCCGGCCCGGGCGCTGTGCGGGTCCAGGTTGACCACGGTGAGCACCGTGTCGTCACGCCCGGTCGGGCTGTGGGCGGCGTCCACCCGCTTGGAGTAGGCGATGATGTGGTCGTCGCTGGTGGGGTGGAACCACACGTCACGCAGCTGTCGCAGCGCGGGGTGGGCGGCGCGTGCGGCGTTGAGGCGCGTGAGCAGCTCCTCAATGCCGTTGGAGCGGGCGGCGGCGAAGTCACGGGGCTTGTACTCGTACTTCTCGTTGTCGATCTGCTCCTCGTAGCCGGGGCGAGGCACCGACTCGGCCAGCTCGTAGCCGGAGTAGATGCCCCAGGTGGGCGACAGCGTGGCTGCCAGGACGGCGCGCAGCCGGAAGGCAGGCACCTTCCCGGCCGTCATGAAGGGGGTGAGGATGTCGTGGGTGGTAGGCCAGAAGGTCGGGCGCAGCACGTGGGCGGTCTCCTGGCTCAGCTCCACCACGTAGTCGGTCAGCTCCGCCTTGGTGTTGCGCCAGGCGAAGTAGGTGTAGGACTGGTGGAACCCGATCTTGCCCAGGGTGCGCATCATGGCCGGGCGGGTGAAGGCCTCAGCCAGGAACAGGACGTCAGGGGACTCGGCTCGCACCTGGGCGATGAGGCGCTGCCAGAAGGGTAGGGGCTTGGTGTGCGGGTTGTCCACCCGGAAGATCGTCACCCCGTGGTGGACCCAGGTGCGCACTACCTCCAGGATGGCCTGGTAGATCCCCTCCGGGTCGTTATCGAAGTTGAGAGGGTAGATGTCCTGGTACTTCTTGGGGGGGTTCTCTGCGTAGGCGATGGACCCGTCGGCCAGGACGGTGAACCACTCGGGGTGCTCAGCCACCCACGGGTGGTCCGGGGAGCACTGGAGGGCCAGGTCCAGGGCTACCTCCATGCCGAGCTGGCGGGCGCGCTCCACCAGGGCGTCAAAGTCGTCGAAGGTACCCAGATCGGGGTGGATGACGTCGTGGCCGCCTTCGGGGGAGCCGATTCCATAGGGGGAGCCCGGGTCGCCGGGGCGGGCTGTGAGGGTGTTGTTGCGACCCTTGCGGTTGGTGGTGCCGATCGGGGAGACCGGGGTGAGGTAGAGGACGTCGAAGCCCATGGCAGCGATGCGGTCCAGGTGCTCGGTGGCGGTGCGCAGGGTGCCGGAGTGCCAGTTGCCGTGCTCGTCGGCGCCCGAGCCCAGGGAGCGGGGGAAGATCTCGTACCAGGAGCCGGCCAGGGCGCGGGTGCGGTCCACCTGCAGGGGGTAGGACGCCGAGGAAGAGACCAGGTCGCGCAGGGGCAGGCGCTCCAGCACGGTGGTCACCTCCTGCGACAGGCCTGCCTCCAGGCGGGCGTCCGCCTCCTGGGAGGTGTCGCGCAGTGCCGCAGCGGCCCGGGTCAGCACCTCGGCGTCCTCGGGAGCGCGCCCGGGGACCTGGGCGGCGCGTTCCATGACGCGCGCGCCCTCCTCCAGCATCAGCTCGACGTCGACCCCGGCAGGCACCTTGATGGAGGCATCGTGCGCCCACGTGCCGTAGGGGTCGGACCAGCCCTCCACCCGGAAGCGCCAGTCGCCGGGAGTGTCAGGGGCCAGCCGGGCCTCGTAGCGGTCCAGGCCCACGGCGACCTCGTGCATGCGCGCGCTGGGCCCGTTGGTGCCGTCAGGGCGGACCAGCACGGCAGTGGCCCCGAAACGGTCATGGCCCTCCCGGAAGACCGTGGCGCGCACTGGAATCACCTCGCCGACCACGGCCTTGGCGGGCCAGCGGCCGTCCTCCACCACGGGGAAGACCTCGGTGACCGGGATGCGACCGACGGGTGCGAAGGGAGCGGGCTGGGGCACCGCCCCCACCGGGTAGGACCCGGCGGCTGAGGAGCCGACAGGAGCGGCCTCCTCTGACGGGGTCGGCAGGGACGGGGGCGTCATCGGTGCGGCCGTGCTCGGCGTCGTGTGCTCAGTCACAGGGACAGGGTACCTGCCTGTCGCGGTACCGGGGGACCGACGGTGGGACGCGGTGTGTGGTCCGGGCCTCGGGGCGTTGCCTGGTGGCATGGCTGGGGCCTGTGGGGTGGATGCAGGTCCGGGGCGGGCTGGCGGGCGCGCAGGCGCCTGACGCTGCGGCGCCAGGCGGTCAGCACGACCTGGAACCCCAGCGGCAGGTGGCCCCGACCCGCTGCGGCCTGGCGCCGGGCGGCAGCGTCAACCACGGCCGCGTTGCAGGGGTTCTGCGCCCCCAGGGAGGAGCTGACCCCCGGTCACCAGGCACCGGCGCGCCCGAGACGTCCCGGGCCGACTCGGGGCCACCACCCAGGACCTGGTCCTGGTTGTGCAGCTCCGCCACTTTCCACACGGCCTCACCCGCCCAGCCACGCGCCTGCTCCTGTGACCAGCGAAAGCCACGTACTCCGTACTCAATGAGTTTGTCTGTGAGCCGCCTGCGTGCGCGTCCGGTGGCCTCGGCGCCCTTCCTGCCCTCCTGGTGGAACAGGTCGCCGGCGGCCAGGTAGTCCTGGGCGGGCACCTGGGCCAGGACCTGGTACTGGCCGTGGAGCTGGAGCTCGAACTCCACCCCCCTGGCACGCAGGCCGGGGCTGCGCCCGCTGTGGTAGAACGGCGCGCACCACGCCCCGCTGGGCCTGCACGACCAGGTAGGCGCGGGCGTCCACCACGCGCAGGTTGTCCACGCTGACCCGCCCGCCCAGCACCGGCGCGACGATGAACCCGTAGACCTGGCCGACCCCCACCGGCCCCAGCCGCCCCAGCGCCAACGGCCCCACAGGAACAGGTTGCCCATGGCCGAGCGCGCCAGGCAGTACCAGGTGTCCGAGAACGCCAGCCGGTCACGCACCGGGTCCAGCCACTCACTGACCACCGGCTCCCACTCCAGAGGGTCAGTGACCCAGAACAGGCCCCGCCCGAACCCCTCGAACCCGAACCGCCGCCACACCCGCAGCACCGAGCGCGGTAGCACCCGCCCCAGAACCCGAACCAGGAGCCTGGGCGCCGTCACTCACCATCAGCTCCTCACCGAGGCGTCCTGGATCTGACCGGCGCGGGCGACCCGCCACCGTGTCTTGTCCATGTGCGTGGGCACACCGTAACCCATGCCACGACGGTAACGGAAAAGTGTCGTCGTGGCATGCAGTACTCTGCCGTTCCCGCTCTCAGTAGCTCATACCCATGGCGGTGCGCACGGCCTCTAGTGTCTCCTCCGCCACGGCACAGGCGCGCTCGTTGCCGTCATGGAGTACCTGGAGCAGGTAGCCCTCCTCCGTCTCCAGCTCGCGCCGACGGGCCCTGATCGGGGCGAAGAACTCGTTGACCGCCTCGGTCGTGATCCCCTTGAGCCTGCCCGCCCCGCCGTCGCCGATGCGCTCGGCAATCTCCTGGGGCGCCCCCGCCCCGCACAGCGAGGCCAGCCTCAGCAGGTTGGAGACTTCTGGCCGCCCCACCGGGTCGTAGGTGATGACCCGCTCGGAGTCCGTCTTGGCCTTCCTCAGCAGCCTGGCGGTCTCGTCGGCGCTCATCCGCAGCTCAATGGTGTTGTGGCGCGACTTGCTCATCTTCTCCCCGTCCAGTCCCAGCAGCAGCGGAGCCTCGCTGAGCAGGGCCTCGGGGCGGCGGAAGACAGGGTGGTCCTGGACTGCGCGCCCGTAGCGCCGCTCGAAGCGCTGGGCGATGAGCCTGGCCTGCTCCAGGTGGGGCAGCTGGTCCTTGCCGACGGGGACAAGGTTGGCCTGGCAGAAGAGGATGTCGGCCGCCTGGTGGACCGGGTAGGTCAGCAGCAGGCCGCTCATGGCGCGGCCCTCGGTTGCCTCCAGCTCGGCCTTGACCGTGGGGTTGCGGTGGAGCTCGGACTCGGTAACCAGGGACAGGAAGGGCAGCATGAGCTGGTTGGCGGCCGGAACCGCCGAGTGGGCGAAGACGGTGGAGCGCTGCGGGTCCACGCCTACAGCCAGGGTGTCGGCCACCAGGGACAGGACGCGCTCACGCACCGGTCCCACGGCGTCGCGGTCGGTGATGACCTGGTAGTCGGCCACCAGGATCCAGGTCTCCACACCCGTGTCCTGGATGGTCCGCCACGAGCTCATGGTCCCGAAGTAGTGCCCCAGGTGCATGTTGCCCGTAGGGCGCACCCCGGTGAGCATCCGGTACCGGTCGGGGTGGACCGCCAGGTCCGCCTCGATCTCGGCTGAGCGGGCGACGGAGCGGGCCAGGGAGGCCTCGTTGGTCGACGCGGCCAGGGTGTCCTCGGCCGAGCTGGCCAAGGAGGAGGCGGAGGCCTCCGGGACGGCCTGCGCGACGTCCTTGAGAGTGTCCGAGGGGTCCCTCGGGGTCGGCTGAGTCATGGGGACCATCCTAGGGGTGCTTCCCTGTGAGGTTGTGTCCGTGTTGTGCAGGGTCGGTGGGTGCCTGGTGCTCTGGAAGTGCCCGGCGCCGTGTGTGTGTGCTGTCGTATCTCCTGGGAGGGGGGTTGTTCGTCTGAGCAGATCCACACCAGCGGGACTCGCGTAAGGTTGGCTGGCACGGACGAGGCCCAAGTGGAAGATGTCAGCAGAAGGAGGAAGCGGTGCTAGCACACCGCGACACCGGCAGCGCCCTCGACGCCGGCAGCGCTCCAGAGAGGGAGCCTGGCTCACGCTGTTGCACCCCACATCGACAGGCTCCACTCCGGCAGGAGTGGAGCCAGGCAGGCTCGCGCTGGTGCACGCCACCTGGAACAGCCCCAACAGGTACATGCCCCGCCCTCGCCAGTTTCCAGACAGCCCCAGCCGCCCACACCCCTCAGTTCAGTACCCCTCCGTTGTCAAGTACGCGTCAACGCGAGTCGTCAAGGCCCTGGTCAGGGTGCGAGCGTCATAACCCGCGTCATGCGTAGGCCTCATCCGCCACCTACTCCGTTCCGTCCACGATCTCCCAGGGTAGTGCGGCTAGAGCCTGTCCAGGGCGTGCCGTCGAGGGCCTGCTGTCCAGGGGCGGTCAGTCCGGGGGATCGGGCGGCCAGACCAGGACTGGTCAGCGACGAGCCGTGCTCAGCTCAGCCAGCCGCTCCCCGGAGAGGTACACGCGCAGGGACAGAGCGTCCAGGTTGGTGGTGTCCCCCGGGCGGTCCTGACGACAGTCCACGGTCCCAGGGCGCCCGGCGTCCCGGCGTCCCGGTTCGGCGCCGCTGCGGGCGGAGCCTGCGGGGCCGGTGCCTGCCTGCTCCCCGCCCTGGTGCCCTGCGGCGGCGTACAGGTCACCGGCCGTCGCCGCGCGGCTGACGCGCCGGGCCAGGGTGAAGGGCAGAGTATGGGGCTGGGGGACGGCCCAGGTGGAGTCCCAGGCCAGGTGCCAGTCCGTGTCGTGCCCGTTAGGCAGCACGACCTCGACCTGGTCCAGGGTGCCGTTGACAATGGCCAGGAGGTCGTCGTCGCCCCACAGCCGTCCTGAGCGCAGCATCTGGACCACGCGCGTGTGCGGGTCGTGCCAGGCGACGGCGTCCATCAGCTCACCGTCACCGCGGAACCAGGACAGGTCGGGGATCGTGTCCTCCGCCTGGACCTGCCCCGTGGCAAAGCGGTCCGGTCGCACCACCGGATGGGCGTGGCGCAGATCGACAAGGAAGCGGGTCGTGGCGACCAGGTCCTGCTGCCAGGGCTCCAGGTCCCAGTCCACCCAGGACAGAGGGGAGTCCTGGCAGTAGCAGTTGTTGTTACCCTGCTGGGTGCGGCCCAGCTCGTCGCCTCCCAGGATCATCGGAGTGCCCGCGCTCAGCAGCAGGGTGGCCAGCAGGTTGCGCATGGAACGGCGTCGCAGGACCTCGATAGGCCCCAGGTTCAGGCCCTCGACCACCGGCCCCTCGAAGCCGTGGTTCCAGGAGCGGTTGTCAGAGGTGCCGTCCCGGTTGTCCTCCTTGTTGTCCAGGTTGTGCTTGTGGTCGTAGCACACCAGGTCCCGCAGGGAGAAGCCGTCGTGAGCGGTGATGAAGTTGACCGATCCCAGGGGGCCGCGCCCCCCGGGGTTCTCCCCGTTACTGAAGAGGTCGGCGCTGCCCGCCAGCCTCGTGGCCAGGTCCCGCAGGTCTGAGCCCTGCCGCCCCCGGGACATCTCCGAGGGGTCGTGCAGCCAGAAGGAGCGTACCGTACCCCGGAAGTGGTCGTTCCAGTCCTGGAAGGGCTCCGGGAACTGGCCGGTCTGCCACCCGCCGGGGCCCACGTCCCAGGGCTCGCTGATCAGCTTGACCCCGGACAGCACGGGGTCGGTCGCGGCCGCTACCAGCAGAGGGTGACGTGAGGAGAACTCCGAGGCGTGGCGCCCCAGGGTCACGGCCAGGTCAAAGCGGAAGCCGTCCACGCCGACCTCGTTGACCCAGTAGCGCAACGAGTCCAGGACCAGCTGGACTGCCCGCGTAGAGCGGAAGTCCACCGTGTTTCCGGTTCCGGTGACGTCGACGTACTGGGCGGGCCGGTGGGACCCGTGGAGGTAGTAGCCGAGGTTGTCCAGGCCCCGCAGGCTCAGGGACGGGCCATCCATACCGCCCTCGCAGGTGTGGTTGTAGACGACGTCGAGAACCACCTCCAGCCCGGCCTCGTGGAGCATGGAGACCATGCCTCGTACCTCGTCCAGCACGGCTTGCGGCCCTGCCGCACGGGCCCCGGGCGAGGCGTAGGAGGGCTCCGGGGCGAAGTAGCTCAGGGTGGAGTAGCCCCAGTAGTTCGTCAGGCCCTTCCTGGCGAGGAAGGGCTCGGTGAAGGCGGCGTGGATCGGCAGCAGCTCGATGGTGGTCACGCCCAGCTTCTTGAGGTGGTCCACAGTGGCGAAGTGGGCCAGCCCGGCGTAGGTGCCGCGCAGGTGCTCGGGCACGCCGGGCAGGTCGTGGGTCAGGCCCTTGACGTGGGCCTCGTAGATGACGGTGCGCTCGCGGGGCACGCGCGGCCCCGGGACGACGGGGAAGGAGTCCCCGGTGACGACCCCCATGACCGTGTGCCCCACAGAGTCGAGCGTGGAGGGCTGCCAGTCGGGGGAGGCAGGGGAGGTCGGAACCAGGTCGGAGTCCACCGTGTGCGCGTAGATCTGCGGGCCAAGATCCACCCTGCCGTCCAGGGCGCGTGCGTAGGGGTCGAGAAGCAGCTTGCGAGGATTGTGCAGGAGTCCCTCACCGGGGTTCCAGGGGCCGTGGACGCGGTAGCCGTAGCGCTGCCCGGCTCGCACGCCGGGAACGTGCGCGGACCACACACCCTGTCGGGGGCCGTGCATGCCTACCCGGGTCTCGCTGACCACTGCTGCGTCGGTGTCTACCTCCAGCAGGCACAGGTCAACCGCCGTGGCGTGGGCGGCGTGAACTACGAAGTCCGCACCGTCACCGGTGAGGACAGCCCCTAGTCTGTGTCTTGCAGGAACGTCGTGCGCTGCGCGCGGCGCAGGTGTCAGCACAGGTGTCGGAGGCATGCCCACTATTGTCGGGTCCTGCCTGGGGACGTACCAGCCGAAACCGGTGTGAGGTCTCACTCCGGTATCACGGGTCACACGGGACTGCGGCACCTTGCGGTGGTGAGACAGGTAACCGTGCAGGTGACAGCATGTCAGCGTGACTGAGCGCTCATGGGCCGGTGCGGCCTGGTGTGGCAGTCTTGGCTGCATGAAGATCGTGGTCTGCATCAAGCACGTCCCTGACGTGCAGTCTGAGCGCCGCCTGGAGGAGGGGCGCCTGGTCCGTGGTGAGGACGACGTGCTCAACGAGCTTGACGAGAACGCGGTCGAGGCGGCGGTCAGCCTCGTCGAGGCAGTTGACGACGGTGAGGTCGGCGAGGTTGTCGCCCTGACCATGGGGCCGCACGACGCTGAGGACGCTGTGCGTCGCGCCCTCCAGATGGGAGCGAGCAGGGGCGTGGTCGTCAGCGACGACTCCCTGGAGGGGGCTGATGTCGTTGCGACGGCGAGGACCCTGGCGGCGGCGGTCTCCAGGATCGGCGGGGTGGACCTGGTCGTCACCGGCATGGCCTCGTTGGACGCAATGACCTCGATGCTCCCCGGCGCCCTGGCGGCTGCTCTCCGACTGCCTGCCTTGACCCTGGCCAGCCAGGTGGACGTCGCCGACGGTTCCGTGACGGTCACCCGGACGCTGGGCACGGTCCGTGAGGTGCTCAGCGCTCCTCTTCCCGCCCTGGTCTCGGTGACGGACCAGGCTAACGAGCCCCGCTACCCCAACTTCGCCGCGATGCGTGCGGCCAGGAAGAAGCCTGTGGACGTGTGGGACCTGTCTGACCTGGGGCTGGAGCCCAGCGCCGGGCCCTCAGTGGCGGTGGTTGACTCCCAGGAGCGCCCGGCCCGGCAGGCGGGTACCATCCGCACCGACGCAGGCCAGGCCGGGCGCGAGCTGGCTGCCTGGCTGGTGGACAACAAGCTCGTCTGACTTGTGCGGGTGCGTCCGCCGCGGCAGGGGGCGTACACACCAGAAACACCTGCTGAGAAGGAGACTGATCCCCGATGCTCGATGCTCCTGTGCTCGTGCTTGTCGACCTTGAGACCTCCGGGGCGCCTCAGGGTGCGACCCCGACTGCTCCCGCGCTGGAGCTGCTGGCCGCTGCCCGGTCGCTGACCAGCGGGGAGGTGGTGGCCCTGGTGCTACAGCCTGTGGACACCGAGACGGCCTCGACGCTCGCCGCAGCAGGCGGATCCCGCCTCCTCGTCGCCGACCTGGGTGAGCAGGCGGTCGTGTCCGCAGCTGTGGCTGACGCGGTGGTGGCTGCCTGCGGCCGGGTGGGGCCGGGCGCGGTCCTGGTGGCCAGTGACTTCCGTGGCAAGGAGCTGGCGGGACGTGTCGCGATCCTCCTGGAGTCTGCCTGCGTGAGCGACGTCTCCCGACTGGAGGTGGTTGACGGGGATCTGCGCGCCTCCAAGCTGGTCCTGTCCGGCTCCTGGGCCACCACAATGTCAGTCGCTCCCCACCGTGAGGGCACCCCGGTCATCGCGGTGCGTCCCGGTTCCGTCGAGGTGCAGGCCCCTGCCGGGGCCGAGCCCTTGGGGGTCGAGCCTCTGGAGGTGGCCCTGAGCCCTGAGGCGACGGCGACACGCCTGGTCTCGCGGGAGGAGGCCTCTGCGGCGGCTGGCCCTGCGCTGGGCGAGGCGCGTACCGTGGTGGTGGGTGGACGCGGTGTGGACGGGGACTTTGACCTGGTCCGCTCCCTGGCCGAGCCGCTGGGTGCTGCCGTGGGGGCCACCCGGGTGGCCTGCGACGAGGGCTGGATCGACCGCAGTGCACAGATCGGCCAGACTGGTGAGACCATTGCCCCGCGCCTGTACATCGGGTTGGGCGTCTCCGGGGCCATTCACCACACGTCCGGTATCCAGGGTGCGGGCGCTGTCGTCGCGGTGTGTGACGACTCCGAGGCCCCGATATTCGAGATGGCGGACTTTGGCGTGGTCGGTGACGTGACCGAGGTCGTGCCCCAGCTGGTCGAGGAGCTGGACCGCCTGCGCGGCTGAGAGGTGAGCGGCCATCATCTCCTACGGCGGTGCTGACCCGCTCGTCACCATCAACTCTGCCATCTTCCTCGGGGAGGGGAGAGGGGGAGGACAACCCGCCTCCGTCGGTTCAGAGCCAACAGGGCTAGCCCGGTCCGTGTGGACTTGTGGCTCAGGCTACTGTCGCCTGGGCCAGGACCCTGTCGCCTCCCGCCCCGCCGTAGACGACCACGGACTGCCCGGCTGCTAGGCCCCGCAGGGGCTCGTGCAGGTCGGCCCGCAGTGTGCCGCTCGCCTCGTCCACGCTGACGTCGGCGGGCACCGGCCTGCCGTGGGCGCGCACCTGCACGGCCGCCCCGCTCCAGCCGCGGCTGCCAGGTGGGCACGCCAGCGCCTCCGAGGCAGCCAGCAGTACCAGGTCCTTCCCCTCGACCCGGGAACGGGTGAGCAGCTCCTCGGGACCCACCACTACCTCGTTGGTGGCGGGGCGGGTCTCGATGACGTAGCGGGGGCGTCCGTCAGCGGCGGGACGGTCCAGCCCCAGCCCCCGACGCTGTCCCACGGTGAAGCCGAAGTACCCGTCGTGGGAGCCGAGGACCTCGCCGTCGGGAGAGACCATGGCGCCTCGGTGCGTTCCCAGGGCTCGGGCAAGAAAACCTCGGGTGTCGCCGTCGGCCACGAAGCAGATGTCGTAGGAGTCGGGCTTGGAGGCCACAGGCAGCCCCCTCGCTCTCGCCTCGGCCCGCACAGCCGCCTTGCTCGGTGCCTCGCCCAGGGGGAACAGCGCCCGAGCCAGGCCAGCGCGTCCGGAGACAGCCAGTACGTAGGACTGGTCCTTGGCCTTGTCAGCCCCACGGCGCAGCTCCAGCCCCTCCTCGTCCCCGGGCGGCCGCAGGCGGCGCCCCCGCTCAGGCGGGCGTAGTGGCCTGTGGCTACGGCGTCGAACCCCAGGGCCAGCCCCGGTCCAGGAGGGCGTCGAACTTAACCCGCTCGTTGCAGCGCACGCAGGGGTTGGGAGTGCGCCCCGCCCGGTACTCGGCTAGGAAGTCAGCGACCACCCGTTCCTCGAACTCCTCCGACAGGTCCCACACGTAGAAGGGGATTCCCAGGACCTGGGCGGCCCACCGGGCGTCGCCGGAGTCCTCGACAGAGCAGCAGCCCCGCGATCCTGAGCGGGTGAGCGGACGGTTACGGGTCAGGGCCATGTGCACCCCGACCACCTCGTGGCCTGCCTCCACGGCGCGCGCAGCGGCAACGGCCGAGTCGACACCGCCAGACAGGGCAGCCAGGACACGCACGGGTACTCCCTCCACTTGATCCGGTCTCCGTCCGGCCAGCGCCCCAGCGGGCGCCGACCCAGCCGCATGACCCGCTGGCTGGCCCATGAGTCCCTGGCTGGCCGTGCGGCTGACAGGCCGTGGCAGCCTATCGCGGCCCGCACGCGGCAGGGAAGTGGCTCCGGTGCGATTGTCAGGGGCCCTGCTACCAGCACCGCCCGGCTGCTGCTGGTACGGCTTCCTGCTGTACGGCCGGGCAGTCCAGTGCCTAGCGGCTTGACGCCCTCGTGCCTCGTGTGCCCGGACCTAGATGACCCCGGCGTCGTTGAGTGAGTAGAGCGCCCAGAGCACGCCGGTCATCGCGGCTGCGCCCAGTACCAGCGCCGCCACGAGGAGCGCAAGGAGACGAGCTCGTGCCAGCCCGGTGCCCAGTGCCCGCCACGCCCTGGCGTAGAAGTACAGGAGGTAGAACCCCACAGAGGGCGCGGCCACGCACGTCGTGGCGAAGGCCAGATGCATGGCGGCCCGCATTCGTGAGGACACCGGGTCGTGGAAGACGGCCTGGATATACAGCCATATACCGCTGTCCAGCATGACGACCACCAGGCCACCCAGTACTGCTGCCGCGAGTATCGGCACGGTGTTCCCCCTGCGCACCAGCGCGCTACAACGCGCCCTCACCAGCGCTGCTCTCGGGGAGTGTCAACGCAGGACCGTGCCGCCCATGCTCTCCTAGCCCTCTCCAGGGCTGTGGGCAGGACCTCCAGCAGGTGGTCGACGTCGTGTCCGGTGGTCGTGGGACCCATGCTTACGCGTAGGGTGGAGCGAGCTGCCTGCTCGCCCAGTCCCATGGCGACCAGGACGTGGCTGGGTTGCGACACCCCCGCGTGGCAGGCCGACCCTGCGGAGACATCGACCCCCGCCAGGTCCAGCCCCATGAGCAGGGCCTCGGCGTCGCAGTCCTCAAACCACAGGTGCGCCGTAGCGGGGGAGCTGGCTGCGTCGGTCGGCAGGGTCGCGTGCGCGCCGCCCAGGGCGCTGGCCCCGCGCAGCACCCGCTCACGCAGCTCCTCCAGGCGGGAAGCCTGCTTCTGCCGCTCAGCCACCGCCAGTTCCACCGCCAGGGCCAGCGCTCGGGCGCCGATGACGTCCTGCGTACCGGATCGCACCGCTCTCTCCTGGCGGCCTCCGCCCGTGACCGGGGCCAGAACCACCTCCCGGCGGGCTACCAGCGCGCCCGTGCCCGCCGGGGCGCCCAGCTTGTGGCCGGCCAGGCTCATCGCGTCCAGGTCCCACGCACGCGGCTCCACGGCCACCTTGCCCAGGGCCGCTACAACGTCGGAGTGCACGGGGACGTAGCCTGCCTGCCCGGGACGACGTGCGCCGGAGGCCTCGCGGACACGCTCCACCAGGGCGGGCACGTCCTGGACCAACCCGGTCTCGTTGTTGACCGTCATGACGGAGACCAGGCTGGCAGGGGCACCCGCGCTGTCGTGGTGCACCGCCGCGTCCAGGGAGGTCGGCACCACCGACCCGGCCTGGTCGACCTCCAGGAGGATCAGCTCGGCCCCCAGGTGGTTGACGGCGGCACGGGCCGAGTCCAGCACGGCCGGGTGCTCGGTGGGGGAGATCACCAGGCGTCCGCCCGGGACGGCACGGGCACGCCCAGAGACCACCAGGGCGTCAGCCTCGGTGCCTCCAGAGGTGAACAGGACCTCGTGAGGGTCTACGTCCAGGGCGGCGGCAAGGCGGGCGCGGGCCTCGGCCAGTAGGGCAGCTGCGTGCCGACCGCTGGAGTGCTGTGAGGCCGGGTTGCCACGTCCCGCCACGGCAGTGGTGAGGTCCTCGGTGACCTGCTGAGCCACCTCGGGCCTTACCGGGCACGTCGCGGCCCAGTCAAGGTAGGTCCGGGGCGGGGAGGACGGGGAGGACACCGCTCCACTCTAGGGCCTGCTTCCCTGGACGGCCAGCCCGGCTGCAGGGACCATTCGAGGAGGTCGCCCCGGTCAGCGGATGAGGAGCGGCAGGTAGAAGCAGATAGATACGAGGGACCTAGGAGAGACGTAGGAGACAGGCAGGCTAGGGTGTGACTATGCGCAGTGACTGGCTCGTTGACCATCTGGCCCTGGCCCGCTCCGCCACCGACCGTGACGCCCAGCGCCGTAGCGACCCCGGCCTGCTGGAAGCCCTTGCCACCGATCCTGCCACCCGGCTGCTGCTGGTGGACTCCCGTGGCAGGGTGGCACTCGACGCCTCGGCACACAGCCCCGACCCGCCTGAGGACGGACTGGCTCCCCCCGACGCCGTCGGCATGGGTGCCAGTGTGTGGGAGGGCTACCCAGGGGGGACGGGGTTCCGTCTGCCCGACCTCAGCGCGAAGGAGCTGGACCTGGAGGGGCTGTCCACCTTCTACCTGGGGCGTGACGACAGGGAGGACGGTGCGGGCTCGCGGGCGGGGAGACGCGGCTGGCTGGCCGTCGTCGTGCCGCAGGGGCTGGAGGTTCCCGAGGCCCCCGGGCAGCCTCGGGGTGGGACGGACGCCGAGGGTGCTGCTACCGACCACCCGGACCTGCGCCGGGTACTAGGCAGGCATCCCCTCACCGCGCTGCGGGCGACGGGCGCTCAGATGGGTGTCCGTGACTCCGGGCTGGCCGTGACCGCCTCGGCCCTGGCAGCCTGGCACGGCTCGTCGCGTTACTGTCCCGCCTGCGGCGCACGCACGATGGCGGTCCAGGCAGGCTGGGCGCGTCGGTGCAGCGGTTGCCAGGCCGTGCACTTCCCCCGGACCGACCCGGCTGTCATCATGGCTGTCACCGACGACGCCGACCGTCTCCTCCTTGTCCACGGTGCCTCCTGGGAGGACCGACGCTACTCCGTGGTGGCTGGGTTCGTGGAGGCAGGGGAGTCGCTGGAGGCCGCGGTGCGACGGGAGGTCTGGGAGGAGACGGGGCTGCGGGTGGAGGACGTGTCCTACCTTGCTTCCCAGCCCTGGCCCTTTCCCCGCTCCCTCATGCTCGGCTACCGGGCGCGGCTCGCCCCTGGTGAGAATCTGGCCCGTCCCGATGGGGAGGAGGTCACTGGTGCCGTCCTCGTCTCGCGGGAGGAGCTGGCGCAGGCGGTGGCGCAGCGGCGCATCGTCCTGCCCGGGCGGGCCTCCCTGGGGCGGCTTCTCATTGAGGACTGGTTCAGGGGTGCACCTCCTAGCTGAGGCCGCCGTCCACTACCTGCACCTGGAGCCCCCGCAGCGGCAGAAGTACCGAAACCACCCCACCGCCGTCCGCTACCTGCACCTGGAGCCCTCCGGCCGGACTGTGGTAAAGGCCGTGTGCGCCAGCCTGTCCCGTAGACGTGGCAGGCTGGTCCACGATGAACCAGACCCGACTGAGCCGGACCCGACGCGCTCCTGCCCGACACAGCCCCGATCCCGCCCCGGCCGACGACAGGGGTGGCGCCGAGGCCCTCCTTGAGGCCCTGGACCCGGACCAGCGTGAGGTCGCCGAGCACCTGGAGGGGCCGCTGTGCGTCCTGGCAGGCGCGGGGACAGGCAAGACCCGCGCCATGACCTACCGCATCGCCTACGGGGTGGCTACCGGGGCCTACCAGGCCACCCAGGTCCTCGCAGTCACCTTCACCTCCCGGGCTGCCGGCGAGATGCGCTCCCGGCTGGCGGACCTGGGTGTCCCAGGGGTCCAGGCCCGTACCTTCCACTCCGCCGCCCTGCGCCAGCTCACCTACTTCTGGCCCACCGCGGTCGGTGGACGACGACCGGAGATACAGCCCCACAAGGCGTCCCTCGTCGCGACGGCGGCACGGCGCCTGGGTCTGGGAACGGACCGCGCGGTGGTACGGGACCTGGCCGCCGAGGTCGAGTGGGCCAAGGTCACCCTCACTCTCCCAGAGGACTACGTCCAGGCTGCCACCGCGGCGCGACGCACGGGTGTGGCCGGACTGGAGGCCGAGACGGTGGCCCGGGTCCTGTCCGCCTACGAGGAGGCCAAGAACGAGCGCGGGGTCATTGACTTCGAGGATGTCCTGCTCCTCCAGATCGGTATCCTGCTGGATCGCGAGGACATAGCGTCCCAGGTGCGCAGCCAGTACAAGCACTTCGTGGTGGACGAGTACCAGGACGTCTCACCACTCCAGCAGCGCCTGCTGGACCTGTGGCTGGGACGGCGCCGCCAGCTGTGCGTGGTGGGGGACGTGTCCCAGACCATCTACTCCTTCACCGGCGCCACTCCTGACTACCTCACCGGCTTTGCCTCCCGCTACGAGGGCGCGCGCACGGTGCGCCTGTCGCGTGACTACCGCTCGACACCCCAGGTGGTCTCCCTGGCCAACCGTGTCCTGTCCAGGTCCCGGCGAGGGGGAGGAAACCTGCGCCTGCCTGCGGGCGCCGTCGAGCTGGTGGCCCAGCGCCCCTCAGGGCCGCAGGTGCGCTTTGACACCTATGACGACGACGTGGCGGAGGCAGAGGGGGTTGTCGCTCAGGTACAGCGTCTGCGCTCGGCGGGAGTCCCTCTGAGCCAGGTCGCTGTCCTCTACCGTACCAACTCCCAGTCGGAGGTCGTGGAGCAGGCCCTGGCCTCCGCCCAGATCGGCTACCTGGTGCGAGGCGGGGAACGCTTCTTTGAGCGTGAGGAGGTCAAGCGGGCTATGGCCCTCCTCCTGGGCGCGGCACGCACGGAGAGGGAGTTCCTGACCGGGGACCTGGGTGCTGACGTACGCACGGTTCTGGCCCGGGAGGGGTGGAGCCAGGAGCCTCCCGCCGCGCAGGGGGCGGTGCGGGAGCGCTGGGACTCTCTCAACGCCCTTGTCCAGCTGGCCGACGAGCTTGCCTCGGCTCGCGGGATCGGGCTGGACGCCTTTCACGTCGAGCTCATGGAGCGGGCAGCGGCCCAGAACGCCCCGTCCGTGGAAGGGGTGACCCTGTCCTCCTTACACGCGGCCAAGGGCCTGGAGTGGGACGCCGTCCTCCTGGTCGGTGCCTGTGAGGGGTTGCTGCCAATATCCCTAGCGGAGACCGACTCCGCCGTGGAGGAGGAGCGGCGCCTGCTGTACGTGGGGGTCACGCGTGCGCGTGAGCACCTGGTGATCTCCTGCGCGCGGGCGCGCCAGCCTGGCGGGCGGGTCTCCCGCAAGCCGACGCGGTTCCTGGAGGGGATATGGCCGACAGACTCCGCTCCCGGTCGGGGGTCACCCTCTCGGGTGTCGGCCAGGCAGCGCTCCAGGCAGGCGGCCGCTGACTTCGAGGCAGCCCATGACCCCGCGACGGTCGCCCTGTTCGAGGAGCTGCGGTCCTGGCGCGCTGACGTCGCCAGAGAGCTCTCCAAGCCCGCGTTCACGGTCTTTCCTGACGCTACCCTGCGTGACATCGCGGTGGTCAGGCCTAGTACCTTGCCCCAGCTCTCCCTGGTGCGCGGGGTGGGGGCCACCAAGCTTCAGGACTATGGTGGGGCTGTCCTGTCCCTGGTCAGGAAGTTCCAGGAGGGGGACGGTGCCGGCTGAGCGCCTCCGTCCCGCCGGAGTGCCCACAGGGCGAGAGGACTGCGAGGACAGGGCATGTGCCGCTCAGACCTGGGAGCACAGGCACTCCTCGTGGCGGGGCCAGTGGCGTGCGGTCCCGGTTGGATCAGGTCCGCTCAGCTCGACGCTGGTGCTGGCCCAGTCGATCGACGGTAGCGGACCAGGTGCGCTGTCCACGTTCGAGGGAGTTGTGGGGGTGCGGGAGCGCTGTACCGTGCCTGCCAGAAGACTGTCCGTGGCCGCCCTGGCAGCCAGGGCGGCTGCCTGGTGCAGGAGAAGCCGTTCCGTCTGTGGCGGGGGCAGCGTACGCATCTGGGTTGCCAGCGCGGGCCAGCACGGGTCGGCGTCCCTCTCCCACAGCCCCAGACAGGTGGCGCAGGGGCCCGACGGGCTTCCCAGCACCGGGCCGACGCGCACGCTGACCTCGCGTACCACCACCGAAAGCTGGAGCAGCCCTTCCTGGGCCAGGCGACGGGCCTGAAGGGGTTCGACCACGTGGGAGTCCACGGTCAGGACCAGGTCGGGCCGGGTTCCCAGGGGCGCCCGGGTACGGATGGTGGGAAATCTTGCTGCCAGGAGCTGGTCTGCTCCGTCGGCCCTGTCAGGGGCTGTAGACAGGATGGTGCCCACTCCCGCCTCGGCGAGCCACAGAGCCGTCTCCTGCAGAAGAGCCCCCGAGCCGCACAGGGCGATCGTGGAGGACCCCAGGACGGTGCTGCGCTGCCGAGCACCCAGACGAAGGCGCTCCCAGTAGACCGCGTCGGGACCACCCAGCTCCGAGCGGGCGCCGTGCACGAGGGCACCGCGACGCTCCAGGTCCTGGAGGATCTCCCGGGCACGCGGGACCGGAACCTGGGCGCGGCGAGCGGCGTGGTAGACGCTGCCAGGCTCCAGGGTCGCGGGGAGGTGGTCGAGCAGGCGCTGCTCCTGCTGGGACAGGTCCGTCAGGACGGTGGCGTGGCCAGTCTCGGCACCGATCTGGCTCTCGCCCGGCCTGCGCCACAGGACTGGGCTGTATCCACGGATCCGCATCAGGCCTCCTTTCGGGCAGGTCCCGGACCTGCGGTCGTGCCGTGAGCCTGGCACGGGGGCTGGTTCCAGGGCCAGAGCACGGTCACCGCCTGTGGACAGCCTGCGACTTTCCTGGCCGGGCTGCTTCCCGGCTCGTTGTTCCCGAGGCCGGAGCCTGCTGGTCAGTCCTGCCGGTCCTGGAGGGAGGAGCAGGTGGTGAGCCCGGAGGTGTCACCCAGGGCAATACCCTCCACTGCCTGGACGGCCTCATGGAGAGTAGCGACAGCAAAGACCTGCATACCCTCCGGCTCGTGGCCGACAACCTCCTCGCAGCTGCCTGCAGGTGCCAGGAAGTAGTCGGCCCCGGCCCCCGAGGCCCCGGCCATCTTTTGCTGGATCCCGCCGATAGCGCCGACCTGCCCGTCCACGGAGATCGTGCCGGTGCCGGCGACGTCCTGCCCGCCTGTCAGGGACCCCGGGGTCACCTTGTCGACGATGGCTAAGGCGAACATCATGCCCGCGCTGGGGCCGCCGACCTCGGGGAGGCCGAACTCGGCCTCAATATCGGAGTCCGCGGCGACGTCAAGGTGCAGCCCCAGCAGGGAGCCCGAGGCGTCCTCGGTGGCCCCCTCGCTACCGTCCATGGCACCCGGTGGCAGTGTCGTCAGCGTGGTGCTGACCTGCTGGCCGTCGCGTAGGACCTCCAGGGTGACCTCGGTTCCCGGGTCGATTGTGGTCATCAGCTCGCGCAGCTGGGCGTAGGTGGACAGCGTGGTGGTCTGTGCTCCCTTGGGAGTCAGGGAGACCAGGACGTCGCCCGCAGCGATGTCGGTACCAGCCTGCTCCTCGGCGACGCCGGTGACGGTCAGCGTCATGGACTCTGCCAGACCGGCCTCCTCCAGCGCGGCGACCACCGCAGCGTCCTGGGAACCTGTCATCTGGGTCTCGTTACGCTCGTTGATCTCCTCCGCGGACACCTCCTTGGGGCAGACCTGCTCCCTGTCCAGCACGGTCTGGTCAGGCGACAGCCAGGCCACGACGACGTTGGCCACGGTCACGGGGTAGCCGGGGCACCCTGTCACGGAGACCGTTGTCATCATCAGCGCTCCCTCGGTGGGGTAGGTCTGGGTGCCACTGACGGTGACGAGGTCCTGCGGGTCGTCCTGCGAGACTGTGCCAAGCACGTTCCACGTCGGTCCTGGAGCCTCGATGACCCTGTCCACGGGAACAGTGAAGGCAGCCACGACAAGACCGACGACAAGGACCACGACCGCCGCTGGCAGCAGAAGGCGGTGTCGTCCGCGGGCGTTGGAGGTGTCCTCAGGGACGTTGTCGGTGGTGTCATGGGTGGTGTCATGGGTGGTGTCGTCGGGGACGTCAGGCTTGTGTGCGGGCTCTGGCTGCGTCACAGCACCATCATCGGACATCTTCCTGCGGATTGGGGGAGCAGAGGGGAAGGAGAAGAGGGGAAGTAGGGATCCGCCGACGTCGTGGCACAGTTGTCGCGACAGTCGGTGCCATTCCGGCTGGCCCGGTCAGGAGGCTCGGGCTGCCTCCCGGTGACGGTCAGGAATGTGTGGGACCATGCGACCGTTGCAGGGGCAGGACCCGGGCAGCGTCCCCACGGTACCGGTCGGGCTCCGGGAGGTGTCCGCAGCACCGCACGGGCAGGTGGCTCGTCCGTCTCAGGCGGCTGCGGTGCACCTGCTGCCTGCTGGTCTGCGCCTGTCGGTACCCCGTGATCCTGAGAGAGGAATTCTATGAGCGAGGAGCCTGAGGACCCCTTTGGTGAGTTGGAGGAGATGCTCTCCTCCATCTTCGGTCAGCAGATGGCTGCTGATGCTGTGGCCGCCCTGCGCTCGGCAGGTGTGAACCCCTCCGACCTCTCTCGGCTGCCGGGGATGGCAGACGTGTCCCGGCTCAGTCCCGCTCAGCTGTTCGCGATGCGCTCCCAGCTGCAGCAGGTGTTCAGCGCGTCCACGACTGAGCCGGTCAACTGGAGCGTGGGCCAGGACCTTGCCCTCCGGCAGGCCCGGGCACACAGCGACCCGACCGTGACCGCAGAGGCGGCCGATGACACCCGGCAGGCTCTTCAGGTAGCCGACCTGTGGCTGGACACGGCCACGGACTTGATGCCGGCTCCGGGAAGGCGGGAGGCCTGGAGCCGTAGCGCGTGGGTGGAACGCACCATGCCCGTGTGGAAGGACGTGTGCGCGCCCGTGGCGGAGGCGGTGACTGCGGCACTGGCCTCGACCCTGGAGAAGCAGATACGCGAGCTGCCGGAGAGCATGGGGCAGGCTGCCCAGCAGATGGGAGCCCTGGGGTCGATTATGCGCACTATGGCGGGTACGGCCTTCGGTCTCCAGTTGGGCCAGGCTATCGGCGGGCTGGCCAGGGAGGCAGTCGGGGCCACCGATACCGGGCTTCCTCTGACTCGGGACCCGGGTACCGCACTTGTCCCCACTAATGTCAGCGCCTTCACTGAGGGGCTGGAGGTGGACCAGCGTGAGGCGCTCATGTTTCTC
The DNA here is from genome assembly GCF_003606385.1 of Actinomyces lilanjuaniae. NCBI lineage: Bacteria > Bacillati > Actinomycetota > Actinomycetes > Actinomycetales > Actinomycetaceae > Actinomyces > Actinomyces lilanjuaniae. The sequence goes on along the minus strand of NZ_CP032514.1, from coordinate 2,168,636 downwards.
GCGGTCCGGGAGGCGGCCACGGCCCGTCTCTATGCCCATGTCCCGTGGCTGCGGGGCCAGGTGATGGGGGCTGTGGAGGCCTATGCCCGCGAGATCCGTATCGACACTGACGCCCTGGAGTCCGCGGTGGCACAGGTGGACCCCAATGACCCGGAGGCCCTGCAGGCGGCCTTGAACGGGGGGCTGTTCGCGCCGCAGGAGACCGGCTCCCAGCGTGAGGCGCTGGAGCGTCTGGAGACGCTGCTGGCACTGGTCGAGGGCTGGGTCGAGGTGGTGACGGCGCGTGCCGTGGCCCCACACCTGCCCAGCGCTATGGCATTGCAGGAGATGATGCGACGCAGGCGCGCCCAGGGAGGGCCTGCCGAGCAGCTCTTCTCCCGACTCATCGGCCTGACCTTCAGACCGCGCCTGGCTCGTGAGGCGGCCCGCCTGTGGTCCCACCTGGGAGAGCAGGCCGGGGAGGCGGAGCGGGACGCCTTCTGGAACCACCCGGACGTCATGCCGACGGCTGCCGAGCTCGCCAGCCCCGAGGACTTCCTGACGATCCGTCGTGCCGCTGAGGACATGGACGCGCAGATGGACGCGGACCTGGTCTCCCTCCTGGAGGGGACCTTGGGCTACGCAGAGGGTGCCAGGCGGACAGGCGGCGGGACCAGTCGGCAGGAAGGCTCCCGGGAGGGCGGTCCTGAGGGCTCCGGGGGCTCCAACGGGAGGTCCGGGGAGGATGGGGGTGACAGGCAGGACAGGAACGACGGAGAGGCGGGCCCGGATCATCCGGGCCCGACGGCCGGTCCGCAGCCGTAGCAGTCGCACCCTCCGGGAGGGACAGCTCCTGGGTGCGAGGCGGGGGCGAAGTGCCCCTTCCGGAAGTTGCACGGGGGTAGACCGGGCTGGCTACAGGAAGGTTGCTGCCAGGGCCTCGACCAGTTGGGGGACCAGGCGCTCCCCATGGTAGACGTCATCAGCCGAGTCGTGGGAGCGCGACCGCAACGCGCACCAGGACTCGCCACTACGCAGAACCCCTATCACCATGCGGATGTCCTCCCGGTCCGTGAGGCTGCTGACAAGGGCCGTGCGCTCCTGCGGGTCAGTGACAGCCTCGACCCGTGCCTGTGCCTGAGGGCCGAGGATGGTCCTCTCGACGCTGAGGACTGCTCCGTGGACAGACTCCGGCCAGGCCAGTTGGTTGAGGAGGTCCTCCAGGCTGGCTGCGGCGGGCAGATCCTCCTGCTCGATAACAGTCAGCGCCTGCGGGTTATGGCGGGACCGCGCCAGCTCGTGAGCGGGCAGAAGCCGACTGAGCCCGGCGTCGTGCTTCAGCGCCTCGGCGGTGCGCACCAGGGAGAAGAGCCGTACCGGGGCGTCCCAGCCGTGGACAGACACATGTGCCTCGGTCTCGGTCACTGCTGCGACCAGGGCCTCCTGCGTGGAGGTGCCCGCTATGCGCGGCTCCTCGGTGCCCTTGCCCCGCTCCGTCTCACCAGGGGTCTGCACGGATGGGGTCCTGCGGTCGGCGGCGAGGTTGCCGAGGGACTCGGTGCCAGGGGCGGGGGCGTGGTCGTGCTCCTCAGGGTCAGGTTCTGGTGAGGCCATGGACTCATGGTCCCACGTCCCGAGGACGTCGTGCCGAGGCTGCTGACGACGCTGAGGACTCTGGCGGGACCCTGGGGCAGGTCTCGTCTTGGTGCTCTCTACGGCGACGGCTTGCCTACAGGTGGGGAGGCTGTGGGACGATAGAAACACCGGCCTGCTGGTCGGTGCCCCTGTGCAGACCAGACACGGAGTGTGATTGTGAGCACCCGGAACGAAGAAGAAGAGCCGAGCAACAAGTCAGACAGGTCAGACGAGTCCCGCGAGCCTGCCCAGGATCGTGACTCCGATCGACCCGCCAGGCCTGCGAAGTCCGGCGGGTCAGGCTCGTCGTCAGCGTCTCGGTCCCGATCCATGCCTAGGTTCGGCCCTCCCGGCTCCAGACCCGGATTCGGGCGCGGAGGGCCCCGGCCTCCGCGTACCCCTAGGACTAACGACACCGACTCCGGACGTCGTCGTCCCGGACCACTGGCCCTGACAGCGCTCATTCTCGCGGTGATCGGAGGCGTGATTATCTTCGCCTCCCAGACCTGGACGGAAGTGCTGTGGTATGACCAGCTGGGCTTCTCCCGCGTCATCTGGACCCGGTGGGTGGCCGGGGCCGCCCTGTTCCTTCTGGGCTTCGTGGTCATGTTTGGTGCCGTCTACACCGCGATGTCCCGGGCCTACCAGGCTCGTGAGGTGGTAGTCCCCAGCGACGAGGCAAGCAGGAGCCTGGAGGCCTACCAGACTGCCGTCGAGCCGATGCGCAGGCTCCTGACCTGGGGCATCCCTGCGGTCCTGGGGCTGCTGGGAGCCGCCTGGGAGCTGGTCCCGCAGTGGGACCAGGTGCTGCTGGCCATCCACACCCAGTCCTTCGGTGTCAGGGACCCGCAGTTCGGCATTGACATGTCGTTCTATGTCTTTATTCTTCCTGTGCTCCTGACGGCGCTGGGGTACCTGTCTAACGTGGTCCTGTTCTCGGGGGTGGCCTCTGTGGCGGTCCACTACCTGTACGGCGGTATCTCCGTCTCCCGCCAGCCGCACTTCACCAGGGCTGCGCGGACCCACCTGACAGTGTTCCTCACCCTCTACGCCCTGCTGCAGGGGGGGCGCTACTGGCTGGACCGCTACACCGCGCTGTACGCCGCGAACTCCCGGTTTGACGGAGCGGGCTACACCGACATCAACGCCGTGGTCCCGGCCAGGGCGATCCTGGCGGCGATCTCCATTGCGGTGGCTGTCCTCTTTGTGGCCTCGGTGCGGTCCCGCTCCTGGCGCCTTCCGGTGACCGGAGTGGTCGTCATGGTGGTCTCGGCCCTGCTGGTGGGTACCGCCTACCCTGCCGCGATCCAGACGTTCGTCGTTGATCCCAACGCCCAGCGGCAGGAGGCCCAGTACATCCAGCGCAACATCGACGCCACGCTGGCTGCCTACGGGCTCGACGGCATCGAGACCACCGCCTACGACGCCACGACGACTGCCGAGGCTGGACAGCTCCAGGAGGACACCGAGTCCACGACGTCGATCCGTCTGCTCGACCCGCAGCTGGTCTCGCCGACGTTCCAGCAGCTCCAGCAGAACAAGCAGTACTACTCCTTCCGGGAGACCCTCAACGTGGACCGGTACACGGTGGACTCCGTCAGCCGGGATACGGTGATCGCGGTCCGTGAGCTCAACCTGTCCGGGCTGGGGGACAGTCAGCGCACGTGGGTCAACGAGCACACTGTCTACACTCACGGGTACGGTGTGGTCACCGCCTACGGCAACACGGTCGCTACCGGTGGCTACCCGTCTTTCTGGGAGGGTGGCATCCCCTCCTCCGGGGACCTGGGAGACTACGAGCCGCGTATCTACTTCGGCCAGGCCTCGGCCGACTACTCGATCGTGGGAGGCGATGACGGCGGCACGCCTCGCGAGCTCAACTACCCCGACGACACCTCTGAGACTGGGCAGGTCAACACCACCTTCTCCGGGGACGGTGGCCCTAACGTGTCCAACCCGGTCAACCGCCTCCTGTACGCCACCAGGTTCCAGGAGATGAACATCCTGTTCTCCCAGGAGGTCCGCTCCGGGTCCCAGATCCTCTACGACCGCGACCCGGCACAGCGTGTGGCCAAGGTGGCTCCTTGGCTCACCCTGGACGGCAGCCCCTATCCGGCGGTGGTTGACGACGATGACGACCCCTCGACGCCTAAGCGCGTGGTGTGGATCGTCGACGGCTACACGACGACGAACAACTACCCCTACTCCCAGCACGAGTCCCTGGAGGACACGGCTACCTCCCCCGACGGCAGCGCCGCGCTGCTGGGGGCCCCGGAGGAGTCCAACTACGTGCGCAACTCGGTCAAGGCGGTGGTGGATGCCTACGACGGCTCGGTCACCCTGTACGAGTGGGATGAGGACGACCCGATCCTCAAGGCGTGGGACTCCGTCTTCCCCGGCTCGGTCACGTCGATGAGCGAGATGAGTGCTGACCTCATGGCGCACATGCGCTACCCGGAGGACCTGTTCACCGTGCAGCGCACCATCATGGCGAGCTACCACGTCGACGATGCGGCTGAGTTCTACTCCGGCGGTGACTTCTGGAAGGTCCCGGACGACCCGACGACCTCCGAGGCCGACCTTCAGGACCCTTACTACCTGACTCTGAAGATGCCGGGACAGGACGAGGCCAGCTTCTCGCTGTCCAGCGTCTACATCATCGGAGGCAACACCAACCGCAACGTGCTGACCGGGTTCCTGGCGGTGGACTCGGAGACGGCCACTGGTGAGCCGGGGCAGCGCAACCCCAACTACGGACAGCTGCGGCTCCTGGAGCTGCCTCGCTCCTCCAACGTCTCCGGACCCGGACAGGTCCAGAACATCTTTGACTCCGACCCGGAGGTGTCTCAGACGCTGAACCTGCTGTCCCAGCAGGGCTCGGAGGTGATCAAGGGCAATCTCCTGACTCTCCCGGTGGGAGGGGGTCTCCTCTACGTCCAGCCGGTCTACGTCCAGTCCTCCTCGGGGACTCAGTACCCGCTGCTACGCAAGGTGCTGGTGGCCTTCGGCGACGAGGTCGGCTTCGCTGACACCCTCTCAGGCGCCCTGGACCAGGTCTTTGGTGGTGACTCGGGTGCGACCACAGGTGAGGAGGCCGTGGACGGTGACGCCGGTGCGGCCAATGACACCAACGAGGCTACTGACGGGACGGATCCGACCCAGGACGCCACAGCGGCTCCGGAGGAGACTGCTGAGCCCTCTGCCGAGCCGTCTGCTGAGGCCTCGGCGTCTGCCAGCGGCGAGCCGTCTGCCGAGGCCTCGGCCGCACCCTCCGCCGGCGCCAGCGGGTCCTCCGCCGGGGACCCGCAGGCTGACCTGGACCAGGCACTGACAGACGCGGACCAGGCGATGAGCGACGCCCAGACCGCGATGAGTGAAGGCGACTGGGAGGCCTACGGTGAGGCTCAGGACCGTCTCAACGACGCCGTGAACAGGGCCGTTGACGCCAGGGAGCGGCTCGGGGAGGGCTAAGAGCTTCTCCGGGGCTTCCTGGCGGTGGCCCGGACCTTGGCTGGTCTGTGCGGCCGCCTGAGTCGCAATTGGGCTGCTGTCCGTGGCGGGGGCGGGCGCACCGCGTTGCCGGTGCGCCCGCCCCCGGTCCCTGTTTCTGGCGATACCGCCTGGGCTGGGAGCCGGTGTGCTGTGTAGGAACGGCTTGTGCGCGTGGGTGACCAAAGGCACGTTCCCACGGATTGATCGATTTCGATGCGGGGCGTTAGGATCATTCCACCAACGCGGGGTGGAGCAGTTCGGTAGCTCGCCGGGCTCATAACCCGGAGGTCGCAGGTTCGAATCCTGCCCCCGCTACCGCCCCAGCAGCCCCGGCACCACCAGGTGTCGGGGCTGCTGCTGTTCCCGGCACGTAGGGGGCCGGCACCCAGGCCCCGTCAGCGGCGCACCCCCTGGGCGACCAGCCCGCGCGCCTGGCCCGGGCTCATGGCGGTGCCCTTCAGGATGGCCGTCGCCCTTGAGGCGCACCACCACCACGTCCTCGCCTGCCCCGTGGTGACGCTCATTCTCACCCCGGAGCCTCGCCCCCGGACGGTGACGTCGACGTCCATGCGGGTCTGACCTTCCTGGGGCTCCCAGCTCACCCGACCTCCTTGGGTCCAGGTAGGGGCTGCTCGTCTCGCTCACGCTGTCTCATGCTCCTCGCTCTAGGTGCCAGACCACTGTCGGCCAGGCGCACTCACCCTCGTCGTGGAGCTGGGCGCGCACCCCTCTCGGTGGTACTGCTGTTGGTGCCTCTCGGGGTGACCAGCATGCGAGACGGTCGGGGACGCGGTCCGCATGTGTACGGGTAAGGGACCCATGCCGGGCACCTGCCCGCTCCCAAGGAGGGGCGGGCTCACCTAGCCGGGAGGCAGACATGAGGAGCAAGGACAGCAGCGGGAACGACGACAGGAAGCGCGCTGGGCACGCGGAGCCGGGGCGGCCGTGGCGGGAGAAGGTCCAGGGATGGCGCGAGGCTACGGTGCGGCTCGCACATGATGTCAGGATTGTCGCGGGTGCCACCGGCGTCGTGGTAGGAGCGGTCGGGAAGATCATCCGGCTGGTGGAGCAGGTCTCCCAGTGGCTGGGGTAGCCGCTGGGCGCCTGGTGGTGTGGTGGCGGTTCGGGGTGCTTCAGACCCTGGATGACTACACCTCCTGCCTGCGTCGTGGCGGGACCAGCGTCGCCAGCCAGGTCTTCACCCGGGAGCCGCCGCCCACGGGTGCGGTGGAGGTTGACGCTGCTTTTGCGGCGCTGGCTGACTGGCTGGCCGGGCGTGACGGGTGGCAGGCCCCCGCCTGGGTGGAGGACCCCGGGCGGGTGTGCCCTGCACGCTGGTACCTGCGGGTGATAGAGATCTTCAGGTCGGAGGCCGACGTACAGAGTCCTGAGGCGTCCTGAGGCGTCTCGGCGGCGCGGCACCCTCGTCACCACCCGGTCCCTCGGCGCGGGCATGACCACCGGGGGTGAGCCGTGTCCTGGCCCTCCTCTGACGGGGGAGCGGCTGCTGGGGCTGCTCGGCCTGGTGGAGGGCGGCTCGCCCGGTGAGGCGAGCACGCCGTGCTGCTCGTGGTCGGTAGCGCGGCCATGGCCCTGGCCTACGACGCCGCCCGGCCACACGTGAGGTGAACGACGCAGCCAGGCTGGCGGTGCTGACCGGGATGACCAGGACCGACCAGCTCACGGGCCTGCTGGAGCGCACCTACCCGCCGCGCCTGCCGCTTCCCCGCTACCCGCTGCATCGCCCAGGACGTCACCCAGAAGGCCGCCCAGGCCAGCCGGGCCACCCAGGCCCAGGCAGCCGACATGAAGACGGTCGCCCGGGTGCGCCGGGTCTACCAGGCAGCCATGCCACCACCAGGCCAGCCAACCGCGCGCACCAGGCCCGCCCACACCACCCCAGCCAAGGCCCGGTCCGTGGACACACCCTGTGACCTAGTGGGTTCAACTGGCTGGTGCGGGGCTGGTGATCCAGGTGGTGGGTCTGCCGGGGGTGACCTCCAGGTCCGCGGGGAGGGTCAGGTCGGGGCTGTAGACGATGGTCTCGGTGCCCACGTGCTGGGGGCCTGCGGTGTGGGCGATACTGAAGCGGGCGCACCGGTGGGCGGGGTAGAGGCGGGTCCACACTGTCTGCTGGTCGTCGTAGGTCAGCAGCCACGGCCAGGGGGCGCGGTGGAGAGTGGTGGCCAGCCGGTCGTGGGCGGCGTGGTCGAAGGCGTGCAGGTAGAGGTCGTGGGCCTTGTCCAGGTAGGGAGGGTCGGCGTAGACCAGGACGTCACGGCCGTGGTGGTCCAGGGTGCCCAGGAAGGCGGTGCCGTCGAGCTGGGTGACGTGGACCCGCCCCTGCCAGGAGGCGATGGTACGGATACGGTCCTTGAGGCCAGTCTTGTTGTAGCGGGCGTCGATGGGCCACCTGCCGGCCTGGTCCAGGCCGCCGATGGGGCGGGCGTCGAGGATGCCGGAGCGGTTGGTGCGGTTGAGGAAGAAGGTGGCGAACCCCAGGGCCAGGTCCCGGGCGCCGTCGGGGATGGTGGGCTGGTGGAGAGCGTTCTGGTAGACGCAGCGCTGGTGGTGCCACTGGCTGATGGTGACCGGGGTGGTGTCGATGAGGTGGCACAGCTCCTCGGCGCCGTCCCTGGTGGTGGTGGTGCGCCAGAACGCGGCGATGCCGGGGTTGAGGTCGTTGAGGTGGACGTGGTCGACCACGCCGTCGGCCAGCAGGCGCAGGGCGGCCCCGGCCCCGCCCGCGTAGGGCTCGGCGTAGCGGGCCGGGGCCGGGTCCTGGGCGGCCACCACCCGGGCGAGGAAGGGGGCCAGGCGGGCCTTGCCGCCTGGGTAGCGCAGGGGGGACAGGTACCTCACGGGGTCAAGACTGCCCGTTCCGCCCGCCCGTGGCCACCGCACCCGCCAGCGGCTGGCGCAGGTTGTCGCAGATGGCGGATAGCAGGGGTGTGAGGACTTTGTTGGCGCGTCGGGCGACGTCGAGCGCGGCGGTGAACTGGTAGGAGTGGACGCAGTCGTTCAGATCTCGAAGAAACTCACCTTGCTCGTCGCCGGGCTTGATTGCGGCCCATGCGCCCCGAGCTCGGGGCGGCCCGGCTCCTTTGCGTCGTAGTGAGGGTCCAGGTGCCTCAGCACTACCTTGAGCTTGTCGACAAGCCTGTTCTTCTGGTTCTTGACAGTCAAGTGATGGTGGTTGATGAGCGCGTCGACGGCGAGCTCGAGGGTGACTCGTGCCATGACTGCGCACACCTGGGGGTGGTCGTCGATCTTGAGGTCGGAGCACTCCTTGAGCATCTCCCTGAGCCTGCCGGGCAGGCTCGCCCGGCGCACGTCGGCGTAGAGGTGGGTCTCGCCCTTTCGGGGGCGGTCGTGGTTGCGGGGGCGGGAGGTTCTGTCCGGCTGGAACGGGTCTCCTGCGTCCTGTGCCGTGCTGGAGGGGTGGCCGTGCGAGGTCTCCCCTCCTGGTGCTGCCGCACCTGCCGGTGACGGGGGGCTGCCTGTTGGCGCTGGCCTCTTCTGGGTGTCACCTGGTTCGGCTGCCCGGGCATGGTAGTCGGCAGTGACGTCGGCCTGCCCAATGGTGCGATTCCACAGACATTTAAGTGTGTTGCTGGCTGTTTCCTGGTCGTTGAGGGTGCGGGAGGAGATGACGGTACCTGCTGGTGGGGAGCCTGCTGGTCGTGCTCCTGTGGGGAGCATTCCGGTGAGGAGGGCCTCTATGAAGGGCCTGATCTTCTGCGGGTCGGCGCTGGCGTGTACGGTGCCGTCACTGCCGAGCTCGGCGTTGAGGAGCTCCTTGACCTTCCAGTCGTAGACACGTTTCATGGTGGTGTACTGCTTGCGGCGGGCCTGGTTGACGAGGTCGGCCATCTGGGGGTCTGGCCGGTAGGCCTCCTCCAGCCAGTACCAGAACTCGTTCCACCCCTCAGGCTCGCCCCCGTTGTTGAGCTGGTCCAGGTAGACCATCTCCGGCCCCCAGGGAGCGGTCCCCTCTCCCGCTCCCCGCCCGTGGTGCTTGATCTGGATCCAGTAGCGGGCGTCGGCCCTGCGGTCGAACAGGACGCAGTTGGGACGCTGGTAGCTGTCGTCCGTGGTCGCTGTGCTGCTGATGCGCCTGAACCTGTCGACCCAGTCCGGGGTGGGCGCCCTGCTGGGCCTCTCCAGGAGCCGGCAGGCGGTCAGGCGCCGGTTTCCCTCCAGAACCACTACCTGGCCCTGCTCCTCTACGACCGCCCACGACTGGGTGGGATCCAGGCCGTGGTGGGCGATGCTCCTGGCCAGTGCCGTGATCTCGTCACCGAACTCGGCCAGCAGGCGGCTCATAGCCTCCTTCTCTGAGCGGGCTGGTGGGCGCCCCAGGCGCGAGTTGAGCAGGTCGAGGTGGAGGCGCCTGATCGAGCGCGGTCTTGCCTGGGGCCTGGCGGGCATGTGAGTGCCTTTCGGCTAGAGAGGCGTGGCGTGGCGGGGGTTGTCCTGATGTGTCACGGCAAGGTCGTCGTTGAGGAACTTCTCCAGGGCCTGGCGGATGACGGCGCTGGGGGTCATGTGGTGGGCGGTGGCGTAGGCGTCCAGGGCGGTGTTGGTGTGCTCGGGCAGGCGGACCTGGCGGCGCGCGGAGGCCCCGTGCCCGGTGGCGTGGTCGTGGCCGAGGGTCGGCCGCCCTCCCATGAGGGCGCGTAGCTGGTCCTCGCTGGTGATGGTGCCGCCGCCGAGGGGGCGGCCGACGGGGTGCAGCCGCCCCTGGGCGGCTAGGTCGGCGAGCTCGGCGTCGGTGGTCGTGCTGGGCAGGGTCCCGCCCTGGCGGGAGCGGCGGCTGGTCATGGTTACTCCTCCCACTGTGCGTGTCCGGGCGCGTAGAGCAGCCACCTCCACCGGTCGGTCAGCTCCATGGCGTGGAAGACGACCAGGCGGCCGTCGGGCCTGAGGGCGACCATGACCTCCAGGAGGCTGCGGGACAGGTCGTGGCGGGGGCCGACGAAGACGAAGGTGGTGTCCCCGCGTCGGCCCTCGACCTGCTGCTTGTTGATGGGGTGGAAGATGGCGTACTCGATCTCGGGGTGGGGAACCCCGTGCTTGTCGGCGCTCTCGCTGTAATGGATGGCCATACCAGTATTGTAGTACATAACTTGGGGTGTGTCTACACCGCTCCAGCAGACACGGCGTGGCGTCAGCCAGGTCGGCGGAGAGGGTGTCGACCGCCTGGGTGAGGCTGTCCTGGGGGCGCCCAGGACCAGGGCGGCTGCCTGGGTGTCACCCAGCCTGGTCGGGTCGAGCTGGGTGGCCAGGTCGGGGGGCACGCCGGTCAGCCAGGCCTCCTCCCCCAGGTCCTGGGGGGTGTCCTTCTCCGGAGCCCTTCCCGGAGCACCCAGTGTTCTTGCCGGGGAGGAAGGGGGCCAGGGAAGAGATGGGGGCCGTGCCCAGACCGGTAGGCAGGCACGCCAGAGTCAGCAGGGACTAGGCTGCTGTCTCAACTGCTTTTCTCATGGCGTTGGTGGGTGGTGCGGTATAGCGCTGAGTGGTGGACACAGAGGTGTGGCCGAGGAGGCGCTGGACGGCGAGGATCTGGACGGCGAGGATGTCGCGGTCTGCGCCGTAGGCGGTGGTGGGGAAGCGGTGCCTGAGGGCGTGGAGCGTCCATCCGGGTGGGGGAGCGTCCATCCGGGTGGGAGGGTGCGGCTGGCGAGCTGGAGGCTTAGTGGGGGGGGTGGTGTGTCCACTGCTGTGGGAGGGGCGGGCCCGGTGGGTCGCCGCCTGCCAGAACTCAGTCAGCAGGCGGTGATCCACCGGTGGTGCAGGGACCTGCCGCGCAACGACTACTGCTCGTCCTTCCTGGCCCTGTCCTTCCCGACCCGGTTGGCTACCCCCTGAGCGCTGTCCTTGAGGTCCTCGGTAGCCTTCTTGGCCCTGCCCTCGGCTTGCTGAATGATTCCCTCGGTCTCGGTCTCCTTGTCCCCGGTCGCCTTGCCTATGGATTCCTTGGCCTTGCCCGTCATGCGGTCAAATGTTCCGTTGTCGCTCATGACATTCTCCTTTCACGTGGCTGTCGTGAGCGCTTCCACCGTATCTGCGACTCCCCCTGCGCCGAGGGGCTGTACTGCCGGGTTAATCAGTTCTGTGCCGCTTTGCAGCTTGACGGACAGAAAAGGAGCGGGAGTGGTCGGAAAAGAGAGAAATAGATAGAAAAGAGAGAAAATAATGAGAAAAACGGGTGGGGTGAGGTGGGTGGAGGAGGCGGGATGAGAGCCTGGGCGGGCGACCCTAGGACGCCGGTCCTCGCACCGTGCGCCAGGCTCCGGGGTAGCCTTGGGGCATGCCAGCAGACGCGAAGACACCAGAGAAGAAGACACCAGAGAAGACCTCAGGCCAGCTGAGCCGGCAGGACCCGCCGACCTCTACCCGTACCGAGACCGACTCCATGGGCACCGTCGAGGTCGCCGCTGAGCGCTACTGGGGGGCGCAGACCGAGCGGTCCCTGCACAACTTTGACATTGGCCGGGAGACCTTCGTGTGGGGCCGCCCCATGATCAAGGCACTGGGGGTGCTCAAGAAGTCGGCCGCCCTGGCCAACGCCGAGCTCGGCGAGCTGCCGCGTGACATCGCCGACCTCATCGCCGCGGCCGGTGACGAAGTCATCGCGGGCAGGCTTGACGACGAGTTCCCCCTGGTAGTCTTTCAGACCGGCTCCGGAACGCAGTCGAACATGAACTCCAACGAGGTCATCTCCAACCGGGCCATCGAGATGGCTGGGGGGCAGGTTGGTTCCAAGACCCCTGTCCATCCCAACGACCACGTCAACCGCGGGCAGTCCTCCAACGACACCTTCCCCACCGCTATGCATATCGCGGTCGTCTCCGAGCTGGCGGCCATGTACCCGCGTGTCACCCAGCTGCGCGACACCCTGGACGCCAAGGCCAGGCAGTACGACGACGTCGTCATGGTGGGGCGTACCCACCTCCAGGACGCTACCCCCATCACCCTGGGGCAGGTCATCTCCGGCTGGGTAGCCCAGATCGACTTCGCCCTGGACGGCATCCGCTATGCCGACTCCCGGGCACGCGAGCTGGCTATCGGCGGGACCGCGGTGGGGACCGGTCTCAACGCCCACCCCCGCTTCGGCGAGCTGTGCGCGCGTAAGATCAGTGAGGAGACCGGTATCGAGTTTGCCCAGGCGGACAACCTCTTCGCCGCCCTGGGCGCTCACGACGCCCTGGTCCTGGTCTCCGGTGCCCTGCGCGTCCTGGCGGATGCCCTGATGAAGGTCGCCAACGACGTGCGCTGGTACGCTTCCGGTCCGCGCAACGGAATCGGGGAGCTTATCATCCCCGAGAACGAGCCGGGTTCGTCCATCATGCCGGGCAAGGTCAACCCCACTCAGTGCGAGGCGATGACCATGGTGGCTACCAAGGTCTTTGGCAACGACGCCACTGTCGGCTTCGCGGGGTCCCAGGGTAACTTCCAGCTCAACGTGTTCAAGCCGGTCATGGCCTGGTGCGTGCTGGAGTCTATCCAGCTCCTAGGTGACGCGTGCGTCTCCTTCGACACCAACTGTGCCTACGGTATCGAGCCCAACACGGAGCGTATCCGGGCCAACCTGGAGACCAACCTCATGCAGGTCACGGCCCTCAACCGCCACATCGGCTACGACAAGGCCTCCAAGATCGCCAAGAACGCGCACCACAAAGGCCTGTCCCTGCGTCAGTCCGCCCTGGAGCTGGGCTTTGTCACCGAGGAGCAGTTCGACGCCTGGGTGGTGCCTGCGGACATGACGCGCCCTTCGGCGGCGCAGGAGTAGCACGTGGCTTGAGCGGTGCAGCCCGGGTGTGGATGTGCCCGGTGGGCTGCACCGCTGTGCTCCTGGTCCTGCCGCTTGGCTGGGGCGGTGGAGTGGATTGACGGTCTTCCAGGCCTGTATCAGGGTGCTTCTCCTGGTATTCCTCTCACCGGGTGAGCGTGGTCGCAGGCGTGGCAGATCAGGAATGTTCCTAGCGCTGGGCAGGTTAGGCAGGCGGAGGAGGCCAGACAGTCGGCGTCGTCACTGAGGTCGTGTCCTGTCCCCGGCGTCGGCCACAAGCCGACCCGGTGTCCGCGTCACTGGTGTGTCTGCCTGCTCTGGTCATCCGTAGTCGCTCACACCTGAGGAGTAGTCGTCATGACGCACAACGACGTCCCTGATCTTGTGCCCACCAACGATCCTGAGCCCACCAGCGAGGTCCTGTCCCTGCTGCGTGAACGTCGGTCGGTGCGGGCCTTCAGTGGGGAGCCGGTGCCTCAGGAGGATCTCACCCAGATCCTTCTGGCTACCCGCCAGGCTCCTACCTCCATCAACGCCGAGGGGCTGAGTCTCGTGGTCCTGCGTGACCGTGACCGTATCCAGGCTGTCGCCGACATCGCTGGTGGCCAGCCACAGGTTGCCGGGGCCGAGGTCGTCGTGGTCTTCGTTGTCGACTTCTACCGAACCGATCTGGCTGCCAGGAAGCATCAGCGCGAGCAGGTGGTCCACCGCAGCGCCGAGGGGATTCTTGTCGGCGCGGTGGATGCGGGTATCGCTCTGGCCACCTTTCAGACCGCGGCTCACAGCCTGGGATACGCCACCACCGCGATCGGTGGAGTCCGTAACGACCCGGCCGCCCTCATCGAGCTGCTGGGGCTGCCCGCCCACACCTTCCCTGTGGTGGCCTCCACCCTGGGTGTGGCGGACCGGCAGAAGACACCCCAGGTCAAGCCTCGGGTGCCCCTGGAGTCCTACGCCATGGAGGAGCGCTATGACGCGCAGGCGGTGGAGCATGGCGCCCAGGTCTATGACGAGCTCCTGCGCGACTGGTGGGACGCGCAGGGAATGACCCAGATGGGAACCTGGTCCCAGGACACCTCCTCCATGTACTCCCGGTACTACTTCCCGACGGTGGCTGCCACCATGGAGGCCCAGGGCTTCCGCTTCCTGGACGGACCTGAGGACGCAGCCCCGGAGCGCCCCGCGGCACAGGACTGAGTGGCCGGGCTACCAGGAGGCGTGGGACACATGTGGGACACATGGTGACGAGGAACGACACTGGCGGACGACCGCTGACACGGGCAACGGCATGCTGAAGGGAGCAGTGTGAGCAGGACGGTAGCCGATCTGTCGGACCGGAGGGAGTCCGTCGACTGGTACCTGAGGCGACGGGCCAGGCTCCTGTCCATCCAGACCAATGAGACCTACGCTGCCCTCGCCCTGGCGGCGGCGACCTTGATAGCCCTGGTGTGGGCCAATACCGGTCACAGCTACCACGCCTTCTGGGACACGCCCGCCTCCCTGGCCCTGGGGCCCTTCAGCGTCGAGCTGACTCTGCACGGATGGGTCGACGAGGGGCTCATGGCGGTCTTCTTCTTCATGGTGGGCCTCGACGTACGCCGTGACCTCACCCTGGGTGAGCTCCGCCTGCCCGGGCGCGCCCTCCTGCCAGCCGCGGCTGCTGTGGGTGGGCTGGTGGTCCCGGTCCTCGTCTTTCTTGCCATCGCGGGGGGAACAGAGGGCTCTCACGCCTGGGGAGCCGTCATCTCCACCGACACCGCCTTTGCTATTGGCATGCTGGCCCTGGTCGGCCCCCGGCGTGCCCCGCGGCTGCGGCTCTTCCTCCTGACCTTCGCCGTCATCGACGACATCGGGGCCCTGCTGGTGCTTGCCGTCTTCTACACCAGCTCCCTTGACCTCGTGGCGCTGGCTCTGGCGGTGGCGGGCCTGGCGGGGGTGTGGCTCCTGGCCCGCCGTGGCGTGTGGCGATCGCCTCCCTACCTCGTGCTCGGGATCGCGATCTGGTACGCGCTCTACCGCTCGGGCGTTCACGCCACCCTGGCAGGGGTACTCATCGCCCTGCTCATGCCTGTCTACAACGTGCGCAGGGACGACGCCAACGGGGCGGTGGAGGTGGCCGCCCTTTACCGCCAGGCACCGACCCCCACCGCGGCGATGATCCTGCGTGAGATCCTTGCCTACGCGATACCTCTCAACCAGCGCCTGTCCACGGTGCTGCCGCCCTACGTCAACTACATTGTGGTCCCGCTCTTCGCGCTGGCTAATGCGGGGGTCGAGCTGTCCGGGGAGGCTGTCAGGGCAGCCGCCTCCTCCCGCATCACCTGGGCGGTGATCCTGGGCCTTGTCCTGGGCAAGCTCCTCGGAGTCACCGTCGGCGCGGCCGTCGTGCTGCGCCTGGTCCCCGGTTCTCGGCTGCCTGGGCTTGACCTGCCGCGGATCATGGGCCTGGGAGCACTGTCCGGCATGGGCTTCACCATCTCCCTGCTCGTGGCCGGGATCGCCCTGGAGGACGAGGCGGCCAGTGACCAGGCCCGTATTGGCGTGCTGAGTGCCTCCCTACTGGCTCTGGCTCTGGCAGCCACCATCTTCCGCCTGGGCGACTGGCTCCGTCCGCTGCCCGAGGGCGTGGGCGAGACGCTGCCCCGCCCGGTGGACACTGAGCGCGACATCCTCTTCGGTACCCCGGGCGCGCCCAGCGTCCTGGTCAACTACGCTGACGTTACCTATGAGGACCGGTGGCGGCTCGTGGAGGCCTTGTGGGCGATCGAGCCCATGATTACCTCTGGTGAGGTACTCCTCGTCATGCGCCACAGGGTTACCGGTCCGGACTCCCTGCTGGCTGCGCTGGCCCTGGAGGCCGCCTACGCCCAGCGCCAGTGGACGTCCTTCCATGACAGCCTGGCGGCCCTGCGCGGCGAGGTCACTGAGGAGCGCATCACACAGACCGCCCGTGAGGAGGGTCTGGACGTCGATGCCCTGCTGGAGCGCGTGGCCAGTGCCGTCGACGAGCCGAAGGTGCTGCGTGAGACCCTTGAAGTTGACGGGCTGACCGAGGAGGAAGGCGCCCCGGTGGTCTACCTCAACGGAAAGCGTCTTCACGGGGTCTTCAACCGCTGGACGCTGAC
Organism: Actinomyces lilanjuaniae; assembly: GCF_003606385.1. NCBI lineage: Bacteria > Bacillati > Actinomycetota > Actinomycetes > Actinomycetales > Actinomycetaceae > Actinomyces > Actinomyces lilanjuaniae. The sequence goes on along the minus strand of NZ_CP032514.1, from coordinate 2,152,610 downwards.
AGAGGCGATCCGCGGGGAGGGCTCCTGAGCCCGACGGAGGGCGTCTGCTCTCCCTTACCTCCCTTGCTGTCGCTGCAAAGGACCTCCTTTCCCGCGGGTGCGGAGCAGCCTGGCAGCACCGAGAACTCTGCAGGGTCCGCCCTGCACGTACCCTCTGCGCCGCCTGTGCCCGCTGGCTGACGTCCACGTCCCGCCGCGTCCTAGTAGTCTCTCGCAGCTTCCGATGGGACTACCTGGGTATGGTGGCAACCGAACAGGTCAGCAACGAGGACCACCTGCCCGCGTGACCCCGGCACCCGGCGGCTGGTGCTGACGGGGCGGGTGGTGGCCGGGCGGGCCGGATACAGGGCTCCTTCGCCCTGGCTGACCGCCAGCCTGTGACCGCCGCTTGTGAGCGAGTTGGCTTTGCGGATGTATGAGGCTGGGGTGCGTGTCGGCGACGGACCCCACACTACTGGTGACGGCTGCTACGAGGTCGCCTTGCTGGACCCGGAGGGAGACCGGGCCGAGGTGATCGCCGGGGACTACTGAATCTTCTCGCGATGAAAGAGCAGCCCCCTCTTCCGAGTGACGAGTATCACCGTTAGACTGCGGGTAAGGCAGCGGGACAGCCCGGTCCCGTCCTGCTGACAATCAGGTTTCCAGGTTTCCAGGATGCAGCGAGATCATATGCCTTCCACCCGTGGGGCCGCCGACTCCGACCCCGACCTAGTCCGTTCCCTCCTTTCCCGCGTCCCCAGGCCCGAGCCGACGCTGCCACCAGGCGGACGACGACGTCGTTCCTTCTGTCGTTCCAGGTTGGCCCCCTTGCTGGTGCTCGTGCTCTGCCTGGTCCTGCCCGCCTGCTCGACGGACCCTGATGCCTCCGGGGCCTCAGGAAGCCCACACGCCCAGGACGGCCTGGGCGGAGGAGAGGCCAGCCTGGTCCTGCCGGACCTGTCGGCGGCCCGGGTCGCAGGCCTGGACGGCCGCCTCCTGCTGGTGGCAGGCATGCTCGTCTGCCTGCTGGGCCTGGGCTTCGGCCTGGCCACCTTCCTCCAGCTGCGGCGCCTGCCCACCCATGCCTCGATGCTGGAGGTCGCCGAGCTTATCTACTCCACCTGCCAGGCCTACCTAGTGCGTCAGGGAAGGTTCCTCCTGGTCCTGTGGGCGTTCATCACCACCGTCATCGTCATCTACTACAGGGCACTGGTGGGCTTTGGCTGGGGGCGGGTCGGTATCGTCGTCGTCTTCTCCCTGCTGGGCATGGGCGGGTCCTACCTCGTGGCCTGGTTCGGTATCCGGGTCAACACCTTCGCCAACGCCCGCACCGCCTTCGCCTCCCTGCGGGGCAGGCCCTACCCCGTGCACCGCATCCCCCTGCGTGCGGGCATGAGCATCGGTATGGTGCTTATCAGCCTGGAGCTGCTCATGATGCTGGTCATCCTGCTCCTGCTGCCCGCCGACGTTGCCGGGGCCTGCTTCATCGGCTTCGCCGTCGGAGAGTCCCTGGGGGCCTCCGCCCTGCGTATCGCCGGAGGCATCTTCACCAAGATCGCCGACATCGGTGCGGACCTGATGAAGATCGTGTTCAAGATTGACGAGGACGACCCCCGCAACCCCGGGGTCATCGCCGACTGCACGGGAGACAACGCCGGGGACTCGGTGGGGCCCAGCGCCGACGGCTTTGAGACCTACGGTGTCACGGGCGTGGCCCTGGTGACCTTCATCCTCCTGGCCGTGGAGGATCCTGGCCTCCAGGCCACCCTGCTGGTGTGGCTTTTCACCGTGCGCTCCGCCATGATCCTGGCGGCCTGGGCCGCCTACGCCGTCAACAGCGCCTGGACCCGGGCGCGCTACGGGACCGCGGAGCGGATGAGCTTTGAGACGCCTCTGACCACCCTGGTGTGGCTGACCTCCCTGCTGTGCGTGGCGCTGACCTACCTGACCACGTGGCTCGTCCTGGGTGGCCTCGGCACCGGGCTGTGGCTGAGGCTGGCCACCATCGTCACCTGCGGCACCGCGGCCGGGGCCCTCATCCCCGAGCTGGTCAAGGTCTTCACCTCCACCAGATCTCGCCACGTGCGTGAGACCGTCACCTCCTCACGGCAGGGCGGTGCGAGCCTCAACATCCTCTCTGGCGTGGTGGCGGGCAACTTCTCAGCCTACTGGCTGGGTATGACCGTCGTCGGGCTCATGACGGCCGCCTACCTGCTGGGCTCCCAGAGCCTGGACGAGTACATGCTCGCTCCCAGCGTGTTCGCCTTCGGCCTGGTCGCCTTCGGCTTCCTGGGGACGGGACCGGTGACGATAGCCGTGGACTCCTACGGGCCGGTCACCGACAACGCCCAGAGCGTCTACGAGCTCTCCCGCATCGAGGAGATCGAGGGCATCGACGCCGAGCTGCGCCGAGGCACGCAGGCCAGTCCGGGCCTCGAGCCCCGGTGGGAGCGCGCCAAGCTCCTCCTGGAGGACAACGACGGGGCCGGGAACACCTTCAAGGCCACGGCCAAGCCGGTCCTCATCGGGACCGCGGTGGTGGGGGCGACCACCATGATCTTCTCTATCATCATCGGGCTGACCGACCACCTGCGCACCGGCATCGAGAACCTCTCCCTGCTCCACGCCCCCTTCCTCCTGGGGCTGATCACCGGGGGAGCGGTGGTCTTCTGGTTCTCCGGCGCCTCGATCCAGGCCGTGACCACCGGTGCCAACCGGGCGGTAGCCTTCATCCGCGGCTCCATCCACCTGGACGCCGGGGCGCAGCGGGCCAGTGTCGAGGACTCGCGCCGAGTCGTGGAGATCTGCACCCAGTACGCACAGCAGGGGATGCTCACAATCTTTCTCGCCGTCTTCTTCGCCACCCTGTCCTTCGCCTTCATCGAGCCCTACTTCTTTATCGGCTACCTCGTGTCCATCGCGCTCTTCGGCCTCTACCAGGCCATCTACATGGCCAACGCCGGTGGTGCGTGGGACAACGCCAAGAAGGTGGTCGAGGTGGACCTGCACATGAAGGGAACCGCGCTGCACGACGCCTCCGTGGTGGGTGACACCGTGGGAGACCCCTTTAAGGACACCTCCTCAGTGGCACTCAACCCGATCATCAAGTTCACTACCCTCTTCGGGCTGCTGGCCGTCGAGCTGGCGGTCAGTCTCCGGAGCCAGGGAGCCGGCTCCCTCGTGACCGCCCTGGCCGCTGTGTTCCTCCTGGTCTCGGTCGTCTTCGTCTACCGTTCCTTCTACGCCATGCGCACCGGCGGCTCCCCAGCCCTCGACGACCTCCAGGAGCACGAAGAGGCTCTGACAGAGCAGGAGACCCCGTCATGAGCATTGTCATCAAGCGCGACGACGTCGTCATCAGCGCGGACGGCCAGGTGGCTGGCCATGAGGCGGGCGACACCCTGGTGCGGCGTCTGCTGCGCATCTTCCCGGGTTCCGTCCTGGTGGGCCCGGTAGCCAGGCGCGGGACCAGCCGTGGCACCAGCGGCTTCGACGTCCTGCCACTGGGCATGATCGACCCGGCTCACAGCGTGGTCATCAACATGGACGTCGTGGACTCCCCCCAGGTCTACCTGGCCCTGGCCGGGGGCTCGCCCAGCAGCCAGGTGCCACGGATCATGAACTTTGTCTGGAGACCGGTCGCCTCCGGTACCGACGAGGTGGCTACTGCCGCGACGGCTCTGTCCTGCGCCCTGTTCCCCACGTTCGCCAACTCCGAGCGCACCGCCTCCGAGATCCGCGAGCTGGTGCAGCGATGGGCCGTCCAGCCCCTGGCAGAGAAGGCTCGCCTGTCCTGGGTCAACCTGGGGTTCCGCCTGGACCACATCCAGCCCCGCGACCCGGCTGATCCTCCGGTCGTGCTCTACCCGGCTATCTACCTGTCGCGTAACAAGAGGCCGGACCTCTTCCTTGAGGTAGTGGACCGTGTCCGCAGACAGGTGCCGCTGAGGATGGAGATGCGCCTGCACGAGTCCCACCTGGTCTCCGAGCGTGCCATGGCTGTGTCCCGGCGGGACTGGGCGTGGGTGGGACCGCTAATGGCCACACGTTCCTCCTACTGGCAGGCCCTGGCGCGCACGACAGCCTTCCTGGCTACCGCCCAGGAGGAGTCCTACGGGCTGCTCTACGTGGAGGCCCTGGGGGCGGGTGTCGTGGGTGTGATGCCGGACCGCCCCTGGGCGCGGGCACTGGTGCCCCAGGGCTACCCGTTCCTCTACCGTGACGCCGCCCAGGCGGAGGAGATGCTGGTCCGTGCGCTGCGTGCCCCGCAGGCGTGCCGCGCCCAGATGGACGAGTGCGCGGACGGCTCCTTCGCCTCCTGGATCGCGGCCCACCACTCTGACGATGCCTTTGACCGGGCTGTCGTCCACCGGGTGCAGGAGTGGTTCGGCACCTAGGACCGGGGCCGGGCCGGAGCCGCAGGCCGCAGGCACGGAGAAGGAGCTGCCTGCACACTCTGGACGCGGGCAGGCAGGACCCTAGTCGGCGTCCAGGGTCGTCAGGTCGCCCTCGTCCTGGCCCAGAGCCCGTGCCCGCAGGACTCGTCGCAGGATCTTCCCCGAGCGGGTCTTGGGCAGGCTCTCAGGGAAGTCGAAGGAGTCCGGCTTGGCGATGGGGGACAGGGTGGCTGCCACGTGCTCGCGCAGCTCGGCCTCCAGCCTGCGGGTGGGTTCGGTACCGGGCAGAAGGACCACGGACACGTGAACGGCGTGCCCCTTGACCTCGTGCGGCAGACCCACTGCGGCCGCCTCGACTACCGACGGGTGGGACACGAGCGCGGACTCCACCTCCGCAGTACCCAGGCGGTGGCCTGAGACCTTGATGATGTCGTCGGTGCGCCCGATGATCCAGAACCATCCGTCGGCGTCACGCCTGGCTGAGTCTCCTGTGTGGTAGAGGCCGGGGTACTTCTCCCAGTAGGTGCTCACGTAACGCTGTGGGTCACGGTAGAGCGTACGCATCATGGAGGGCCAGGGATGCCTGAGGACCAGGTTGCCCTCGACTCCGTCGGGCACCTCGTTGCCGTCCTCGTCCACGACTGCTGCCTCCTGACCGAAGACAGGACGGCCTGCTGCCCCGGGCTTCATGGGCATCGACGGTACCGTGGTGATCTGGAACATGCCGGTCTCCGTCTGCCACCAGGTGTCGATGATGGGGCACCGCTCCTGGCCCACGACCTGGTGGAACCACGCCCAGGCCTCGGGGTTGAGCGGCTCCCCTACGCTGCCCAGCAGCCTCAGGCTCGATAGGTCGTGGCGCCTGACCCAGGCCTCGCCGAAGCGCATGAGCGTGCGTATCGCCGTGGGGGCAGTGTAGAAGGAGGTGATCCCGTAGCGCTCAATGAGGTCCCACCACCGGTCGGGGTAGGGGTAGGTCGGGTTACCCTCGTACATGAACGCTGTGGCTCCGCACAGCAGGGGGCCGTAGACCAGGTAGCTGTGCCCGGTGATCCACCCCGGGTCCGAGGTGCACCACCACCGGTCCTCGTCATGGATGTCGAAGCAGTCGTGGAGGGTGACGTAGGTGCCGACCATGTAGCCGCCGTGGGAGTGCAGCACCGCCTTGGGCTGTCCGGTCGACCCTGAGGTGTAGAGGATGAACAGGGGGTCCTCGGCGTCGAGCTGGAGGGTCTCGCAGCGACCCTTGGCGACAGGCATCTTGCACAGCTCGTGGTACCAGTGGTCCCGGATCGGGTCCATGGTCACCTCGCTGCCCGTGTTGCGTACGACGATGACGTTGTGCACGGTGGGGGAGAAGCGCACTGCCTCGTCGATGATGTCCTTGAGCGGGAAGACCCGGCCGTTGACCCATGACCCGTCGGCGGTGACGACGACTGTGGACTCGGAGTCGTCGATCCGGGCGGTCAGGGCCTCGGAGGAGTACCCGGCGAAGACCACGGAGTGGATGGCCCCGATCTTGGCGCAGGCCAGCATGGTGAAGACGACCTCGGGGATACGGGGCAGGTAGATGGTCACCACGTCGCCCTTGCCCACTCCCATTGCCTTGAGGATGTTGGCCATCCTCTCCACCTCCCGGCCGAGGGCGAAGTAGGAGAAGGTGCGCACCTGGGAGGTGTCCTCACCTACCCAGATGAGGGCCAGCTTGTTCTTGCGCGCCGTACCCAGGTGCCGGTCGACGGCGCTGGAGACGATGTTGGTCCGCGCTCCCACGAACCAGCGGTAGAAGGGCGCCTCGGTGTCGTCAAGGACCGTGTGCCACGGGGCCGACCACTCCAGCTCCTCGGCCCTGCGTGCCCAGTAGCCCTGTGGGTCGCCCAGGGCCTCCTCCTCCAGCGCCCTCCAGTCGCGGACCCAGGCGTTGTCTGCTGCCTGCGCAGGCGGGTCGACAAAAGACCGGTTGCTGGACGCTGACGACGCTGACTGCTTGTGCGTACGTGCCATGATGTGCCCCCTCAGGGTTGTGGTGACGTCCTCGCTGACGTCTTGGCTCACGTTGTCCTTGGTGCTGTCCCTGGCGCCGACTCTGGCTGTGTCGCTACCACCCCGTTAGCGCTGACGCTGCCGTGGCGTGGGCGCACCGGGCCGTCAGCAGCCGGGCTGGCAGGGTAGTGGCAAAGACTACGTGACGAGGCGGGTATCGCGCGACTGCTGTTGGTGAGCGGCAGTGAGCCGGAGGTCGCCTGGTGCACCGGTGACCGGCATCAAGCCCCTAGGCCCAGGGAAGGCCGACCAGCTTGCCGATGTGGGTTCCTGCGACGATAGCGCGGTGGGCGTCTTGTATCCGTGACAGGGGGTAGGGGTGGATGGGGAGCAGGTCCAGGCTCCCTGTTGCAATAGCGTCCAGCACCCGCTGGAGCTCGCCCTGGGGGAGGGACTCGGCCCCGCCCGAGTAGGTGGTGAGCCTGACCCCGAAGGGGATCCAGTCCAGGGGGTAGAAGTCGGGAATCGTCCAGCTGTCGGAGAGCATGCCGGAGAAGCACACCGTGCCGTGTACGGCAGTGGCCTCCAGGGAGTCGCGCAGGGTGGGCACGCCTACCAGCTCCAGGGCGGCGTCCACACCCTGGGGCGCCAGCTCTCGTGCCCGGGAGGCGACCGCGCCGTCGTCGAGCAGAGGTGTCACCCCGCGTGAGGCCAGGAGATCCAGTCCCTCCTGGCGCCGGGAGGTCGCCAGGACCCGGCAGCCCTTCTCCAGTGCCAGCGCGGCGGCGGCCAGGCCCAGCGCCGAGGTCCCTCCCCGGACCAGCAGTGTCTGGCCGGGGCGCAGGTCCAGGCCCGTGGTCAGGGATCCGTAGGCGGTCTGCAGGGTCTCGGGGACGGCTCCGATGATCTCCCACGGCAGGTCGGAGCGGAAGGTGAGGAGCTGAGAGCGGGGGACGACAACGTACTGGGCGTAGCCTCCGTCGAACTGACGTCCCATGCCGCCCATGAGGGCGGCGGCCTGGGTGCCGGGTGCGAGCTCGCCGGAGGGGTCCAGGTCCACTATGCCCGTGGCCTCGATGCCGAGAATCCGTGGGAAGGTCATGCCCTCGGCAAGGCCTGTGACCGAGTGGTACTCGCTGCGGTTGAGGCCGAAGGCCATGACCTTGAGCCGGACCCACCCCTGCGGCGGGTCCGGGACGGCCAGCTCGGTCACCTGCAGGTTCTCCACGGAGCCCGGCTCGCTGAGGCGTGCGGCCAGCATCGTGGCTGGTGCCGTGTCCTGCCCGGAGGTGCCGGCCGTGGTGGAGGAAGGGGTGGAGGAGGTATCTGATGAGGACATGTCACGCGTTCCTTGCTCGGGTGGCTCGGGTGGCTCGGGTGGTGGCCGCGCGGGTGCGACGGCCGGACGGGTGGCTGGTCCCGCTGACTGCGGTGCCGGTGGTAGCGGTGCTGTCTGTGCCGGGCGTGGTGCGCCCGGCCGTCGGGTCCGCCGCTACCGTTGTGCCCGGCTCCTCCAGCACCTGTCTGAGCCAGGTGATCTCCGCCCGGCGGGCGGCGCTGGCTATCGTGATCATGCCCTGCCGGTAGGGGTCTGCCTCCTCGGCCTGGCGGCGAGGCCGCCCGTCGTCGTAGAAGAAGGCCGGAGGGGTCTGCAGAACCTCCATGCGGCGGCGCAGCACCTCCCGCTGCTCCTCGGGGGGCAGGCGGGACAGGAATGCCAGGACTGTGAGGAAGCGCGGCTGCGACTCCAGGTCGGCCCCGCTGGTGTCGCGCAGTATCTGGTGAAGGCGGGAGCGTCCTGACTCGGTGATGGTAAGTGTGCGGCGGACCCGGCGGCTGGTGCCCGCGTCCTCACGTGTCAGGTAGCCAGCGGCCTCCAGGCGGGACAGGGCGGGGTAGAGGCTGCCTGCGCTGAGCCTGGTCCCCGGCCCTCCCAGCTCAAGGATACGGCGCCGCAGCTCATAGCCGTGGAGGGGGCCGTCATCAAGGAAGCCCAGGATCTGCAGGTCAAGCACGACACTACGATACATCAAAATATATCGTATCGACATAGAAGCCGATACCTGGTACGGTTCCTGCCACGCAGTCGTCGGGGGCAGCCTGGCGACGTCGCGAGAGGAGGACGCTGCCTCTCATGAGCAGCACCATCGAGTTCAGGTCCGTCACGAAGCGCTACCCTGGCCACAGGGGAGGACGTCGTGCAGGAGAGGGCGCCCTCGCCGTGGACTCCTTCTCGGCCCGGGTCGCCGCCGGAACCACCACCGTCCTGCTAGGTTCCTCAGGCTGCGGCAAGACCACGCTCCTACGCATGGTCAACCGCATGGTCGAGCCCAGCAGCGGGGCGGTTCTTGTTGACGGTGATGACGTCGCGGCCAGCGACGCCGTGAGCCTGCGCCGCCGTACCGGCTACGTCATGCAGAGCGCGGGCCTGCTGCCCCACCGCCGCGTCATCGACAACATCACCTTGGTGCCCCGCCTCAACGGCCAGGACAGGAGCCGTGCGCGTGACAGGGCGCTGGAGCTCATGGACGTCCTGGGGCTGAGCCGTGACCTCTCCGAGCGCTACCCCCACCAGCTCTCCGGGGGGCAGGCCCAGCGGGTCGGGGTCGCCCGGGCGCTGGCCGCTGACCCCGGCATCCTGCTCATGGACGAGCCCTTCGGCGCCGTGGACCCCCTGGTGCGCCGTGAGCTCCAGCAGGAGCTGCTCCGTGTCCAGCGCGGCCTGGGCAAGACGATCCTGTTCATTACCCACGACGTGGACGAGGCCCTGGCGCTAGGGGACGAGATCATTCTCCTGCGCCAGGGTGCCCAGGTCGCCCAGAGGGGCAGCGGGACCGAGCTGCTGACCACCCCGGCCGACGACTTTGTGGTCCGCTTCCTGGGGCTTGACGACACCGACCGCCGCCTACGCCTGGAGGAGCGGGCTGAGCAACGGGTGGTCCTGGACGAGGCCGGGCGGGTCCTGGGTCGGCTGGAGCCTGCGGCACCTGAGCCCTCCCGGCCCCTCGGAGCGCTGCCGTGACCTGGTTCCTCGCCAACATCCCCACGATCCTGGGGTACCTCACCGCGCACCTGGCCCAGGCCCTGCCCGCCGTCGTGGCCACGCTGGTCCTGGCCCTGCCGCTGGCCCGGCTGGCCCAGCACACGGTGCTGCTGCGCAGACTGCTCGTGGGGGGATCCTCCCTGCTCTACGCCGTCCCCTCCCTCCCGCTGCTTATCATCCTGCCCCTTATCCTGGGGACCGGTGTGCGCAGCGTGGTCAACGTCGTGGTCGCCCTGACCCTCTACGGGCTGGCGATCATGGTGCCTGCTGCCGTGGACGCCCTGGACGCGGTAGACCCCCGCGTCCTCGATGCGGCCACCGCCATGGGGGTGGGGCCGGTGCGCCGCTTTCTCACCGTCGAGCTGGCGCTGGCCGGCCCGGCCGTCCTCACCGGGCTGCGGGTGGTGTGCGTGTCCACCATCTCCCTGACCACGGTCGGCGCCGTCCTGGGTGTGCGCAGCCTGGGGTGGTTGTTCACCGACGGGTTCCAGCGCGGCATTCAGGCTGAGGTCCTCGTGGGCATCCTGCTCACCGCAGCCGTGGCCCTGGTCCTGGACCTCCTTGTCCTGGGGGCCGGACGGGTGCTCATGCCCTGGACCGTCGCCGGGGCAGCGACGGGCGCTGCTGGGGAGGACGCCTCCGCTGCCGCTGCTGACGTTATCGGCAGCCGAGGTGGCGAGACCGCTCCTCGCGCGCCGGGGGGCGCGGGGGTGCAGTCATGACTCTCCTGCTTGAGGCGCTGGCCTACCTCCTCAGCCCGGATAGCTGGTCGGGGAGGCTGGCCCTCGGCACGCTCCTGACTCAGCACGTGGGCTACTCCCTCATGGCGGTGGGACTTGCCTCGCTCATCGGGGTTCCTGCGGGCTGGTGGGTCGGCCACAGCGGGCGCGGGACCACCTGGGTCCAGGGCCTGTCCGGCGCAGTGCGCGCCCTGCCTACCCTGGGGCTGGTCACCCTGCTCGGTCTCCTTCTTGGCATCGGGCTTGCCGCACCCATGATCGCCCTGGTCGTCCTGGCCCTGCCCAGCGTCCTGGCCGGGGCCACGAGCGGTGTGCGCTCCGCCGACACCGGGGCCGTGGACGGGGCGCGCTCCTGCGGCATGACCGAGCTGCAGGTCCTCACCCGCGTCGAGGTCCCCCTGGGAGCCCCGCTGCTCGTCGGCGGCCTGCGCTCGGCTAGCCTCCAGGTCGTGGCCACGGCCACCCTCGCCGCCTACACCGGGGCCGGAGGCCTGGGGCGTCTCATGTTCCTGGGGCTCAGGACGCAGCGCTACGACATGATGCTTGCCTCGGCGCTCCTGGTCATCGCCGTGGCACTGGCCTCGGAGACCTTCTTCTCCCTCCTCCAGCGCGTCCTGGCCCCGGCCAGCGTGCGCCGCAACCGAAAGGAACAGCCATGACAACTTCCCCCGGCACGGGGGCCAGCAGCCTGCCTGGTCCTGTACCTGCCTCGACGGAACCAGCCGTACGGTCCGCAGTGAGCCGCCGCCGTCTCCTGGGCGGCGGCGGTCTTCTCGCGGCTACTGCGGTCCTGTCCGCCTGCTCCGACTCCGACCCTCTGGCCGGGGGCACCGGGGCCTCGGCCCCCGGTGACGGCACGGTCGTCGTGGGTAGCCAGCAGAGCGACTCCAACGAGATCATCGCCGAGCTCTACGCCCAGGCCATGGAGGACGCCGGGCTCACGGTCAGCCGGGAGTACCGGATCAGCCAGCGTGAGACGTACCTGAGCGAGCTGGAGTCGGCAAGTGTGACCGTCATACCGGAGTACAGCGGGAACCTCCTGCAGTTCTACGACTCCCAGACGACGGCTGGTGACGCCCAGGCGGTCCAGGAGGCGCTGCCGGGTGTCCTGCCCGAGGGCCTCATGGTCCTGGAGGCGGCCCAGGCCAGCGACCAGGACTCCTACACGGTGACCAGGGACTTCGCCCAGGAGCACTCTCTGACCTCGATCGGGGACCTGGCCACGCTAGGTCGTACCGTCAGCGTCGCCGCCAACTCGGAGTTCGAGGAGCGTCCCTACGGGCCGGAGGGCGCCAAGGAGATTTACGGGGTGGACGTGCAGGTCCAGCCGGTCGAGGACTCCGGCGGCCCGATGACGCTCGCTGCCCTCCTGGACGGCAGCGTGGACGTCGCCGACATCTACACTGCCGACCCCGCCATTGAGGCCAACGACCTGGTGGTCCTGGAGGACCCGGAGGGGCTGATCCTGCCACAGAACGTTATACCGCTGGTGGCTAGCTCCCTGCCGCAGGCAGCCGTCGACGCGATCAACGCAGTCTCGGCCCTGCTGACCACCGAGGAGCTACGTGCTCTGACCACCCGCTCCAGGGATGAGCAGCTGGGCTCCGATGTCATCGCCTCCTCCTGGCTGGCGGACAAGGGGCTGGTGGCCTGAGAGCCGACGCTGGTACCACGTGCGGTGGCGGTGGTCAGTGTCCCCTGCGGTCAGGGTGGGGAGGTTCCAGGCTCCGAGGTGACCTCCGGCTCTGGATGCGCCTGGGGGATGCGCCTGGGGCGCGGCTTGGGGGGGGCTAGGAGCAGGGGCGTAGCCGCCTGCGCGCAGCCGTGCCGCCCCACACGGGCCGACAGGGCGGTGGGACGGCACGGTCTGGGGCGGAACGGGCTCAGGAATAGCGCTTCTCGAAGATGCGCTCGAGCTCCTCCAGGCTGTGTCCCTTGGTCTCCGGCAGGAACCGGGCGTAGAAGGCCAGGGACCCCAGGTTGACCAGGGCGAAGATAAGGAACACGTTGCCCTGGACCAGCTCAATGAGGTTGGGGAAGGTGAAGGCCACGATGATGTTGCCCACCCAGTTGGAGAACACGGCCACCCCGTTGGCCAGGCCGCGCACCCGCATGGGGAAGATCTCGGCGAGCATGAGCCAGAAGGTCACCCCGATGAAGCACTGCATGAAGAACAGGAAGGTCAGCATGAACAGCAGCACCAGGTAGCTGCGGGCAGTGGACTCCGGCAGCAGGAAGGTCAGCCACAGCGCCAGGAGCGAGGCCACGCAGCCGGTCTGCCCGGTCAGGATCATGCGCCGCCTGGGCAGCCGCTTGAGGAAGAAGGCGATACCGATGTAGACCGAGATCACCGAGACCACCCCGTTGGCGATCGTGGCCACGATCGAGGCCTGGGCTCCCAGGCCGGTAGAGATGAGGATCGTGGGGGCGTAGTACATGATGCCGTTGACCCGGTAAGCTGGGACAGGAAGGCCAGCCCGATCCCAATGAAGGTGATCCTGCGGATCCAGGGCACCCGCAGGTCCGCCCAGGAGCCCTTGCCCATGGCTCGCTCCTCCTCCACGCGGTGGAGGATGTCCTCGCCCTCGCCCTTGACGGTGTCAGGCGTACGCACCTCGTTGAGGACGTCCCACATCTCCTGTGCCCGGCCCTTGTCAGCCAGCCAGCGCGGAGACTCCGGCAGCAGGTGGATACCGATCCACAGCCCGATGGCGGGCAGCGTGGCCAGGACCAGCATCCACCGCCAGGCGTTGGCGCCCGGCCACGCCGTGGCGATGACGGCGTTGCTGGTGTAGGCCAGGAGCTGGCCGGTGACGATCATCAGCTCGTTGCGTGAGACCATGGTCCCGCGGATCTCCACCGGGGAGATCTCGGAGAGGTAGACCGGGACGGTGGCGGACGCGCCGCCCACGGCCAGGCCCAGGACGAACCGGGACACCGTGAGGATCCCCATGGAGGGTGACAGGGAGCAGCCCAGGGCGCCCACGAGGAAGATGACGGCGACCGTCATGATGTTCCTCTTGCGCCCGTACCGGTCGGACAGGCGGCCGCCCACGAGCGCGCCCACGGCCGCCCCCACGGTCAGGGCGGCGGTGACGACCGACTCGTCAAAGGAGTCCAGGCCCAGGCCGCCCTCGGAGACCGGGTTCCTCAGGAAGGGCAGGGCCCCGGAGATGACCCCGGTGTCGTAGCCGAACAGGAGGCCACCCAGGGTGGCGATGGAGCGGATGGCGAACAGCCTGCGGTCCACCTGGCGCTGGCTGGTGGCAGGCACGTGAGTGGCGGTGCTCATGACTCAGCCCTGTCAGTGGCCCCGTCGCTGGCCTTGACGGTGAAGGTACGGATGAACTCCTCCAGGGCGGCGTCAGAGACGGAGGTAGATCCGTCTTCCCCGTCGCCCCTCGCCCAGGCCTCCATGCCGATGTTGCCTCGGTAGCCTGCCTCAGCCAGGGCCAGGGCCACCGCTCGGTAGTTGATCTCCCCGGTGCCAGGTTGGGCTCGGCCGGGGACGTCAGCCACCTGGATCTCTCCGACCCAGGGCAGGGACTGTCGGCACAGCTCGATGAGGTTCCCCTCGCCGATCTGGGCGTGGTAGAGGTCCAGGTTCATCCGCAGCCAGGGGGAGTCCACTGCCTGGACCAGGGTGCGCGTGTCGCGGGCCAGAGCAAAGGGGCAGCCGGGGTGGTCCACGGGCAGGTTGAGGTTCTCCAGGGTGAACACGCGCCCCTCGCGCTGCCCCAGCTCGGCCAGGCGGCGCAGGGTGTCCGCAGCACGCAGCCAGTCGGCGGGCGTGGGGTGCTCGTTGGCGACCACGGGGATGCCGCCCTCGCCCAGACCGGTGCCGTGGACGTTGAGGACGGGGCAGGACAGCCGCTCGGCAGCACGCAGGGACTCCTCAGCGGTGGACAGGAACCGGGCAGTGCCCTCCTCGGTGGTGAGGTCGCCCTCGACGTAGCCGGTCATGGAGACGACAGGCACGCCGGTAGCGGCCAGGGCGTCCAGGTCCTTGGTAGTCCAGTCCCAGATCTCTACGTCGACCCCGTGGCCGGCGATGGCCTCGACGCGTTCCAGGAAAGGGCGGTCCAGGTAGATCATCTCGGCGCAGGCAGCAAGGCTGAAGGCGTTCATGCGGGGATCTCCTCAAGCGTGACAGTGCGGTTCTGGCTGGCTGACGTGATGGCGGCACGGGCCACGCGCAGGGAGGCGAGACCCGCCTCGGGGCCGGGAAGGCCTCCGGGAGTGACGACGTCCTCCCCGCGTACCGTGCGTACGAAGGCGTCGAGCTCGGCGACGTAGGCAGTGTGCAGCAGGTCGGTGTCCGCCCGGGAGGTGTCCCAGGCGGCGCCCTGGGAACCGAAGTAGGTCATGTCGCTGGTGCGTGCGCTGCCCATGGTGACCATGCCGGATGCTCCCAGGACCTCACCGCGCACGTCGTAGCCGTAGGAGGCCTCGAAGCAGGCCTCGGCCACGGCAGTGGCGCCGTTGTCAAAGACGATGGTGACCACGGCGGTGTCCAGGAAGCCGTCCGCCTTGGCGTCGGGGCGTACCAGGGCGTCGGCGTGGGCGTACACGGAGACGACCTCGGCGCCGGGGTTGAGCCACAGGAGCGTGTCGAAGTCGTGGATGAGGGTCTCCAGGAAGATCGTGCCCCTGGCAATACGCGACGGGTCCGCCGTGAACGGTCCCGGGTCGCGGGTCACCGAGCGCATGAGCCGAACCTGCCCGACGCGCCCGTCCTCCACGGCCTGACGGGCGGCGGCGAACCCAGGGGCAAACCGCCGGTTGAAACCGACCTGGAGGTGAACACCGGCGTCGCGGCAGGCCTCGATCACCGTGTGCGCGTCCTCGATCGTCGTCGTGATCGGCTTCTCGGTGAAGACGTGCTTGCCGGCCCTGGCTGCGGCGGTGATGGCCGGGGTGTGCAGCGCCGCCGGGGTGGTGACGAGCACCGCGTCGAGGTTGTCCTCAGCCAGGGCGTCCTCAATAGTGGGGACAGCCTGGGCGCCGAGCTCGGTGGCCAGGGCCTGGGCGGCCTCGGCTCGGGGGTCGACCACGGTCGTCAGCTCTGCCCCGGGGACCTCCCGGGCCAGTGCTCGGGCGTGGTGGGAGCCGATGCGCCCGGCCCCTACCAGGGCGGCCCTGACTCTTGCAGAGGCGGTGGGTCTGGCAGCAGAACTGTCGGGAGAGCTGCTAAGTGGGTGAGGGGCGGGTGAGGTCATGGACGACTCCTTTGTCTCGTGGTGCCAGGTGCACCGTTGCCGAGGACCTGTGCCACGTCACACTAGTACGTGCTAGATTGTCAGGACAAGAGAAGACGGTGATGTCTGCACGACAACCGCAGTGACCCTTGAGATCGCGGGGATTAGTCTGTAGGTTGGGGCTACAACGTTCTAGTTGTTCTAGCCGTCTTTGTCAGCCGGGTCCGCTCGGGGCGGCTGGTGCGTCGGGAGGAGCAGCTGTGGTACCACGTGGCAAGGGGCGCGGCAGCGGGTCGCGCGGTCAGGTCACCCTCGTCGATGTGGCCCGTGAGGCCAGCTGCTCCGTCTCCCTGGCTTCAATCGTCATGCGTGGGGCTCCTGGCGCCTCCGAGGTCACGCGTGCGCGGGTCAAGGCCGTGGCCGACCGCCTGGGGTACCGTCCGGACCAGCGGGCGCGAGGCCTGCGCCGGGTCCACTCCGGGCTCATCGGCGTCACCTTCCGTATTCACCACCCCTTCCACGCCGATCTTGTCGAGGGGCTCTACCAGGCGGCGGGAGACAGCGGCTACGAGCTCGTCCTGGGCGGCGTGGTCAGGGGTACGGACGACGTCGAGGCTGCTGAGCCGCTGCTGCGCGACCGCTGTGAGGCGCTGGTCATGGTGGGACCCACTGTGCGCCCTGCCCGCCTGGAGTCGCTGGCCGCCGAGATCCCGGTCGTCGCGGTCGCCCGCCCCCTGCGGGTCGAGGGGGTCGACGTCGTCCGCATTGACGACAGTGGTGGCATAACGTTGGCTGTTGATCATCTTCGCGAGCTTGGTCATCGTCGTATCACTCATATTGACGGCGCTGGTGCTCCGAGCTCGGTCGAGCGGGTCGCAGGCTACCTGTCGGCGATGGATGCTCACGGGCTGGCGGGGCAGGCCTCGGTGGTCCGTGGTGGGACCGAGGAGGTTGACGGGGTGCGAGCCGCGACCCACGTGCTGGAGGCGCAGGAGCGGCCAACCGCCCTGACCGTGTTCAACGACCGGTGTGCCACGGGCGTGGTCAACCGCCTTATCCAGGCCGGTGTGGACGTGCCCGGTGAGATGAGTGTCGTTGGGTTTGACGACTCCGGGCAGGCTGTGACGGCCCTTGTCCCCTTGACGACAGTCGCGCAGGACACCCGCCTGATGGCTCGGACTGCGTTTGAGCGGGCCGTGGCCCGCACGGGCAGGCAGTACCTACCGGGCGAGCAGGTCCTGGTGCCGCGCCTGGTACCGCGTGACTCCTCTGGGCCCGTGCCTACGGAAGCGGTTGCCAGTGTCCGCTGCCAACCCATGCCAGCCCGCTGAGCGGTGCGACCGACCCGTCAGGTTCGTCCCTCGCAGCGTTCAGCGGTGCCGCCAGGTCTCGACCCTCCACCGGGCGTCACCGGAGCGTTCCCGCCACGTACCCGGCGGGTCGGAGTGCACTGGATCGAGCCTCCACTCCTCAGTGCTGATGCCCGGTGCCCGCACCAGTGAGTTCTCCGGCAGCCCCTGCTCCCGGGCGCGGCTGCGTGCGTCCAGGTCTAGCACGCTCACCACCAGGATGTCGGGCAGCCCGGCTCCCATAGCCTGCTCGTAGACACTACCGCCGCCGATGACCCACAGGCGGGGCAGGTCCCGGGCATGCCCCTCGCGCGGGTCGGGGGCGCGCACCCCAGCGGCTGCCGTTGCCAGGCCCGAGCGCAGGCTGGGGGCGGGGCGCGCGCCCTCGGCGTGCCAGGAGGCTCTGCTGGTGAGGACGACGTTGCGGCGCCCGGTCAGGGGGCCGGGCAGGGACTCCCACGTCCTGCGCCCCATAACGACGCCGCAGCCCAGGGTGGCGGCTCTGAAGTGCTGGAAGTCGGCCGGCACCCGCCACAGCATGCCGCCGTCGGCTCCCAGCAGGCCGGTGGTGTCCTGCGCCCAGATCATGCCCAACCTGCCGGGCTTCGCCCAGGAGGCAGAGCACGACGGGAGCGGGTGGCCTGTCACAACTGTGTCCTCCTCCCGCTGCTGCTGCACCTGACTGCCTGCGCTCACACTGCTGCCGCTCACACGGCGACAGGAGCTGTGATAGCGGGGTGGTGACGGTATCCGCGGGAGGCGTCAATGTCGTCCATGGTGTAGGAGTCGATCGAGGCGGCACGCTCCAGGCGCAGCACCGGAAAGGGGAAGGACTGGGGAACCCGGGACAGCTGCTCACGCACCTGCTCCACGTGGTTGTCGTAGATGTGGCAGTCCCCGCCGGTCCAGACGAGCTCCCCGGGCTCCAGGTCCGCCTGCTGCGCCAGCATGTGGGTCAGTAGGGCGTAGGAGGCGATGTTGAACGGGACACCCAGGAACAGGTCGGCACTGCGCTGGTAGACCTGGAGGCTCAGCCGACCCTCGCTGACATAGCACTGGAAGAAGGCGTGGCAGGGGGGCAGAGCCATGGCATCGAGCTCAGAGACGTTCCAGGCGGTGACGATCATGCGGCGGGAGTCAGGATCGGTGCGCAGGGTGGTAAGCAGTTCACTGATCTGGTCGATGACCCCCTTGTCCCTGGTGGGCCAGGAGCGCCATTGGACCCCGTAGACGGGGCCCAGCTCGCCGTCGGCACCGGCCCACTCGTCCCAGATGCGGATACCGCGCTCCTGGAGCCAGCCCACGTTGCTGCGCCCCTGCAAGAACCAGAGCAGCTCGCCCTTGACGGCCTTCATAGCCACGAACTTTGTCGTGAGGCGAGGGAACCCGTCTGCCAGGGCGTAGCGCAGCTGGCGGGCGAACAGGGACCGGGTACCGGTGCCTGTCCGGTCCCGCTTGGCGGCACCGTGGGTGAGGACCTCGGCCAGGAGGTTCTCGTAGGCGACGTCGACCTGTGCCGGCGGGTGGAGTCCCAGCTCGGCCAGTGCCGGGTAGCGCTTAGTCCTCATCCGGGTCGACGATGTCCAGGGAGACCGTGGCTCCCTTCTCGATCGTGTGGCCGACGGTGCAGGACCTCTCGATCGCGCCCTCCACCCTGTGAGCCAGGAGCTGGCGCTTGTCAGAGTCCAGGGCGGACAGGTCGGTGACGATCTCTACCTGGAGGGACTCGTAGCGCTCCTCCTCCTCGTTCTTGACCGAGGAGCATCCGACGGTCGCGGCGAAGTCGTCTCCGAGGGCCTTGGCGAGACGGTGGTCGGCTGACAAGGTGTTGCAGGTCGCCAGGGCTATCTTCAGCAGCTCCCCAGGGGAGAACTCACCCGGTCCCATTCCTACCCTGACCTCGGCCCCGTTGGCATTGCGGCCAACGTACTGGCGGGTCCCTACCCGCTCAGCCCAGACTGCGGACGCAGGAGGGGGTGTGGTAGCACTGTGCTCGCTCATGCGGTGATCGTGCCACGTATGGCTGAGCGGGCTCTACGCCACAGCGTGTGATGCGCGCACAGCGGACACGGGATTGTGCCGGTCCGGCCTCCAGATCAGGACGCGTCCGGTCGCGGCCGGGTCAGTCGGGGGCGGCCCAGCTGCATCTGGTGGCCGGGCCGCCCCCGGCGGTGGTAGCCGCGAAGTGCCCGTGAGAAGGGGGCCGGCTAGATCAGGGGTCAGTGCTGCGCGAGCCAGGTCGCGGCGCGCTTCTCCTCGTCCTCGACGACTCGGCCCACCCGGGAGGCAGCCCTCTCCTCAATGCTCTTGCCGACCAGTGGCACCGTGACCTCTAGGTCAACGTCGACGGTGACAGTGGTGGCGTCCCCGGCCGGTGCCATGGTGGCCGTGGCCGCCACCTTGACCGGTGCTCCCTTGACGTCAATGTCATAGCTTCCCGTCCGGGAGCCGTCGGCGGCTGCCGCTCCCCACGTCTCGGAGACTGTGAAGCTGACCCCGGACCGGACAAGCCGTGCCGCGGCAGCGGGCAGCCGGGAGGGCGGCACGCTGCCGGTGATTGTGGTAACAAAACCGTGGTCACTGCCCTGGCCGTCCGGCGTGACTGTGGCGGAGGCGTCGTCGAGACCGAGCCGTTCCACGCGGAGGTCCTGGTAGCTGGGGTCGGCGAGCATCGCGGCGGCTCGGGCGGGAGGGCGGGGTAGGTGATGGTGATCGTCTTCCTCATGCGAGGATCTTGCCATGCCGGTCGCCGCGCATGTCGATGTTTCACTGGAGATCTTCATCTAGTTTTCGTGACTTCCTCAGGTGCTCTGCCCGAGCAGCCGGGTCGGGCCCCGAGGGTCCGGGCTGCCCCTGCCAGCCTGGGGACGAGGGCAGGGGTGCTCGCGGGATCTCGTGGGACTAGGACAGCGTGCTGAGGTCTTGTGTCAGGCGCGCGCGGGCCGGGGCCGACCACGTGCAGGACCGCAGCGGTGATGCCGAGGTGGGTGGGGTCGGTGTCCCAGGGAGGCGATATCCTGAGAAGGTGCCGATTTTTCTCCCCGCAGCCCTTCGTGGTATCGCAGACCTGTCCGACGCCGACCTGGACTGGATCCACCAGCTGGTTGCCGACTGGCAGGTCGTTGCGGACCTGTCCACCTGTGACCTGGTGCTGTGGGTGCGTACGCGTACCGGCCCTTTTGTTGCCGTCGGCCATACCCGGCCCTCCGGGGGCGCCACCGTCCACCTTGAGGACGTGATCGGTCGGCGTATGCCCGCCTCCCGTGAGGTGATGGCAGAACAGGCCTTGACCAGCGGGGAGGTCCAAGTCGCCACCGAACCGTACTGGACCGGGACGGCTGCGGTCCAGGAGGAGTATGTCCCTGTGGTTCGCGCGGGCACTCCTGTCGCGGTCGTCACCCGTGAGATGTCGGTGGGGGTGATCCGGGGCGGTCGTATCGTGGACCGGGAAATGGAGAGGCTGGCTGATCTCCTGTGCCAGATGGTGGCTGAGGGGACCTTCCCGCTCACCGGCGCCGGCACGACTATCCGTCACGGCACTCCGCGCGTGGCTGACGGTGTGGTCCACCTGGGTGAGGACGGGACGGTGCTCTATGCCAGTCCTAACGGGCGCTCCTGCTTCTACCGTCTCGGTATCAAGGGAGACCTGGGAGGAGTGCTGCTGGCGGAGGCGGTCACGTCCATCATTCCGGCACGCACGCAGGTCGATGAGACTCTTGCGGTGGTGCTCATGGGGCGTCAGGCGTGGCTCACGGAGGTAGAGGCCGGTGGCGTCTTCCTGTCGCTGCGCTCTATCCCGCTGACCCTGCAGGGTAGGAGGGCCGGGGCTGTCCTCCTGGTCCGCGACATCACCGAGGTGCGCCGTCGTGAGCAGGCCCTCCTCAGTAAGGACGCGACGATCCGCGAGGTGCACCACCGGGTCAAGAATAATCTTCAGACGGTGTCCGCGCTGCTGCGCATGCAGGCGCGGCGCGCCTCCAACGAGGAGACGCGCCACGCCCTGTCAGAGGCGGAGAGGCGCGTGACGACCATCGCCACTGTTCATGACGCCTTGAGCCACAGCGCCGACGAGCACCTGGAGCTTGACGAGATACTCTCCTCGATCCTGCGGATGGCCGCTGCGGTCGCCAGCCCTACCAGCAGGGTCGAGACTCGTGTCCAGGGGTCCTTTGGCTCTGTGGGAGCCAGCGCGGCCCAGGCTCTGGCGACTGTGCTCGCCGAGCTGGTGACCAACGCGGTCGAGCACGGCCTTGAGGGCGGTGACGGAGAGGTCTGTGTCCACGCCGAGCGCGACGGGGACACGCTGGAAGTGCACGTGACAGACAACGGGGCCGGGGTACGGCCTGGCACCCTCATGACCGGACTGGGAACCCGCATTGTCACCACCCTGGTGCGCGGCGAACTACGCGGGTCGATCGAGTGGCTGCCCGCTGCGGGAGGCCGAGGCACGGACGTGCTCGTCAGAGCGAGGCTGAGCGGGGCCTAGTCTGTCCTGTCCTGTCCTGTCCTGCCTGGCCGTACCTGAGCCGAGACACTAGGAGGCAGTGTCAGGAGGAGCGGCGTGCGCGTGCAGCCCTCCGCTTGAGGGAGCGGCGTTCGTCCTCGCTCATCCCGCCCCAGACACCTGCGTCCTGACCGTTCTCCAGCGCCCACTTCAGGCAGGTGTCCACGACCTCACAGCGGGCGCAGACCTCCTTGGCTCGCGCGATCTGGGCAATGGCTGGACCTGTGTTGCCGACAGGGAAGAAGAGTTCGGGGTCGACAGTCAGACATGCAGCCCGGCTACGCCAGTCCATGAGTGCCCCCTTCAAGGTCTCTTGTCAACGGTCCAAGGTCTCCGCGTCAGTTCCTGGCCCTCCAGTTCGATGTGGCCCGGACATAACCCGCGACGCTGGTCGGAGGGACGGTGTCCACGTACGCGCACTACCTTCACATGTGGTTAGGAAACGAGCAAGAGCCCAGTGGTGAGACCTGTGCCGAGACAGTGTCGTGATCCTCACAGGCGATGTTTCGTACGTTCACGAACGCTGTGGTTGTGAGCGATTCCTGGCCGTGCGAATCATGGCGGCAGGAGCACTGTGGTACCTGCGTGGGGCCGTGTTCTGCCGGGTGGCTCGTGGGCGTACCTCGGCAGCACAGCCGGTCGTGGTTGCTACATGTGGATGGCAGGCACGTCAGGTATATTGCGCTGCTCCGTTGGCTGCTGGGCCCGGCTGCTCGCACGGGAACGGGGCGACCACCTGCAGCGGTGTGGCGGTGCCACGGTGGACAAGGACACCGCGCCCGGGAAGGGACAGCGCCCGGGGATCCGTGGCTGGGCGCAGCGGCAGCCCGGCGACCTGGTTCCCCGGACCGATTCCCGGCCACAGCACGACGACGGCGGCGCGTTCCCGCAGAGTCGCCAGCACGCCTCGGTAGGCGCAGGCCGCTCGGTCTGTCGCCGCCGAGGCCAGGACGGTGCCTCCGCATCCGAGTACGTACTCTGCTGCGGACACTTCCTCGTGCGGAGCCAGGTCGAGGTCGTCATACACGTGAACAGGACCGGTGAGGGCGTGCTCAAGCGCGGCGAGCGTCGCGGTGCGTCCGGACCTGGGAGGGCCGACGACCAGCACGCTGGTGCCCCGTGGCACGGGGACGGGAGAGGCGTCGTCACCTCCTATCGCCCAGGTTCCGGGGGCCACGCTGGCAGCGGGGACGAGCCGCGGAAGCGGCTCCAGCCGGGGCACGGCAGGACCGGCTTGGCTGTTACGGCGAGGGCGAGGGCGTGAGCGCTGTGAGGTCGGGCTCGGAGGGAGGACCACCTGGCACGCAGCGGTACCGGAGCCGTCTAGGACGATACCCCGGCCTGGGCCGCTGCCGGTGACCACTGCGCGCGGAAGACAGGCCTGAGCCGCCTGGTCGTTGCGATACGCCCCAAGAACCAGCCTCAGTCCGATGGCGCAGCCCCAGCGGGAGGAGGCCGCAGCCAGGGGAGCAGTCAGCAGCAGGCAGGTACCAGTGCCTGGGGCGGTCCGGACCAGCGTCTCCAGCAGGCTGTAGCCCTCGCCGGGACCAAGGGCCTCGTCGACAGCAGGCACCAGGGCGTCAACGTCGTCTAGGCACAGCAGGCTCCCGGCCAGCGACCCGGAGGCAGCCAGGGACCACAGCCGGGCCAGGCGCCGGGGATCCTCGGCCCCGACAACGGTACCCAGTCCGTCAGGTGCTGGCTCCAGCGCGGACCACACCTGGTCGACTGTTCCGCAGGGAGGCGCTGCTGTCTTGGAGGACTGGGGGCGTGGTGACCGGGACAGGCACAGGTGGACGGGTAGGTCGGCCTCCAGGGCGGCTGTGGCGGCGCTGAGCAAGGTCGTGGTACGTCCTGACCCAGGTGAGCCTAGGACCATAAGCGGGCGCTGGCTGTCCCAGTACCACAACCCGAGACTCTGCTCCTCCGGCAGGTCGGTGAGCCCCAGCAGGATGGTCGGGGCCTGTTCGGGGGCCTGCGCCGCGGTCGTGTCCTGGTGGCGGGACTGGGGGAGGGCGTACGTCCTGCGGGGTGCGGCGAGGGAGAGGGCCTGGTCCCGGTCCACGCGCGCTGGTAGAGGTGCTGCCCACGGTCTCCAGGCGGCTTCGTGGCCCTGCGCGGACGCGGCCACAAGTCCTACCAGCGACGCAACCTGTTCCTCGGTCCCGCACCAGGGAGCCTGGAGGACCTCTGAGTCGGGTGCGTGCGTCCCGTGGACGAGCACCCGACCGGGATGGCGTGGCAGGTGGGCGGCGCCCTCGTGGCCCAGGACGTCCCGGGAGTCAGCCGAGTCCAGGACGCGTAGGCACGCTCGCAGCGCTGTGTTGGTGCGGATTGTCGGGGACACGGCTCCCTGAGGTCGCTGTGTGGCCAGGATGAGGTGGATGCCGAGGCTGCGTCCCTGGGCGGCTAGGCGCACCAGTGTGTCCAGGACGTCGGTATGGCTAGCAGCCAGCGTGGCAAACTCGTCAATGGCGATGACCAGGCGGGGGACCCTGATCCGTGGGGGCAGGGAGAGGATGTCCTTGGCCGCGTGCGAGGACAGGAGGCGTTCCCTGCGTCGGACCTCGGCCTGGAGGGAGGACAGTGCCCGCTGAGTGCCCGCGGGGTCCAGGTCAGTGAGGACGCCCGCCGTGTGTGGCAGGCTGGCCAGCAGGCCGAAGGCGGCACCCCCTTGTAGTCGACGAGGACCAGCGTCAGCCGGGCGGGGCTGGTGCCCAGCGCCAGCTGCAGCAGCCAGGAGACCAGGAGCTCGGACTTTCCTGAGCCGGTCGTGCCTGCAAGCAGGGCGTGGGGCCGTGCTCGACCAGGTCGGCGCGGACAGGACCGTCCGCTCCCACGCCGAGGACGGCCTCCAGGCGGGGCGTCCCCTGGCCTGTGGCTGTCAGTCGTTCCTGACGCTTCCAGGACTCGGAGACGTCAGCGGGGTCGAGGTCGTCAAGCAGTTCGCTGAGGACGACCTGCTCCGGCAGCGCGCCATCCCTGTCTCCCGAGCCGCCTGCCTGCCAGGTGACTGCCCCCAGGGTGCACACGGCCTCCCACCAGGTACGTGAGCAGGTGGGGGCCGTAGACGACCCGGCCCTGACGCTGAGTGCCTGCGGTGGCACGGAGCCGTGTGGGCAGACCAGGATCATCGCCTCCCTCGGGCGGTTCGCGGGGCCCCACAGCAGCCGCGCGCCTGTATCGGTCAGGAGCACTCGAGCCTGCTGACGAGCCAGGACCTGGCTACACCACCACCGTAGAGTGTCGTGGGCGTAGTCCCCGGTCAGGGCTAGCCGGTCCCCGCTGTCCAGCGACAGGACCTGTCTCCTGCGGGCCTTGCCGGTCCAGGCCCGCTGCTCCTCCCCCTCCTGATCAGAAGGCGGCTGCACGCCCGTGCCAGCGTCAGAGGGGCGGAGATCGAAGGAGCGGGCTGCCACGGCAAGCAGCATGGTCGAGGGATCGGGGCGGTGTCGGCTCCAACCAGGTCTGTCACGTCGTGGACAGCCCCGGTGGGTAGGAGCAGGACGGGTGCTGGCGCGGTGCCGTGAGGTCTGGTCCTGCGAGGCCAGGGCCAGCCGCACGGCGAGCATAGCTATGACAGGCACAGCCGCTATCAGCCTGAAGGTGCCTGGTACCTGCCCCGAGTGGGTGGCGACCAGGGCCAGTGCCGCCACCGGCAGGAGGCAGACCAGGACCGTAGCAAGGGCTCGGCGGTAGGCGCCTGCCTGGGGGCGTGGCGGGGTCGCGACCAGGAGGCTGGTAGGGCGGTGCCGCAGCTCGAGGACTGAGTCGCCCAGGTGTAGCCGGGACCCCTCTCTGAGACGGCTGTGCCCGTGCAGCCGCCGCCAGCGTCCTCGGGGAGGCCGGTGCCAGGAGCCGTTGGCCGAGCCGACGTCGTGGGCGTCTACCCCGCCCGGGCGTGCACGCAGGGACAGGTGGTGACGGGAGACCAGGGGGTCTGACAGCACTCCGTCTCGCCCGAGGACCACGTGGCCGTCTACCGGTACGACCAGCCCCGTGTCAGGTCCTGTCAGTACCGCCAGGTGCCAGGGGGAGGCCAGCGAGCTGCGGGCGGCGCGGACAGCAGGCTGCCGGTACCGCGTATCCGGTTCCTTGTGCGCGTGGGAGGCTGTGGTTGTTGTCGTGGCTGCGGTGGTCTGGGTCGGTGCGGCGTGTCGAAGGGTCACGTCTGCCAGGGTGCTTCCTGACGGGGACGGCTCCTGCGGGAAGCAGACGCTGTTGTGGACCCGGGGGCACAGGATGCTGCTTCTGTTACCTGTGGTGTCCCGGCGGTAGGCGTGACCGGGGCAGACATGGGAGAGGATATGGGTATGAACGACTCCTCCCCGTTAGCAGCAGCGCCTCAGGCACGACCGGGGCGGCGGCCGTGGCCGGACCGGTGTCCGACACCACGGCTGGCACCCGAGCGGGTCTGCGCCTGGGCCGGTGGCCGCGGTCCCGGCTGCCGCACGCCAGCGCTGGAACGAGCTTGTCCGGCTGGTCGAGCAGGCCCGTGACGCCTACTACGACGCGGTTGACGCGCAGAGCCCGTTGTCTGACGCGGACTACGACCTCCTGTACCGCGAGCTGGAGGACCTCGAGCGCAGCCACCCCGCGCTGGTCGTGCCTGACTCCCCGACGCAGACCGTGGGGGGGCGCCCGACGACGACCTTCGCGCAGGCTCGGCACCACCAGCGTATGTTCTCCCTCCAGGACGTGTTCTCTGTCGAGGAGGTCCAGGAATGGGCCCAGCGCGTGTGCGCAGACACCGGTACTGACGACGAGGACCTGGTGATGACCGCTGAGGTGAAGGTTGACGGCTTGGCCGTTGCCCTGACCTACGTCGACGGCGTCCTCACCCGGGCGGCCACGCGGGGTGACGGGACGACGGGCGAGGACGTGACCGGCAATGTGCGGACCATCTCCTCGGTGCCTCTGGTGCTGGCGGGGTCCCACCATCCTGAGCTCCTTGAGGTTCGAGGAGAGGTCTATTTCCCGACGCAGGACTTCGCGTCCTTCAACGAGGAGCGGCGCTCGGCCAACCTGAGGCGACAGGAGCAGGGCCTGCCCTCCTGCAGGTCTTTGCCAACCCGCGCAACGCCGCTGCTGGTTCGCTGCGCCAGAAGAACCCGGCAGTCACCGCCTCCCGGCCGCTGGCGGTGGTCGTCCACGGTGTGGGGAGAGTTGTTCCGGCACCCGGAGCACCGGTGCCGACTACCCAGCACGAGTGGTACGACCTCCTGGGCGGCTGGGGCTGCCGGTGTCCCAGTACAGTGCCGTGGTCCGGGGCAGGCAGGAGCGTGAGGCCTACATCGACCGCTACGCGCAGCGTCGGCACGACCTCGTCCACGAGATCGACGGAATCGTCTTCAAGGTGGACGACCGTCGACTCCAGGACCACCTGGGCACGACCTCGCGCGTGCCCAGGTGGGCCGCCGCCTACAAGTACCCCCGGAGGAGGTACGTACCCGTCTGCTGGATATTGACGTCCAGGTGGGCCGTACTGGTCGCGTGACTCCTTTTGGGATCATGGAGCCTGTTCTCGTGGCGGGCTCCACGGTGTCCCGGGCGACTCTCCACAACTCCACTGAGGTCCTCCGCAAGGGGTGCGTGTGGGGGACCTGGTCGTCGTGCGCAAGGCCGGAGACGTCATTCCCGAGATCGTGGCGCCCGTGCTCGAGGCACGCGACGGCTCGGAGCGCGAGTTCGTCATGCCCACGGACTGTCCCTCCTGCGGGACGCCGCTGGCGCCGGCCAAGGAGGGCGACGTCGACCTACGGTGTCCCAATACACGCTCCTGCCCGGCCCAGCTGGCTGAGAGAGTGATGCACATCGGTTCCCGAGGGGCACTTGACGTGGAGGGACTGGGGGAGGAGGCTGCGATCGCCCTGACATGGCCTGACCAGGGGCGGGCTGAGGCGATGGCAGCCCTGGCGGCAGGAGGAGCGCTGGAGACAGAGGGGGGCAGGCTGTGCCTCGACGCCGATGACCGTGAGACCATCCACGTCTCCGAGCGTACCGAGGCCGTCGCGGCCCTGCTGGAAGAGGCCGGGATTGTGCAACAGGACCCGGTGCTGACTGGCGAGGCTGCTCTGTTCGACCTGACGACGGACGATCTTCGCGACGTGTTTGTCTGGCGAGAGGTCTCCCGGCGGGGGCAGCCCACCGGGGACTGGCGCCTGAGCCGGTTCTTCTGGACCAAGCAGTCCTATGGTGACCAGGGGCAGGTGACACGCCCGACCGCTCCGGGAAAGAACGCTACCGCAATGCTCTCCCACCTGTGGACGTCGCGGAGCCAGCCGCTGTGGAGGGTCCTTGTGGCACTGTCGGTCCGTCATGTCGGACCGACGTCTGCTCGTGCCCTGGCGGCTCGTTTCGGCTCATTGGACGCGTTGTGCGAGGCCAGTCTGGAACAGCTTGCCGAGGTTGAGGGAGTTGGGCCGACGATCGCAGCCTCCTGGGTGGAGTGGCGTGAGGTGGAGTGGCACCGCGAGATCCTCCAGCGGTGGAAGGCCGCCGGCGTGCGTGCCCGGGATGACGTGGGGCAGGTGGCCCGTGAGGTCCCGGCCCGTGTCCTGGAGGGCCTGACCGTTGTCATCACCGGGTCTCTGAACGGGTTGACCCGTGACGAGGCGAAGGAGGCAGTTGTGGCTCGCGGTGGAAAGGCCTCGGGAAGCGTGTCACGGCGAACCAGCTATGTCGTGGCGGGGGAGAGGGCGGGGGCGAAGGAGACCCGGGCGCGCGAGCTCGGGGTTCCCGTCCTGGATGAGGAGGAGTTCACCCGACTGCTGGCTGATGGTCCTAAGGGCCTGTCCGCACCCTGAGCGCCTGTGTCATGCGCCCGGATCAGTAGTGGGAGACCACGGTCGTGCCGATGTCGACCCAGTCGTAGATCCACTTGGCCTCCTCGACAGGCATGTTGACGCAGCCGTGGGAAGCCGAGTAGCCGAAGTCACTGCGCCAAGGGGCTCCGTGGAAGGCGTAGCCGCCGTGGAAGTAGGAGACCCACGGAACGTCTTCGGTGCGGTACCTGCTTCCGTCGATGTTGTCTCCCTCCATCGTCTGGGAGTCGTACTGCAGGTAGATCTGGTAGGTACCAGTCACTGTGGGGGTCTCCTCCGCGCCGTCGACGATCGTGACAGGACCGCGGACCACGGTGGCACCCTCGTAGGAGGTGACGGTGCGGCTGGCCAGGTCCACGTCAATCCACTTCTCACCGGGCTCAGCCTGGTAGATGAGCTTCTCCGCGCCGTCGGCAATGGTCCGCTCGCTCCACGTCGCCTCGACGACAGTCATCTCAAAGGCCCCGGAGTACGCCTGGTTGTCGTCGAGAGCCTGGACGATCTCGTCGGAGACCTCTGCTGCGTTGTTCACGTCCTCGCC
This sequence comes from Actinomyces lilanjuaniae, assembly GCF_003606385.1. Taxonomy (NCBI): domain Bacteria; kingdom Bacillati; phylum Actinomycetota; class Actinomycetes; order Actinomycetales; family Actinomycetaceae; genus Actinomyces; species Actinomyces lilanjuaniae. The sequence continues at coordinate 2,124,052 of NZ_CP032514.1, read as the reverse complement.
GTCGACGGCCTCGACGGGTGTGGAGACGACCTCCCCGTCGGAGTTGACGTTCCTCTCCCCGTTGACGGGCTCAGAGCCCGCGTCGGCAGCCTGCGCCTCCACCCAGCTGGTGACCTGGGCGGCGTCCACCTCAATGGTCGGTGCGGCGTCCGCGGAGTTGGTGACGGTGATCCAAGAGGCCTTCTCAACGGCACTGGCGGTGTACACGGAGGTACCGTCAGCGGTGGCGACGGTGATGTCCTGGCCGACCCACTCGTTGGCCTTGTCGGCGGCCTCCTGGGCCTGGGAGTCTGAGACCTCAGGAGCGGAGGAGTCGAAGGAGACGCTGACACTGGTCGGGGTCAGCGACGCCGCTGCCTCTCTGGCTGCCTGGCCCAGGCTGGCGGAGTCCAGCGAGGTCCCGGCTGACGACGGAGTGATCGTAAAGGTCGCCCCGTCCTCCTCGAGCAGGACAGTAGCGTTGACCGCCTTGACCTGATCCTCGGGGATCAGGGAAGTTGCGTAGTCAGCAAGCGCCTGGTCATCGGAGGTGGTCACCACCTCGATCTCCTGGTCGTTGACAAGCGCTCGAAACCGGTCGACCAGGGCGTCTCCGCGCGCCATGGCCGCGTCAGCGGTGGCCTCGGCGTCCACGGAGACCCCGAGGTCCTCCAGGGAGGCAGTCACCTCGACGTCGCCTGAGACCGTGACTGTCGCCTTGGCGGCGAGGTCCTCGACAGCGGTGACGACCTCCTCCCGGGTCTTTCCTGACAGGTCGGTGCCCGCCACCACGGTGCCGGGTACGACGTGGTCCTCATAGTGGGATGCGTAGGCGTAGGCAGCAGTGCCGACTCCTAGCAGGAGCAGGAAGGAGGCTGCGGCTGTCCACATGGGCAGCCGACGCCGACGAGGGGCTGGGGCGTAGGCTGACTCCTCCCAGGTGCGGGAGTCCGGCAGCGCGGCGGGAACCGGGTCCTCCCGGGCCTCCTCCACGCCCGGCGCAGGGACCGATCCTGCGGCAGCAGCACTCGACTCCGTCACGGTCGCCACGGCCCCGGTGCCCTTTTCCGCCTCAGTCCCGTGCGCGGGAGAGGTGTCGGCCGGAGCCTGCAGGGGCTCCGAGGGCGTCGTTGCTGACATGCTGACGGCGTCGGAGGTCTCGGCTGCCAGCGGGAGAAGGACCGACCCGGGGGCGTATCCGCTTGGCTCATCCTGGTTGCGGGGAGGAATGCTGGCTGGCAGAGCCGACTGTATCGCCCGTGTCGTCTCCGATCCCGCTGATGCCCTTGGTGCAGGTCCTGGTCCGCCAGACGCTCCCGCACCCAGCACGGAGCGGCGGCGTACGCCAGCAGACTCGCCGTAGGGCGTGCTCAGTACCGCCAGCTTGTCGGCCGAGGCACCTGCCTCGTTGCCCCTGGAGCTGATGGGGAACGTGTCGCTGCTCATGGAATCCTTATGTCCTCGGAGCGCAGGCGCTGCTCACGAGTGTGTGGCGTCGGCCTGTGCCTGCGGGTAGGTAGCCGGTGCGTCCCTACAGAACGTGCTGAAGCAAGATCCTCTACTATCACAGTCGTCCCAGGCTGATATGTCAACCAGCTGGAGCCGGTGATGTGCTGTGAGATGGTACATGACCTATGGTCTGCTGCAGAGGTATGGTGCGCGACGTTACGTATGAATCGTCTCTCCTGGGCTGTCTCCTCGGTTTCCGTCGAGGTGTCCTCACCCGCCGCGCCGTCTCGTCGTCGTGCCCGTGCCAGGTGCCGCGCCACCACTGTCCTCACCGTTAGACTCACGCCCATGTCTGCTATATCGAAGGATGAGGTCGCTCGCGTTGCCGAGCTGGCGCGTGTGGCCCTGACTGAGGAGGAGGTAGACCGCCTGGCTGACGAGCTGGACGCGGTCGCATCCTCCTTCGCCCGCGTCGCAAGCGTGGTGACCGCTGACCTGCCTGCCACCTCCCACCCTGTTCCGCTGACCAACGTCTTGCGGCAGGACTCCCCCGGGGCCGTCCTGGACGCCGCGGAACTGCTCGCGGGGGCGCCGACGGCTGAGGACTCTCTGTTTCTTGTTCCTCGGATCCTGGGTGAGGAGACAGCCTGAATGAGTGACATGACCTCCCTGCTCCGATCTAGTGCTGCCACCCAGGCGGCCGCCTTGGCCTCCGGCGAGGTGTCCTCCCGGGAGCTGACCCAGGCGCACCTGGACAGGGTTGACGCCGTTGACCACCTTCTCGGGGCTTTCCTTGACGTCAACGCAGACAAGGCGCTTGCGGAGGCTGACGCTGCCGATGCTGCTCGTCGCGAGGGCGGGGCCGCTGCTGAGCTGGCGGGTGTCCCCGTGGCCGTCAAGGACCTTGTCTGTACCCGGGGTCAGGCCACTACCGCTGCCTCGAAAATCCTCCGGGGCTGGGTCCCCCCCTATGACGCCACCCTGGTACGGCGCGTCCGGGAGTGTCAGATGCCGGTACTGGGCAAGACGAACCTGGACGAGTTCGCCATGGGCGGCTCCACTGAGCACTCGGCCTTCGGCCGGACCGCCAACCCCTGGGACCTCGGCCGTGTCCCGGGGGCTCCTCCGGGGGCTCAGCCGCCGCTGTTGCTGCTTTCGAGGCCCCGCTGGCAGTTGGGACCGATACGGGTGGCTCCATCCGCCAGCCTGCAGCAGTGACGGGCACGGTCGGTGTCAAGCCCACCTACGGGACCGTGTCCCGCTACGGGGTCATCGCTATGGCCTCCTCCCTGGACACGCCGGGTCCGATGGCCCGTACCGTCCTGGATGCAGCCTTGCTGCACGACGTCATCGGTGCCTACGACCCGTTGGACTCCACCTCGTTGCCTGACGCCCCGCGGGGTATGACCGCGGTCGTCCGCGCAGCGCAGGAGCGCCGGGACCTGACCGGCCTGAGGGTGGGGGTGATCACCGAGCTGGATGGGGGCGAGGGGTACCACCCGGGTGTCGTGGAGTCCTTCCACGCGGCCCTGGACCTGCTCCAGGACGCTGGTGCGGAGGTCTCCGCCGTCTCCCTGCCGCACCTGGAGTACGCGCTTGACGCCTACTACCTGATCATGCCTGCGGAGGCGTCGTCGAACCTGGCCCGCTATGACGGAATGCGGTACGGCCTACGTGTTGAGCCCTCAGAGGGGCCGGTAACGGCTGAGACGGTGATGGCAGCGACTCGAGGAGCAGGTTTCGGTGACGAGGTCAAGCGTCGGGTGGTCCTGGGGACGCACGTGCTGTCCGCTGGCTACTACGACGCCTACTACGGAAGCGCCCAGAAGGTGCGCACACTCGTCCAGCGGGACTTTGCCTCCGCCTGGGAGGACTATGACGTCCTGGCCTCGCCCACCGCGCCGGTGACCGCCTACAAGTTCGGAGAGAAGGACGACCCGCTGGCTATGTACAAGCTGGACGTGACGACGATTCCAGCCAACTTGGCCGGAGTGCCCGCCATGAGCCTGCCCTCGGGGCTCAGCAGTGACGGACTGCCTGTGGGCTTTCAGTTCCTGGCGCCTCAGCGGGCTGACGACCGTCTCTACCGTGCAGGGGCGGTCCTGGAGGCTGTGCTTGACGAGCAGCGGGGCGGGTCGTTGCTGTCCTGTGCTCCTGACTTGGCTGAGGCGGCCGGGCAGTGACAGGGGCAGCAGGGACGGTAGGGCTGTCACGACGGACAAACCAAGACCCACGACGCATTGAGGTGGACTGATGAGCGACCCGCTGATGGACTTTGACGAGGCTGTGCGCCGTTACGACCCGGTGCTGGGGCTGGAGGTGCATGTCGAGCTCGGTACTGAGACCAAGATGTTTGACGCTGCACCCAACGTTTTTGGTGCCCAGCCGAACACAATGGTGACCCCTACCTCGGTAGGGCTTCCCGGCGCGCTGCCCCAGGTCAACGCCCGGGGGGTGGAGTACGCGATCCGTATCGGGCTGGCCCTGGGGTGCCAGATAGCCAGGTCGTCTCGGTTCGCCAGGAAGAACTACTTCTACCCGGATCTGTCGAAGAACTTCCAGACCTCTCAGTCGGATGAGCCGATCGCCTATGACGGGGCGGTGGAGGTCGAGCTTCCGGACGGGACTCTTTTTACTGTCCCCGTCGAGCGGGCGCACATGGAGGAGGACGCGGGAAAGAGCACCCATGTCGGTGGCGCGGACGGCCGGATCGAGGGTGCCAGGTACTCCCTGGTGGACTACAACCGCGCAGGGGTGCCGCTGGTCGAGATCGTCACCCGCCCCATCGAAGGTGCCGGTGAGCGGGCGCCAGAGGTCGCAGCCGCCTACGTGCGCACGCTGCGCGACGTCTTCCGGGCACTAGGTGTCTCCGAAGCCCGGATGGAGCTGGGAAACGTGAGGGCAGACGTCAACGTCTCCTTGCGAGAGTCACCTGACGCCCCCCTGGGTGTACGTACGGAGACCAAGAACGTCAACACCTTCCGCGGGATTGAGCAGTGCGTCCGCTATGAGATCCGGAGGCAGGCGGCCGTCCTTGCGGCTGGAGGCAACGTGGTCCAGGAGACCCGGCACGGCCAGGCGGACGGCACGACACGAGCGGGACGAGTCAAGTCGGACGCGGACGACTACCGCTACTTCCCTGAGCCGGATCTTGTGCCGGTGGTGCCCTCTCGTGAGTGGGTGGAGGAGATCCGTGCCAGCCTGCCGGAGATGCCAGCGCTGCGGCGGCGTCGGCTTCGACAGGAGTGGGCACTCAGCGACACGGAGATGCGTGACGTGGTCAATGCCGGGGCAGTGGACCTGATCGAGGCTACTGTCCACAGTGGGACAAGCGGGCAGGCCGCACGTAAGTGGTGGATGGGAGAGCTGTCTCGCGTCGCCAAGGAGACAGATACTTCCTTGGAAGAGCTGCCGGTGACGCCGGGACAGGTCGCCCAGCTGCAGAAGCTGGTTGACTCCGGACGCCTGACCGACAAGTTGGCGCGACAGGTCCTAGAGGGCGTTCTTGCCGGGGAAGGAGACCCTGAGACGGTAGCGACGGCCCGGGGGCTAGAGGTTGTCTCCGACGATTCTGCTCTACTGGAGGCCGTCAACGCTGCGTTGGAGGCGCACCCCGATGTCGTGGAGAAGATACGAGGTGGAAAGGTCCAGGCGGCAGGTGCGATCGTTGGTGCGGTGATGAAAGCCACGAGAGGACAGGCAGACGCGAAGCGGGTCCGTGAGCTGGTCATGGAGCGCGCTCAGGGCTGAAGGGCCGCTTACCCGGTGCTTCTCTGTCTCAGGTACCCGTCTGTCTCAGGTACCCGGTGCCGAGGCGGACGGGCAGGAGAACTACCGGGTAGCCCGAGCAGCCAGGGGGTTGCCCTCCGTGGCGTAGCAGCGGCTGGAACGCCCGTTTCGTGACAGACCGGTTGTGGTGGGTAGCCGGAGTCAGCGCGGGCGTCTCACTATCTGGGTCTGCTGCCGTCGCCCGGCTGTCGGGATGAGGGGACTTGGGGATAGGGTCTGAGCCGACCCTGATCGCATGGATCTCTGCCGGAGGAATATACATGGCTCAGCCTAGCCCTAGTTACACCGTCGCCCTGCACCTCAAGGTTCCTGCTTCCCAGAAGGCAGTGGCTCGACTGGTGGACACCGCCACTGCCACCGGAGCCGTCGTGACTGGTGTGGATGTCGCAGAGGCGGGTACCGACACCTTGACCGTCGACCTGACTGCGGACACCCGGGACTCCAGACACCGTGGTGACCTGGTTGCCAGGCTTGAGGAGCTTGACGGTGTCGTCGTCGAGACTGTCGGAGACTCGACCTTCCTGGCTCACGTCGGCGGCAAGATCGAAGTAGTGGGAACTTACCCGATCCATAACCGCCGCGACCTTGCGCGTGTGTACACTCCAGGGGTCGCTCGGGTTTGCAAAGCTATCTACGACCACCCCGAACGTGCTCAGAAGCTCACGATCAAAAAAAATACCGTTGCGGTGGTGACGGACGGCACGGCTGTTCTTGGAATGGGTGATATTGGTCCGTCCGCTGCCATGCCAGTCATGGAGGGCAAGGCTGTCCTGTTCAAGCAGTTTGGAAACGTTGACGCGTGGCCGGTCGCGCTGGACACCAAGGACCCGGAGGAGATCATCTCCATCGTCAAGGCCATTGCGCCCGCCTACGGCGGTATCAACCTGGAGGACATTGCGGCCCCCAAGTGCTTCGACATTGAGGAGCGCCTGCGGGAGGAGCTTGATATCCCGGTGTTCCACGACGATCAGCACGGGACAGCGATCGTGACCCTAGCAGCGCTGATCAACGCGCTGAAGGTTGTGGGTAAGAGGATCGAGGACGTACGCATCGTCCTGTCGGGCGTCGGTGCGGCGGGAAGCGCTATCGCCAAGCTGCTCATGGCTCATGGGGCCACAGATATTGTGGGGTACGGCCGTACCGGGGCGTTGTCGGCGCATGACACCGACGGAATGAACCAGCATCGCAGGTGGCTGGCGGAGAACACGAATCCGCGTCGGGTCACAGGAACTCTCAAGGAGGGCCTGGTTGGCGCTGACGTGTTCATCGGGGTGTCATCGGGAAACCTTCTTGACCCTGAGGACCTTTCTGTCATGGCTGATGACGCTATTGTGTTCGCAATGGCTAACCCCACTCCGGAGGTTGATCCCATAGGTGCCGCCAACTACGCGGCCGTC